>NZ_CP142850.1:0-35000 GCF_036287235.1 Exiguobacterium sp. 9-2
ATGAAAAACGCTGCCGAACTTTGGCATAATGTCTTGTCTGTGATTGAGGAAGAGGAACGAACACCGAAAGCCAGTTATGATATGTGGTTGAAGTCCACAGAAGGCGTTACGCTAAATGGAACGACTTTACTCGTTTCAGCACCGGCTGCATTTACGGTGACGTGGCTTGAGCGCCAGTACTTATCTTTACTCGAAGACACAGTTGAGGAAGTAACCGGAAGCCGACTCGATATTCAGTTCATTGAAGAGGGACAAGCGAAGAAAATGCTCGATCGACAAGAAGAGGAACGGATCGAAGCAACACCGGCTCCAAAATCACGTCCATTGAACACGCGCAAACCGACAGATGAACTGACGATGAGTGAACTTGGACAATTAAATGAGAAGTACACGTTCGATACATTTGTCATCGGATCGGGGAACCGTTTTGCACACGCCGCTTCACTGGCTGTTGCTGAAGCACCTGCTAAAGCATATAATCCGCTTTTCATCTACGGTGGCGTTGGTCTTGGCAAAACCCATCTGATGCATGCCATCGGACAGTACGTTCAAGATCAAAATCTTGGGACACGGATTGCCTATGTCTCTTCTGAACGCTTTACAAATGACTTTATTAACTCCATCCGTGATAATAAGACGGTTGAGTTTCGAAATAAATACCGTAACATCGATGTCCTCTTAATTGATGACATCCAGTTCCTTGCGGGCAAAGAACAGACGCAAGAAGAGTTTTTCCACACATTTAATGCACTGCATAACGACCAAAAACAAATCATCATTTCGAGTGACCGACCGCCAAAAGAGATTCCAACGCTTGAAGATCGGCTCCGTTCTCGTTTTGAATGGGGATTGATTACCGACATCACGCCACCGGATCTCGAGACACGGATTGCAATCTTACGGAAAAAGGCGAATGCTGAACAGCTTGATGTCTCAAACGAAGTCATGCTCTACATCGCAAGTCAGATTGATACGAATATCCGTGAGCTCGAAGGAGCGTTGACGCGTGTCATCGCTTATGCGAATCTCGTCGGACGACCGATTGATCCAAATGTCGCTGCAGAAGCCTTGCATAACATCATGCCAGTCGCCGAACCGCGTAAAGTCACAATTCGTGACATCCAGGAGTCGGTCAGTAAGCATTTCAACTTGCCGTTTGATGATCTTAAGGCGAAGAAACGGACGAAATCGATTGCCTTTCCACGTCAAATCGCGATGTATCTTTCGCGTGAGATGACGGAAAGCTCATTACCGAAGATTGGGGAGGAATTTGGAGGACGCGACCATACCACCGTCATCCATGCCCATGAAAAGATCAGTATGTTGATCAAATCAGACGGTGAAACAGGAAAAGTCATCGAACAAATCAAGCATGAGTTGAAGCATTCGTAAAACTGTGGATAAACATGTGGATAAAGCAGGGTGGTTATCCACAACTTATCCACACCATTTTTGGCTCTATATCAAGTTATCCACCGACTTATCCACACTATCCACAGCCCCTAAGACTATTATTAAAAAAATATATTATTATGTTATGATGGGCGCATGCCCATTATTTTCGAGAGGAGTCTAACGACGATATGCATATCACCATTCAACGCGAAGCTTTAATTCAAGCAGTACAAGATGTAGCCAAAGCGGTCTCATCCCGCACGACAATTCCGATTCTGACAGGGATCAAACTCGAAGCTCATGGAGATGGCATGACGCTGACAGGAAGCGATACAGAAATCTCGATTGAACGGACAATCTATGCAGAAGAGAACGGAACGTCTTATGTCACGGTCCACCGTGCTGGTAGTGTCGTCTTGAATGCCCGCTTCTTCGGCGATATCGTCAAAAAGATGCCAAAAGACGAAGTGACACTTGAAGTCTCACCGAACTTCATGACACGGATTCAGTCAGGAACAGCGGAATTCCATTTAAACGGTCTTGATCCAGATGAGTTCCCACGTCTTCCACAAGTCGATGGGGGACAACGTTTCCGTTTACCGGCTGATCTCTTACGGTCGATGATTCGTCAAACAAGCTTTGCTGTCGCTGTTCAAGAAACACGTCCTGTTCTCACAGGTGTGAACTTTTCAGCCGACAAAGGCATCTTGACGTGTGTCTCAACGGATAGTCACCGTTTAGCCCTGCGTCGTGCTCAGTTTGAGACAGATACGGACATCTCGTTCCAGAACGTCATCGTTCCTGGTAAGAGCTTAAATGAATTATCGAAGTTACTTGGGGATGGTCATGTGGATATTACGATCACGAACCAACAAATCTTGTTCAAGATGAAACACGTCCTCTTCTTCTCGCGTCTACTTGACGGAAACTATCCGGATACATCACGTTTGATTCCAGAAGAGTATCGGACAGCTGTCCGCATGAACGCGAAAGAATTGCTCCAAGCGATCGATCGCGCGTCACTGCTCGCACGTGAGGACCGTAACAACGTCATCAAGTTTGCAGCTGAAGGAACGACAGCGGTCGAGATCTCTTCGCATTCACCAGAAGTCGGGAAAGTCTCGGAGCAAGTCAGCATCCTTTCGCTTGAAGGGGAAGAACTGAAAATCTCGTTCAACTCGAAGTACATGATGGATGCCTTAAAGGCGCTTGACGCGACAGATATCGAAATCCAGTTCACGGGTTCGATTCGTCCATTCATCTTGCATCCAGTTGATCAAGATAACGTCTTGCAACTGATTCTTCCAGTCCGGACGGCGTAAGCATCAACATAAAACACGTGACAAGACGGGTTCGATCGTTTCGACATCGGACCCGTCTTTTTCGTATACCGTATATACGTTCGGGAATTTTGCTAAATCGTTCAATATTTAGTACAATAAAGAGTACGTCATTTATAATATGTAGGTAGGAGGAGTCAATCCATGCAAGAAATCAGAATTACAACGGAATATGTCACATTAGGGCAGTTCCTGAAACTGTCGGATATCATCTCAAGCGGAGGGCAAGCCAAACCGTTTTTAGCAGAGGTGCCAATTCTAGTCAACGGCGAAGTCGATCAGCGACGTGGTCGTAAATTACGGGATGGAGACATCATTGATGTAGAAGACTACGGTCAGTTCATCATCAAGAACGAGGGTAACTAACGTGCGGCTGGATTCAGTCCGACTCAGTCATTATCGCAACTATGACGCACTCGAACTGTCATTCTCCGAAAAGACGAATGTTCTGATTGGTGAAAATGCACAAGGGAAGACGAACTTATTGGAAGCGATCTATGTTCTCGCTCTCGCGAAGTCTCACCGGACGACGCATGATAAGGAACTGATTGGTTGGGACCAGGAGACAGCGCGCGTCGAAGGACGTGTCGTCAAACGAACAGGTTCTCATGTCCAGGAGATCGTCATCTCGGGTCGCGGGAAAAAAGCAAAACTAAATCATCTAGAGCAACGACGCTTGAGTGATTATGTCGGGGCACTGAACATCGTTTTATTCGCCCCGGAAGATTTGCATATCGTCAAAGGCAGTCCACAAGTCCGCCGACGGTTTCTCGATATGGAGATCGGTCAAGTTAGCCCGGTCTATTTGCATGAATTGAGTCAGTATCTGAAAGTGTTGAAGCAGCGCAACGCGTTGCTGAAACAACTGTCCATGAAGGGAGGAGACGAGACCTTCCTTGATATCTTGACGGAGCAAATGATTACGCTAGCCGTTAAAATCGTTCAGCGCCGCCATCATTTCATGGCCCAACTCGAAAAGTGGGCACGACCGATTCATGACGGAATTAGTCGTGGACAGGAAGAACTCGCGCTCATCTATCGTTCGGACACATTTGGCAATGAATTACTCGATGTCGAAGGAATGACTGCGTCCTACACGCAGAAGTTTGGTAAAATAAAAGAAAATGAAATCCGAAGAGGAGTTACGTTGTTTGGACCACATCGTGATGACTTTGAGATGGAAGTCAACGGACGAAACGTCCAAACATATGGTTCACAAGGACAACAACGAACAGCAGCCCTCTCGTTAAAGCTTGCAGAGATCGAATTGATTCACGAGGAAGTCGGAGAGTATCCACTTCTTCTACTCGACGATGTCTTATCCGAGCTTGATGATCATCGTCAAACACATTTGCTCGATACGATGCAACAAAAGGTCCAGACGATCCTGACGACGACAAGCGTCGATGGGATTGCGCATGAAACGATCAACCAAGCGAAGTTGTTCCACGTGAAACAAGGGACGGTCGATTTGGAAGAGACATCATATAAAGAAACAGTAGGTGAGAAAACCGATGAGTAATCATGAAGATATGGAATTGGAACAAGGATACGGTGCCGATCAGATTCAAGTTCTTGAAGGATTAGAAGCAGTACGTAAACGTCCAGGGATGTATATCGGCTCGACGGCATCAAAAGGTCTCCATCACCTCGTATGGGAGATTGTCGATAACTCGATCGATGAGGCGCTCGCAGGATACTGTGACACGATCAAAGTCACGATCGAACCAGGGAACTCGATCTTAGTCGAGGATAACGGACGCGGTATTCCAGTCGACATTCAAGAGAAGATGGGTCGTCCTGCCGTTGAGGTCATCCTGACAGTCCTCCACGCCGGTGGTAAATTCGGCGGTGGCGGATATAAAGTATCGGGTGGATTACACGGTGTTGGGGCCTCGGTCGTTAACGCCCTGTCGACGAAACTTGAAGTATTCGTCAAACGGAATGAAAAGTTGTATTACCAAGCGTATCATCGCGGTGTACCAGCACAAGATCTTGAAGTGATTGGAACATCAGAAGAGACCGGAACGACGATTCGTTTCTTCCCAGACGGTGAGATTTTCCAAGAAACGCTCGAGTATGACTACGATTTGCTAGCGACACGCCTGCGGGAACTTGCTTTCTTAAACAAAGGCTTGAAGATCATCATCACGGACGATCGTGCGGATGAGCCAATGACGCGTAGTTTCCACTACGAAGGTGGGATTAAATCTTACGTCGAACACTTAAACCGTTCAAAAGAAGTCGTTCACGCAGAACCTGTCTACGTACACGGCACAAAAGACGGCATCGAAGTCGAAGTCGCACTTCAGTACAACGATGGATTTGCGTCAAATATCTACTCGTTCACGAACAACATCCCGACGCATGAGGGTGGTACGCACGAGACCGGCTTCAAGACAGCTTTGACACGCGTCATCAATGATTACGCGAAAAAGTTCGGTCTGATGAAGGATGCAGACGGTACACTGTCCGGTGAAGACGTACGGGAAGGGATGACAGCGATCGTTTCTGTCAAGCACCCGAACCCGCAGTTCGAAGGACAGACGAAGACGAAACTTGGGAATTCCGACGCACGTACGGTCACGGATTCGCTCTTCTCTGGTGCATTTGAGCAGTTCATGCTTGAAAATCCGACGAACGCACGCGCAATCGTCGAAAAAGGGATGATGGCGTCGCGCGCCCGGATGGCAGCGAAACGCGCACGTGAATTGACACGCCGTAAAGGTGTTCTTGAAGTCAGCTCGCTTCCAGGTAAACTGGCCGACTGTTCGTCACGTGATGCGTCGATTTCCGAATTGTATATCGTTGAGGGTGACTCAGCGGGTGGTTCTGCGAAATCCGGACGTGATCGTCATTTCCAAGCAATCTTACCGATTCGCGGTAAAATCTTGAACGTTGAGAAAGCACGTCTTGATAAGATTCTTGGAAGCAATGAGATCCGGACGATCATCACGGCTCTCGGGACAAGTATTGGTTCTGAGTTCAATATCGAGAAGGCACGCTACCACAAAGTCATCATCATGACCGATGCCGATGTCGATGGTGCCCACATCCGGACACTCTTGTTGACGTTCTTCTACCGTTACATGCGTCCGCTTGTCGAGCATGGATACGTCTATATCGCTCAGCCACCGCTATACGGAATCAAACAAGGGAAGAACATCACGTACGTGCATAACGAACGTGAATTGACAGAGGCGCTTGCAGCGCTTCCTGAAAACGCACGGTACGATATTCAGCGCTACAAAGGTCTTGGAGAGATGGATCCAGAGCAGCTTTGGGAAACGACGATGGATCCAAGTGGTCGTCAAATGTTGCGTGTCGAGCTTCAAGATGCGATCGAAGCGGATGAAGTCTTCGATATCTTGATGGGAGATCAGGTCGAACCACGACGCGACTTCATTCAATCCCACGCACATTACGTCAAGAACCTGGATATTTAACGCTGAACAGAGAGGGTGGCCAGAAGCATGTCCGAACAAAATCACGGAATCATCAAGGATATTAATATCAGTCAAGAGATGCGTACGTCCTTCATGGACTACGCGATGAGTGTCATCGTCGCACGTGCTCTTCCGGACGTACGGGACGGTTTAAAACCCGGACACCGCCGGATTCTCTATGCGATGAACGACCTCGGTATTCGTGCCGATAAACCACATAAAAAGTCTGCCCGTATCGTCGGGGAAGTCATCGGTAAGTATCACCCGCACGGGGATTCTGCCGTCTATGACACGATGGTCCGCATGGCGCAAGATTTCAGCTATCGTTATGAACTCGTCGATGGACACGGAAACTTCGGTTCGGTCGATGGAGACTCGGCGGCTGCGATGCGATATACGGAAGCTCGTATGTCAAAAATCGCAATGGAAATCGTTCGCGATATCAACAAAAACACAGTTGACTTTAAAGATAACTACGATGGTTCGGAACGCGAACCGGAAGTCTTACCGTCGCGCTTCCCGAACTTGCTCGTCAACGGTTCAAGCGGGATCGCGGTCGGGATGGCAACAAACATTCCGCCGCACCAGTTAGGTGAGGTCATCGATGGTGTCTTAGCACTGTCTCACGATCCCGAAATCACGATTCAAGAATTGATGCAGCACATTCCGGGACCTGATTTCCCAACGGCTGGTGAAATTCTTGGTCGTAGCGGGATTCGTCGCGCATATGAAACAGGACGTGGCTCCATCATCGTCCGTGCGAAAGCAGAAATCGAACAGACGAAAAAAGACCGCGAACGGATCATCGTGACGGAGTTGCCTTATCAGGTCAACAAAGCCCGCCTCGTTGAAAAGATTGCCGATCTCGTCCGCGAGAAAAAAATCGAAGGCATTACGGATTTACGGGATGAGTCAGATCGCCGCGGTATGCGGATCGTCATGGAAGTCCGTCGTGATGCGAATGCAAGTGTCATCTTAAACAACTTGTATAAACAGACGTCGATGCAAACGACGTTTGGTGTCAACATGCTTGCGATCGTCGGAGGGCGTCCGAAAACATTGACGCTTAAAGAAATGCTCTATCATTACCTCGAGCATCAAAAAGAAATCGTTCGTCGTCGGACACAGTTCGATCTCGAAAAAGCAGAAGCACGTGAACACTTGCTCGCTGGTCTACGGATTGCGCTTGATCATTTGGATGAAGTCATTCAAATCATTCGCGGTAACCGGACAGCAGACGCAGCACGTGAACAGTTGATGGAGCGTTTTGCGTTATCTGAGAAACAATCACAAGCGATTCTCGATATGCGCTTACAACGCCTGACAGGTCTTGAGCGGGAAAAAATTGAAGCAGAATATGACGAAATCATGCAATTGATCGCAGAACTGAACCGCATCCTTGCGAGTGAAGAAGTCTTGCTTGATTTGATCCGGACAGAACTCGAGGAGTTGAAGGAACGTTTCAACGACGAGCGTCGGACGGAAATCCGGATGGATCATATCGAATTCGAAGATGAAGACTTGATTCCGGAACAAGATATCATCATCACGTTGACAAGCAGTGGTTATATCAAACGGATGACGACGGATTCGTACCGGACACAGCGCCGCGGCGGACGTGGCGTTCAAGGAATCGGAACGAACGACGAGGATTACGTTACGCGTCTCTTGTCTTGTTCGACGCATGATACGATTCTATTCTTTACGAACCGCGGGAAAGTCTACCGGATTCGTGGATATGAAGTACCGGAGATGAGCCGGACATCAAAAGGTGTGCCGATCATCAACCTCATCCAAATTGAACGCGATGAAAAGGTCGAGACGATGATTCCAGTCAACTTCAAACGTTATCTTGAGGAGCAACAAGCAACTGAAGCACCTGTAGAGGTGGTTGAAGGAGAGATTGAAGAGACGGAAGAAGCGCTCGAAACGGAAGAAGTCGTTCAAGATGAGCAAAAATCATTGATCTTCATGACACGCAAAGGGCGTGTCAAACGTTCACCGTTGTCCGCATATGCCCGGATCAACAAAAATGGTTTGATTGCGATTCGGTTGTTTGAAGACGATGAATTGACATCCGTTCGTCTTGCATCGACGGATGATGAAGTCTTTGCTGTTTCAACAAGCGGGAAAGCGATTCGTTTCCCAATCACGAATGTCCGCTCGATGGGACGTGGTGCTCGTGGTGTCAAAGCGATGACGTTACGCCCAAACGATTTCGTCGTCGGGATGGAACTTGCACGTGATGCACAAGATGTTCTGGTTATTACGGAAAAAGGATTCGGTAAACGAACACCGATGACCGAGTTCCGTAGTCAATCGCGTGGTGGGAAAGGATTGATCGCGAGTAAGGTAACAGATCGCGTCGGTCAAATCGTTGCCATGCGAATCGTTGATGTCGATGATGACATCATGATCATGACAGAGAGCGGTATCGTTATTCGGACAGACTCGCAATACATTTCACGTGTCGGTCGCAACACCCAAGGGGTGAAGGTCATTCGAATTGAAGAAGGTGACCGTGTTGCAACGGTTGCGAAACTGAAACGAGAAGAAACCGATGAAACGGAAGAAGATACGGATCTTGTATCAGAAGAGAATGTAGTCGAATCGGATGCTTCAGAAGAAGTGGAAGAGTAAGCAAGACGTCAGTAAGGAAGCAGCAGAGTGATACCACTCTGCTGCTTTTATCTACATATATAGAAAGAAGAGAAAGGAACGAAGCGATATGCGAGTGGCAAGTGACCAATTACGCATCGGGGATCGTTTAACCGAATCGATCTACTTACATACAGATCATCCGATCGTAGAAGCAGGGAAAAAAATTGGAACCGACGAGTTACGACGAATCCAACGGTTTTTGATTAAAGAAGTCACCATCGAGGATCGTCCTGATCTTGTCGAAGGTGAAAAGATACAGATTGAAACAGTGGCTGCGCAGATAGAACATCCTTTTGAAGAGTTCATTCGCTCCTATAATAAAGTCTTCATGTCATGGGAACAGGGGATGAAGCCAAATGTGTATGAAGCTTTGAGTTGGGTCAAACAGTCCGTCCCGGAACAAATTACGAGACAAGATGTTCTGCCATTCTTCCTTGAACGGGGAACGGAAGCTTACACTGTGCGACATGCCATTTATCGAGGAGCAGTTGCCCAGATGCTTGCTGAAGCAGTCAGAAAAGAACGGAAAATGATCCATGAGCTGTGGACGGCATCTTATTTTGCGGATTACGGACTAGCGCGGATCATGGAATGGCGTCACACGAAACGTTATGAAGCGATGCAACAGGAAATTTTTCAACGTCACCCGGCAATGGCATATCAAGTCTTGCAAAAGGAGACGATTATCTCCGACACGGTAAATCGTTTGATTGTTCAACATCATGAACGTTTAGATGGATCTGGTTATCCTCTAAAGGTAAAAGGTGATAAGATTGCAGATCATGCTCGATTGTTCATTGTAGCAGATGTTTTTGCTGCAATGACAAGTTGGCGCCCATACCGGGAAGCGTATACGCCGTTTGACGCATATCGTCATTTAAAAGCGCGACCGATGCAATATTGTTCAAAATATGTATTATTGCTTGGACAGTTACTTCTACCGATTGAAGTCGGTGATCGCGTATTGATGAGTAATGGGAAGATTGCAACAATCGCTCAAAAGAATCCAGTCTTTGATCGCCCCGTCATTTCTTATGAAGACCAGGGAAGAAGGATTATCGTTGATTTAATGGAAGAACGACAGCATAGCATCATTCAATTGATGGATTGATAAGGAATAAATAGCCTCTTGAGCCGAATTCGTAAGGTTCAAGAGGTTTGTTCATGATTTTAAAAATAATTTTAAAATAAGTGTTGCGCAATAATAAAACGCATGATATATTATTACATGTCCTTAACAAAGACAAGCGCTTGAAACAAACGAAAAAAACAATTTCAAAAAAGTTGTTGACTTCTTGTTTCAGACTTGGTATTCTAATTGAGTCGCCAAAACAGGCGCGGACGAACTTTGAAAACTGAACGATGAGGCAAAAATCGTATTCTACGGAATACAAACATGAATGAAGCGCAAGCTTCGTCAATCGTGACTTCGGTCACAACAACGAGCAAGTCAAACACTTCATGGAGAGTTTGATCCTGGCTCAGGACGAACGCTGGCGGCGTGCCTAATACATGCAAGTCGAGCGCAGGAAGCTGACGGAACTCTTCGGAGGGAAGGCAGTGGAATGAGCGGCGGACGGGTGAGTAACACGTAAGGAACCTGCCTCAAGGATTGGGATAACTCCGAGAAATCGGAGCTAATACCGGATAGTTCAACGGACCGCATGGTCCGCTGATGAAAGGCGCTTCGGCGTCACCTTGAGATGGCCTTGCGGTGCATTAGCTAGTTGGTGGGGTAACGGCCCACCAAGGCGACGATGCATAGCCGACCTGAGAGGGTGATCGGCCACACTGGGACTGAGACACGGCCCAGACTCCTACGGGAGGCAGCAGTAGGGAATCTTCCACAATGGACGAAAGTCTGATGGAGCAACGCCGCGTGAGTGATGAAGGTTTTCGGATCGTAAAACTCTGTTGTAAGGGAAGAACACGTACGAGAGGGAATGCTCGTACCTTGACGGTACCTTACGAGAAAGCCACGGCTAACTACGTGCCAGCAGCCGCGGTAATACGTAGGTGGCAAGCGTTGTCCGGAATTATTGGGCGTAAAGCGCGCGCGCAGGCGGCCTTTTAAGTCTGATGTGAAAGCCCCCGGCTCAACCGGGGAGGGCCATTGGAAACTGGAAGGCTTGAGTACAGAAGAGAAGAGTGGAATTCCACGTGTAGCGGTGAAATGCGTAGAGATGTGGAGGAACACCAGTGGCGAAGGCGACTCTTTGGTCTGTAACTGACGCTGAGGCGCGAAAGCGTGGGGAGCAAACAGGATTAGATACCCTGGTAGTCCACGCCGTAAACGATGAGTGCTAGGTGTTGGGGGGTTTCCGCCCCTCAGTGCTGAAGCTAACGCATTAAGCACTCCGCCTGGGGAGTACGGCCGCAAGGCTGAAACTCAAAGGAATTGACGGGGACCCGCACAAGCGGTGGAGCATGTGGTTTAATTCGAAGCAACGCGAAGAACCTTACCAACTCTTGACATCCCATTGACCGCTTGAGAGATCAAGTTTTCCCTTCGGGGACAATGGTGACAGGTGGTGCATGGTTGTCGTCAGCTCGTGTCGTGAGATGTTGGGTTAAGTCCCGCAACGAGCGCAACCCCTATCCTTAGTTGCCAGCATTCAGTTGGGCACTCTAGGGAGACTGCCGGTGACAAACCGGAGGAAGGTGGGGATGACGTCAAATCATCATGCCCCTTATGAGTTGGGCTACACACGTGCTACAATGGACGGTACAAAGGGCAGCGAGACCGCGAGGTGGAGCCAATCCCATAAAGCCGTTCCCAGTTCGGATTGCAGGCTGCAACTCGCCTGCATGAAGTCGGAATCGCTAGTAATCGCAGGTCAGCATACTGCGGTGAATACGTTCCCGGGTCTTGTACACACCGCCCGTCACACCACGAGAGTTTGCAACACCCGAAGCCGGTGAGGTAACCGTAAGGAGCCAGCCGTCGAAGGTGGGGTAGATGATTGGGGTGAAGTCGTAACAAGGTAGCCGTATCGGAAGGTGCGGCTGGATCACCTCCTTTCTAAGGAAAACGTCCCTTACGGGACATGCCCATCGTTCAGTTTTGAGAGCTCGTCTCTCAGTCTCGCAAGAGACACTCGCACCTTGAAAACTGAAGACATCAACAAGACATCAAACTTTTAATTAACCATGTCATTTAAGACGTGTGTTCTTAGAATACCAACGCTAGATCAAGGTATGAAGGGCGTACGGTGGATGCCTTGGCACTAGGAGCCGATGAAGGACGCGACGAACAGCGATATGCTTCGGGGAGCAGTAAGTATGCTTTGATCCGAAGATTTCCGAATGGGGGAACCCACCATCTGTAATGGGATGGGACATGTTACATGAATACATAGTGTAACGTGAGGCAGACCCGGGGAACTGAAACATCTAAGTACCCGGAGGAAGAGAAAGCAAATGCGATTCCCTGAGTAGCGGCGAGCGAAACGGGAACAGCCCAAACCGAAGAGCATGCTCTTCGGGGTTGTAGGACACTCTATACGGAGTCAAAAAGGAAGACAGTAGGTGAAGGACCTGGAAAGGTCGGCCGAAGAAGGTGTGACAGCCCTGTAGCTGAAACTGTTTTCCCTCCAGAGTGGATCCTGAGTACGGCGGGACACGTGAAACCCCGTCGGAATCCGGGAGGACCATCTCCCAAGGCTAAATACTCCCTAGTGACCGATAGTGAACCAGTACCGTGAGGGAAAGGTGAAAAGCACCCCGGAAGGGGAGTGAAATAGATCCTGAAACCGTATGCCTACAAGTAGTCAGAGCCCGTTAACGGGTGATGGCGTGCCTTTTGTAGAATGAACCGGCGAGTTACGATAACGCGCGAGGTTAAGCCGATGAGGCGGAGCCGTAGCGAAAGCGAGTCTGAACAGGGCGTTCAGTGCGTTGTCGTAGACCCGAAACCAGGTGATCTACCCATGTCCAGGATGAAGGTCAGGTAACACTGACTGGAGGTCCGAACCCACGCACGTTGAAAAGTGCGGGGATGAGGTGTGGGTAGCGGTGAAATGCCAATCGAACCTGGAGATAGCTGGTTCTCCCCGAAATAGCTTTAGGGCTAGCCTCGAGGTTGAGAGTTCTGGAGGTAGAGCACTGATTGGACTAGGGGCCCCCACAGGGTTACCGAATTCAGTTAAACTCCGAATGCCAGCAACTTATACTCGGGAGTCAGACTGCGAGTGATAAGATCCGTAGTCAAGAGGGAAACAGCCCAGACCGCCAGCTAAGGTCCCCAAGTGTATGTTAAGTGGAAAAGGATGTGGCGCTGCCTAGACAGCTAGGATGTTGGCTTAGAAGCAGCCACCATTCAAAGAGTGCGTAATAGCTCACTAGTCGAGTGGCGCCGCGCCGAAAATGTAACGGGGCTAAACATACCACCGAAGCTGCGGATTCCGTAAGGAATGGTAGGGGAGCGTTCCAAACCGCTGTGAAGCTGTACCGGAAGGAGCAGTGGAGCGTTTGGAAGTGAGAATGCCGGTGTGAGTAGCGAAAAGAGGGGTGAGAATCCCCTCCGTCGAAAGCCCAAGGTTTCCTGAGGAAGGCTCGTCCGCTCAGGTTAGTAGTCTGGACCTAAGCCGAGGCCGAAAGGCGTAGGCGATGGATAACAGGTTGATATTCCTGTACCGCCGATCCACCGTTTGAACAATGGGGGGACGCAGGAGGATAGTGACGCATGCGGATGGAAGTGCATGTGCAAGTTTCAAGACCGTCTGATTGGCAAATCCGTCAGGCATCACAGTCAAGGAACGATGCGGAGTCCCGTAGGGACGGAGGTCACGATTTCACACTGCCAAGAAAAGCCTCTAGTGAGGGGGAAGGCGCCAGTACCGTAAACCGACACAGGTAGGCGAGATGAGAATTCTAAGACGCGCGGGATAACTCTCGTTAAGGAACTCGGCAAAATGGTCCCGTAACTTCGGGAGAAGGGACGCTCTACACATGTAGAGCCGCAGTGAATAGGCCCAAACGACTGTTTAGCAAAAACACAGGTCTCTGCTAAATCGCAAGATGACGTATAGGGGCTGACGCCTGCCCGGTGCTGGAAGGTTAAGGGGATGGGTTAGCGCAAGCGAAGCTTTGAACCGAAGCCCCAGTAAACGGCGGCCGTAACTATAACGGTCCTAAGGTAGCGAAATTCCTTGTCGGGTAAGTTCCGACCCGCACGAAAGGCGTAACGATTTGGGCACTGTCTCAACGAGAGACCCGGTGAAATCATAGTACCTGTGAAGATGCAGGTTACCCGCGACAGGACGGAAAGACCCCATGGAGCTTTACTACAGCCTGATATTGAGGCTTTGTGCATGATGTACAGGATAGGCGGGAGACGTCGAGCCCGGAGCGCCAGCTTCGGAGGAGTCACCCTTGGGATACCGCCCTTCATGCATAGAGTCTCTAACTCGCAGCCGTGATCCGGCTGGAGGACCGTGTCAGGCGGGTAGTTTGACTGGGGCGGTCGCCTCCTAAACAGTAACGGAGGCGCCCAAAGGTTCCCTCAGAATGGTTGGAAATCATTCGTAGAGCGCAAAGGCAGAAGGGAGCTTGACTGCGAGACCTACAAGTCGAGCAGGGACGAAAGTCGGGCTTAGTGATCCGGTGGTTCCGCATGGAAGGGCCATCGCTCAACGGATAAAAGCTACCCTGGGGATAACAGGCTGATCTCCCCCAAGAGTCCACATCGACGGGGAGGTTTGGCACCTCGATGTCGGCTCATCGCATCCTGGGGCTGGAGTAGGTCCCAAGGGTTGGGCTGTTCGCCCATTAAAGCGGTACGCGAGCTGGGTTCAGAACGTCGTGAGACAGTTCGGTCCCTATCCGTCGTGGGCGCAGGAAATTTGAGGAGAGCTGTCCTTAGTACGAGAGGACCGGGATGGACGCACCGCTGGTGTACCAGTTGTTCCGCCAGGAGCATCGCTGGGTAGCTACGTGCGGACGGGATAAATGCTGAAAGCATCTAAGCATGAAGCCCCCTCCAAGATGAGATTTCCCTTTGAGTAATCAAGAAAGACCCCTCAGAGACGATGAGGTAGATAGGTCACGGGTGGAAGCATGGCGACATGTGGAGCTGAGTGATACTAATCGGTCGAGGCCTTGTTCTAGCAGATGCTTGTTGATGACTTCAGTTTTGAGGGCGCGAGCCCGATCGTCTGGTGACGATAGCCAAGTGGTCACACCCGTTCCCATGCCGAACACGGAAGTTAAGCACTTGAACGCCGAAAGTAGTTGGGGGCTTCCCCCTGTGAGGATAGGACGTTGCCAGGCACTTGACCGATCTGCAGATTGCAGGTCGGTCTTTTTGTGTTATGTGAAACTTCAGACTGTTCTGATTATTGGTCGAGTCATTGACATGACACCCTCTGCTTGTTACCATAACATCAATATTCTTTTATAAAAGAGAAAGCGAGTGGATAACATGTGGGAGAACAAATTTGCTAAAGAGGGTTTGACGTTTGATGACGTCTTACTCGTACCCCGTCGTTCGAGTGTCTTACCGCGCGACGTTGATTTATCTGTCACGCTATGTGAAGGGATCACACTTAATATTCCGTTGATCAGTGCTGGGATGGATACAGTCACAGAAGCTCCGATGGCAATCGCAATGGCACGCCAAGGTGGTCTTGGTGTCATTCATAAGAACATGTCAATGGAAGAACAAGCAGAACATGTCGATCGCGTCAAACGTTCTGAAAATGGTGTCATCACGAATCCGTTCTATTTAACGCCAGAGCGTCAAGTCTACGATGCTGAGTATTTGATGAGTAAGTACCGCATCTCAGGTGTTCCGATCGTTAACAACGAAACAGAGCGTAAATTAGTAGGAATTTTGACGAACCGTGATCTTCGTTTCGTTAAGGATTATTCGACTGTCATTGAAACAGTAATGACAACAGAAGAACTCGTGACAGCAAAAGTTGGTACGTCCCTCGCAGAAGCAGAACAGATTCTCCACAAGCATCGCATCGAAAAGTTACCACTCGTTGATGAGAACGGTGTGTTAAAAGGATTAATCACGACAAAAGATATCGAAAAAGTCGAACAGTATCCACATGCTGCGAAAGATCAATTTGGTCGTTTACTTGTCGCAGCAGCTGTCGGTGTGACGAAAGACGCTTCAACACGTGCGAAGTTCCTGGTCGATGCAGGTGTTGATGCACTCGTCGTCGATACAGCTCACGGTCACTCAGAAGGTGTTCTCGTCAAGGTACGTGAATTACGTGAAGAATATCCAACCTTACCAATCATTGCGGGCAACGTTGCGACTGCAGAAGCAACACGCGATTTGATTGAAGCCGGCGCATCTGTCATTAAAGTCGGTATCGGACCTGGTTCGATTTGTACGACACGTGTTGTTGCAGGCGTCGGTGTACCACAGATCACAGCCGTCTTCGATTGTGCGACAGAAGCACGTAAACACGGCGTTTCGATTATCGCTGACGGTGGCATTAAGTACTCTGGCGATATCGTGAAAGCACTTGCTGCTGGTGGTCACGCTGTCATGCTGGGAAGCTTGCTTGCAGGAGTAGAAGAGAGCCCAGGTGAGATGGAAATCTATCAAGGACGTCAATTCAAGACGTACCGTGGTATGGGTTCTGAAGCATCGATGAAACGCGGTAGCCAAGACCGTTATTTCCAAGAAGCAGACAAGAAGTTCGTTCCAGAAGGAATCGAAGGAAGGGTCGCTTACCGTGGTAAACTCGGTGACTCAGTGTACCAACTCGTTGGTGGTATTCGTTCAGGTATGGGATACTGTGGTGCTGCGACGTTAGAAGAATTGCGTGAAGAGACACAGTTCATCCGTATGACGGGCGCTGGTTTGCAAGAAAGCCATCCGCACGATATTCAAATTACCAAAGAAGCCTCTAACTACACACGTCAATAAACAAAAGCCTCGTCTTTCTCTAGCAGAAAGGCGAGGCTTTTTTTATGATGATCTATGCAGATTCCATGCGTCTATCAATAATTGTAATCCTTCCGTCAACTCATGCTCAGAGAGACTCGCAAATCCAAGAACGATTTGAGGCGTATTGGAGAGAAGCGGTAACTGGGCGTATTGAGAGAGACCGTATACTTGGATGCCTTGTTGTTGTGCCCGCTTTACTAGCTCTTGCTCCGTCATTCCGTTCGCTACGGAAACGACAACATGGAGTCCAGCACTTTCGCCAGTCAACCGTAAGGCAGGGATCCGGCGAAGCGATTGGATCAGCACATCTAGTTTACGACGATAGACTTTACGCATCCGATTGAGATGTCGTTCAAAGTCGCCCTCTTTCATGAAACGTGTCAAGATCGTTTGATCAAAGCGTGAGACACTACAAGTATAATGGGATAATTCGGCTTGATACTGTGCGCGTAAAACTTCCGGTAAGACCATATAACCAATCCGTAGTGAAGGCATGAGCGATTTTGAGAAAGTACTCATATAAATGACACGATTGCTGTCCATGTTGTGCAAAGACGGGATCGATTTACCGCTATAGCGGAATTCGCTATCGTAGTCGTCTTCGATGATAAAACGGGTCGGATCCATCGCCGCCCAGTTCAACAACTGGTGTCTTCGATTGACGGACAGGATGCTACCGGACGGAAACTGATGTGCCGGTGTGACATACATGACATCAACATTTGATTCCTGCAGTTGATCGATGCGTAATCCATTCGCATCGACACGAATCGGTTCAATCATTCGTTCATGATTTTCAAGCAAGAGGCGTGTCGTATGATAACCGGGATCTTCGATGCCGTACGTGACGTTTCGTCCTAGTAAGAAAAGAACGATGGGCAACAGTTGCTCGATACCTGAACCGACGACGATCTGTTCCGGAGAACAGACGACACCACGTGAGTGATAGAGATAAGTCGCAATCTCTTCGCGCAACGTTAGATCGCCTTGCGGATGACCGAGCGAGACGAGTGGATGGTGATCGGTATCTATGATGTCTTTGGCATACTTTCGCCAACGGGTGAACGGGAAAGAGATCCCTTCAATCTTACTTGGATGAAAGTCATACGTGATGACCGGTTTTTCTTTAGTCACACGCGGTTCGATGACGGGTGAGGTTTTGACGTAAGCAAGTTCCTCATAGGCAAGAACGAAATACCCTTTACGCGAGATGGATTCGACATAACCTTCTGCGACAAGTTGTTGATAAGCAAGCTCAATCGTCGTTTGACTTAAGTTCAAGAATTGACCGAGCTTTCGTTTAGAAGGCAGTTTCGTGCCGTACGCTAAACGTCCGGCGATGATTTCGTTTCGGATCTGTTGATAAAGTTGTTCATAAAGAGGTTTCTCTTGATCGCGTGTAAGTTGAAATGATAGCATGTCCATCTCGTATGACTCCTTCATAATAAACTGACCTGTTGAAATCATCATAAACTGATACTTTTAAAAGTGTCAATGTTCCGTATACTAAAGGGGTGAAAGTCAACCAAGGGGGAATGGATATGGAACGTCAACAAGGAACGGATCGTGTCAAACGTGGAATGGCTGAAATGCAAAAGGGTGGCGTCATCATGGATGTCGTCAATGCGGAACAAGCAAAGATTGCGGAAGCAGCAGGAGCTGTTGCAGTCATGGCACTCGAACGTGTCCCGTCGGATATTCGTCGTGACGGAGGTGTCGCACGGATGGCAGATCCGTTGATCACGGAAGAAGTACTTGGGGCAGTCTCGATCCCCGTCATGGCAAAATGCCGAATTGGTCATATCGTCGAAGCGCGTGTCCTTGAATCGATGGGGGTCGATTTCATCGATGAGAGCGAGGTACTGACTCCGGCAGACGAGCAATATCATTTACTGAAGTCGGAGTTCACCGTACCATTCGTCTGTGGCGCACGTGATCTTGGGGAAGCCGCTCGCCGGATTGCCGAAGGAGCGGCGATGATTCGGACGAAAGGCGAGCCTGGAACTGGGAACGTCGTCGAAGCCGTTCGCCATATGCGACAAATTCAAGCGCAATTGAATCAGATTTTGCATGTCAGTTCAGATGAATTGATGACATTTGCGAAAGAGTGGGGTGCTCCGTACGAAGTATTACGAGATATTCGGACACAGGGACGTCTACCAGTCGTCAATTTTGCAGCCGGAGGAGTTGCGACACCAGCTGATGCCGCTCTCATGATGCATTTAGGGGCAGATGGTGTCTTCGTCGGATCGGGGATCTTTAAATCAGAACACCCAGAACGTGTCGCTCGCGCGATTGTTGAGGCGGTTACGTATAAAGATGATTTTGAACGGATTGCCTCTTTATCCAAAGGGCTCGGAACAGCGATGAAGGGAATCGATGTCACTTCGATGCCGTTTGAAGAACGGATGGCGACACGCGGATGGTAATCGGTATTCTTGATGTTCAAGGAGCGGTCCGTGAGCATCGACAGCAACTTGAAGGTCTTGGTGTAGAGGTCGTTCTCGTCAAACATGCGAGTGATCTCGAGAGACTGGATGGACTCGTCTTACCCGGCGGCGAATCGACCGCGATGCGTCGATTGATTGAGCGTTATGCCTTGCTGGAACCGCTTCGGGAAAAAGCGACGACGTTACCGATGTTCGGAACATGTGCCGGAATGATTCTACTCGCAACCGCTGTCGAAGCAGGTCAGAGTCATCTCAACGTGATTTCGATGACGGTCCGTCGGAATGCTTTCGGTCGACAAATCGATTCATTTGAAGGATTGCTACCGGTTGAAGGAATTGAGGAGTCGATTGAGGCAGTCTTCATTCGAGCGCCATTGATTCTATCTATCGGAGAAGGAACACGAGTGATCGCGAAGGTTGAAGACCAAATCGTCGCTGTCGAGACATCACTTCACCTCGCGTGCTCGTTTCATCCTGAATTGACAGAGGACGATCGCTTACATCAGTATTTTTTACAAAAGATTAAACAGCGTCAATCGATCCGTTCGTAAAGCGTGGAAGCATCTGACAGGTTCTACTGTCGGGTGCTTCTTTTGTGCTACACTATTTGTAAAATGAATGATTGAGTGAAGGAGAGACACGATGAAACGAATCTTGCTACTCTGTTTAAGTGTCCTGCTGGTCGTAGGTTTTCCTACAACTGGACAAGCGGCACCTTCGATTCAAGCAGAGTCTTACATAATGGCCGATGCGGTCACAGGAAAAATCCTCCTTCAATCGGAAGCGGATGTTTCTCTACCACCGGCTTCGATGACAAAGCTGATGACGCTTTACCTCGTTCGACGACAAATCGAATTAAAAAAGCTGACGTGGGATCAAAAAATCAAACCGAGTGCAAAAGTGTTGAAGCTTGCGAACACGTCCGGCATCGCTCGTGTTCCCGTTAAATCAAAAACGTATACGGTTCGTGAGATGTATAACGCGGCGTTCATTAAATCAGCCAATGATGCAGCCGTCATGCTAGCCGAGACGGTATCCGGTTCAGAGGCGACGTTCGTTGAAAAAATGAATGAGACAGCGAAACAGTTCGGTATGAACGATACGGAGTATGCGAATGCCTCCGGACTTGATGCTGTCGATGCGACGCTTCCTGGAACAAATCTGATGACAGCGACGGATATCGCGTTACTCGTCATCCGCTACATCAAGGATTATCCGGATGTACTGGATGTGACGAATAAAACACAGATGAAACTTGATGGAGAAGTCTTGAATAACTCGAATAAGATGCTGGCGAAGGAAAAATTCGCATATGCTGGCATGCGGGGGATGAAGACAGGAACGACCGATTTAGCAGGTTACTGCTTTGCGAGCGTAACGACGCGGGATAATATGACACTTGTCACGGTCGTCATGCGAACGGATTCCGATCAAGCCCGTTTCAAGGAAACGAAAAAGCTACTCGACTATGGTTTTGCGACGTTTGAGCCGTTGACGTATTACGGAAAAGGGGAACGGATCAAAGACGCTCTTCCGATTAAAGGGGCAACCGTCCGGCAGTTAGACGTCGTCACGGACGGTTCGTTATACATCACGGTCTTAAAACAAGCGAAGACGCGGGAACCACGGTTCGACTTCTCAAAAACAACAGCTCCTGTGACGAAACAAGAAGTCGTCGGTACGGTACAGGTCGCGGACGATGGGGTCTATCTACCAGGTTTTGAGACACCGCGTGTGAATTTGTATAGCGCAACTGCCGTTCCACTTGCGAGTGTTCCGACACGCCTCGTCCGCGCTTGGACGGCTTGGTCGAAGCAAATTGAACAAGCGATTCAACAATCGGCTCTTGTCAACTTCCAAGACGATGGTGTAAAGTAAGACTAATCTCATAAAGATGCTATGAACGGACCAAGTAGATGTATCGATACTGTTAAGAGAGCTAGTGGATGGTGTGAACTAGTCAGATCGATGGATTGAATCGAGCCGGATCGCACACCTTGCGAACAAGGTGCGGGTACGCCCGTTATCGCGTCTTAAGTTGGCTAGATGTGTCTAGCAATGAGGGTGGCAACGCGGATCCAGGTGATTCGTCCCTTTTCGGTAGGAATACCGGAAAGAGACGAGTCGCCTTTTTTTATGACATAAAGGAGGAATTGCAGATGATTGATATTAAACGATTACGCCAAGATTTTGACGCCATTCAAGAAAAGTTAGCGCACCGAGGAGAGGACTTGACGGACATGAACCGTTTCCTTGCACTTGATGAGAAGCGTCGAGAACTGATTGCGCGGACAGAAGTGTTGAAAGCAGAACGAAATGAAGTGACGAAAAAAATCGCTGAACTGAAACGCAATAAAGAGAATGCAGATGAAGCGATTGCTGCGATGCGTAGTGTCGGGGACGAGATCAAGACGCTTGACGACGAATTACGTGACGTCGAAGCGACATTGAATCAACTTCTCCTCGGTATTCCGAACATTCCACATGACAGCGTACCGGTCGGTTCTTCTGAAGATGACAATGTCGTCATCCGTGAAGTCGGTGATAAACCAGCGTTTGATTTCGAAGCGGTCCCGCACTGGGATTTGATGGAGCAATTAAAGATCGTTGACGTAGAGCGTGCTGGAAAGGTCACAGGTAGCCGGTTTGTCTTTTATCGTGGGGCAGGGGCACGTCTTGAGCGGGCATTGATCAACTTCATGATGGATCTCCATCAAGATCAGCACGGCTACACAGAAATCTTGCCGCCACTCATGGTCAACCGCGATTCAATGACAGGAACAGGACAACTGCCGAAATTCGAGGAGGATGCGTTCAAGATTGAAGAGACGAACTACTTCCTTGTACCGACAGCAGAAGTTCCAGTGACGAACATGCACCGCGAAGAAATCCTGACTGCAGATCAGTTACCGATCGGCTATGCCGCATACAGCCAATGTTTCCGTTCAGAAGCTGGTTCTGCCGGACGCGATACGCGCGGTTTGATCCGTCAGCACCAATTCAATAAAGTTGAACTCGTTCGTTTCGTCAAACCAGAAGAATCTTACGAGCAACTTGAATTGTTAACGGGACAAGCAGAGACAGTCTTGAAAAAGCTGAAACTGCCGTATCAAGTATTGAGCATGTGTACAGCTGATCTTGGATTCACGGCTGCGAAGAAATACGACATCGAAGTCTGGATGCCAAGTCAGGGCGTCTACCGTGAAATTTCTTCTTGTTCAAACTTTGAAGATTTCCAAGCACGCCGAGCACAAATCCGTTTCCGCCGCGAAGCGAACGCGAAACCAGAATTCGTTCACACGTTGAATGGTTCTGCTCTTGCAGTCGGTCGGACAGTTGCTGCCATCTTAGAGAACTACCAACAAGCGGACGGATCAGTTGTTATTCCAGAAGTGCTTCGTCCATACATGGGTGGTCTTGAAGTGATTCAAGCTTAAGTCAGAAGGGGGAGTAATCCCCCTTTCTGTATTTTAAAAAGTTTTTTTAGAAAAGGTCTTTACACGTCAAAAGGCAGATGCTATCATAATTAATGTCAGGAAAACAGACAGGTCATCATTGATCTGGTAAGAAGTACGGAGGCGTACTCAAGTGGTTTAAGAGAACGGTCTTGAAAACCGTCAGGCGGCGAAAGCCGTGCGTGGGTTCGAATCCCACCGCCTCCTCCATTTTTATTTTTTGACAACGACATGCACGTTTTATAGCTTGGAGGCGTACTCAAGTGGTTTAAGAGAACGGTCTTGAAAACCGTCAGGCGGCGAAAGCCGTGCGTGGGTTCGAATCCCACCGCCTCCTCCACTTCTTTTTTTTTACCCAAAAATAAATATAATCATGGAGTCGTACCCAAGTCCGGCTGAAGGGGACGGACTCGAAATCCGTTAGGGGTCGCAAGGCTCGCGTGGGTTCGAATCCCACCGACTCCGCTTTTTATAAAGCATCTCAATTCTGAGGTGCTTTTTTGTTGCATCGATTTCTTCGTGCATGCTATGGTTGCCTACGTGAAAAACGAAGAAGAGGTGGACGAAATGAACGAACAAACAAAAGAATCGTTGCTTTCGCATTATGCGATGACGATGACATATGTAAAAGACTTAGAACAGATTTCAGAAGAAGCATGGCGGACATCGTATGCGGAAGGTAAGTGGACGGTTGCTGAGATCATTGGTCACTTATCACCATGGGATCGTTTCATGGTCGCAGAGCGCATCCCGTACTTGCTCGCGGGTGAACCATTCCGTGTCGCGCCGGATAGCCAAGCCGTCAATGAAGAAGCGGCGAAAATGAGCCGTGAGCAGCAACGGATCTTGACGATTGATGAGTTTTTAGTCAGCCGTGACTTATTGCGCCGTGCAGTCGAATTGATTCCAGAAGATCGCCTGCAGGACAAGGTCGTCATTAAAGACAAGGAATTAACGATCGGTCAGTTCCTCGGAGCAATGGCTCAACATGATCTACACCATATGGAACAAATCAATCAAGTGATTGGTTAATGCGAAGGAGATGCGAAACGCGTCTCCTTTTTTTGCTCAAAAAAAGATCTGCCTAAGAGGCAGATCTGATCATTTATCGTGTATTGGCAATGCGCGCAACTTCAAGTTGTTTTTCAATCTTCGCGAGAATCCGGTCGATCGATTCTGGCTCGTTCAGTAAATCGTATTCGTCGATCGACAAGCGGAGTACCGGGCAAATCGTGAAGTTGTTGATCCAGTTCGTATAGCGTTCATACATCTCTTCCCAATATTCGATTGGAGTCTGTTGCTCCATCTCACGTCCGCGAAGACGAATCCGTTCAAGGACTTGCTCGAACGAACCTTCGAGATAGATCAAAAGATCTGGGTGTGGGAAGAATGGTGTCATGACCATCGCGTCAAATAAACTTGAATACGTTTCATAGTCCGTTGGAGACATCGTTCCTTTTTCGAAATGCATCTTAGCGAAGATTCCTGTATCTTCATAGATTGAACGGTCTTGGATGAAACCACCACCGTATTGGAAAATCCGTTTTTGCTCCTTGAAGCGTTCAGCCAGGAAATAGATTTGGAGATGGAAGCTCCAGCGCTCGAAATCATGATAAAATTTATCCAAGTAAGGATTCGTATCGACTTTTTCGAGTGACGTCCGGAAACCAAGGGCATCTGCCAATCCGTTTGTGATCGTTGATTTACCGATCCCAACCATACCGCCGATCGTAATGACGGCATCTGCCGGGATATTGTATTTTTCGCGTAGCTTCAAGTTCATACGTGGTTCGCTCCTTCATATAATTCGTTCCGGATCGTCGTCAAGACGTACTCGAGATCTTCCGGTCGCTTGACGAAGTCGAGTGCATCCCCGTCGAAACGGATGATTTTGACTTCCGGATGTTTGGCTTGATATTCCGTGACGAATGTCTCATAATCCTCTGCCAATTGTTCGAGATAAGCACGTGACATATTTTCTTCGATTTCTCGTCCGCGTAGCGCAACACGTTTCATCAAGGTGTCGATGCTTGCGTTCAAGTAGATGACAGCATCCGGTTTCGGCATGTCCGTCGTCAGGATCGAATAGATTTGTTGGTACTTCTCGAGGTGCTCTACCTTGAGAGAGCGGTGTGCAAAGATTAAGTTTTTAAAGATATGGTAATCAGCAACGACAGAGCGTTGTTTACTGAGGTAATGACGTTCGATATCATCGAGTTGTTTGAAGCGATTGCACAAGAAGAACATTTCCGTCTGGAAGCTCCATTCTTCGATATCTTCATAGAACTTTCCAAGAAAGGGATTTTCTTCGACGATTTCGCGTAACATAGAAAAAGAGAAATGGTGACTGATGGCGTTCGCAAGTGATGTTTTGCCTACACCAATCGGTCCTTCAACCGTTATGAACATATACAATGACCCTCCGTTCAGCAAAGTGCAATTTATATTTTAGCACAAAGAAGTACGGCTTGCTGAAGTTTCAAAAGGAGAATTTTTTTAGAGTGAGGAGTATCATCGATGGAACGACAGGAACACTATATGCGACTTGCGATCGAAGAAGCAAAAAAGGCAGAACAGATCGGAGAAGTTCCGATTGGATGTGTCATTGTCAAAGACGATGAAGTCATCGCGACGGGTTACAATCACCGGGAAACGGATCAACAGGCGACGGCACATGCCGAGTTGATCGCGATTGAGGAAGCTTGCCGAAAGCTCGGGAACTGGCGACTTGAAGGGTGTGAGCTCTACGTGACACTCGAACCGTGTCCGATGTGTGCGGGTGCCATCATGCTGTCACGGATCGAACATGTCATCTTTGGTGCCGTCGATCCGAAGGGTGGATGTTGTGGAACACTGATGAACTTGGTGCAAGACGATCGGTTCAATCATGTCTCACAGTTGACGAGCGGTATATTAGAAAAAGAGTGTGGGGAGATGCTAACGACGTTCTTTCGGGAACTACGTGCGAAAAAGAAAGCACGAAAGCGGGCAATGGGTTGCATCACACCAGATGAAACAGTATAATGAAAAAGCACTGAAACAAGGTGCCACTAAAAATCGATAAACCATTTGCCGTGCTAGGTGGGGATGTAGCGGTTCCCTGTCACTCGCAATCCGCTATAGCGAGACTGAATTCCATGTCGAGGGATATGATTGGTGTGGTCTGCCTCACGTAAGTAGCGTTGACGTTTGAGTCCTGCGCAACAGATACCCATGAACCAGGTCAGGTCCGGAAGGAAGCAGCCTTAAGTGGTGCTCTCTGTGTGTTGCAGGGGTGCTTGGACTGAGCAGGCTGCGTGAGTAACGCATGTTGAACATATTTCAGAATATGGTGCGCGGCAGTTTAATTTTTAAAGACAAGTCTACAGCCGGTTTCGGTTGTAGACTTTTTTAGGTAAAATAGAATGAGGAACTTAAAAAGAGGAGGCGCAAACTTGGCCTATCAAGCACTATACCGCGTATACCGTCCGCAACGTTTCGACGAAGTCGTTGGACAAGCGCATATCACCCGTACGATCCAAAATGCATTGATGGAGGGACGCATGTCCCACGCCTATCTATTTTCGGGTCCTCGTGGAACGGGAAAAACGAGTCTTGCCAAAATCATCGCTAAAGCGATCAACTGTGAGCATGCTCCGGTCAAAGAACCGTGTAATACGTGTCCCACGTGTCTTGCGATCACGGAAGGATCAAGTCCAGACGTCTTCGAAATCGATGCCGCTTCCAATAACGGCGTAGATGAAATTCGGGAAATCCGGGATAAAGTCAAATATCCCCCTTCAGAAGCAGCCTATAAAGTCTATATCATTGATGAAGTACACATGTTGTCGACAGGCGCCTTTAATGCACTGCTTAAAACACTAGAAGAACCGCCGGCACACGCCATCTTCATCTTAGCAACGACCGAACCACATAAAATCCCAGCGACGATCATCTCCCGCTGCCAACGTTTCGATGTAAAGCGGCATGAAGTCGATCAACTTGTAGAACGGATGCAATATATCTTAAAAGATCAATCGATCGAGTATTCGGATACGGCCTTACGATTGATTGCCCGTGCAGCGGATGGTGGCATGCGTGATGCACTGAGTCTACTCGACCAAGCGGTTGCTTTTTCAAACGGTGATTTGAACGATGCTGCTGTTCTTGAAGTAACAGGGGCAGTAGAAGATGAAGCATTACTAAACATTGCCCGTGCCTTGCATGAACATCAAGTCGACCAGTTGTTACAGACGCTTGAGACGATGCAACGAGCGGGAAAAGATTTAAAACGTTTCGTTGAGGATCTTGTCTTCTTTTACCGAGACACCTTATTATTGAAAGCCTCTCCTACAGCTGTCGACTTGCTAGAGCGTGCTCGCCCGACGGATGAGTTCAAACAATTCGTTGAATCGATTGAAGCAGAGACATGCTTTACGATCATTGATCAGTTACATGACTGCCAACAACAAATGCGATTAACGAATCATCCGCGGGTCCTCGTTGAGATTGCCTTCATTCAAATCGCGGAACAAGGAAGAACGACGGGGCAGATCGTCCAAGCGTTGCAGCAGGAAGTCCGCGAAATGAAGGAACAGATGCATCAGTGGAAGTCGAATGGTGTTCCAGCTCAAGAAGCGGCTGCACCACAAGCGCAGCCGAAGCGGAAACAAGGACGACCAACCGTTCGAATCGCCAAAGAGCGGATTCGCCAAATGCTAGAACGAGCAGAAAAAGCCCAGTTGCGTGAGATTCAGGAACGCTGGGATCATATCCTAAAGTGGATTCTAAAAGAAGATGGACCAATCTACTCGTTGCTTCATGAAAGTAAACCGGTTCTCTGCTCTGCGGATACGCTATTGATCGAATTCGATGACGGTAAGGGATGGCATTTCGAGCAAGTCATGACCAATGAACGAACACGTTTCGTGATTGAGGAAGCATTATATGAAATATGCGGCGTCAAGCGCGAAATTTTAGCGATTCTCTCAAACGATTGGCATGAACTGAAGGCAGAGTTTGTTGCTAAGCGAAATAGTAGTAGTATAGAAGAGAAGGAAACAAAACAAGAATCGGAGAGCGATCAGTTATTGTCCGAGACGCTTGGTCGTTTTGGTGATATCGTAGAGTTCGAAGATTAAATTCGAGGAGGAATACAGATGCGCGGAATGGGAAACATGAATAATATGATGAAACAGATGCAGAAGATGCAAAAGGATATGGCGAAAGCACAAGAAGAATTAAAAGATTTGACAGTGACAGGTACAGCAGGAGGAGAAATGGTCTCAGTCGTCGCCGATGGTCATAAAAATATCGTAGATGTCATCATTAAAGAAGAAGTCGTTGATCCAGATGACGTTGAAATGATTCAAGATCTCGTCTTAGCTGCAACGAACGATGCTTTGAAGAAAGTCGATGAACTCGTCTCAAGTAAAATGGGGAAATTCACACAAGGTATGAATCTGCCGGGAATGTTTTAATTCGTAGGAGGAAACCACTTGCAATATCCTGAAGCGATTAGTCGTTTGATCGAAAGTTTTACAAAACTACCGGGGATTGGTCCGAAGACAGCAGTTCGTCTAGCGTTTCATGTCCTTGATATGGAAGAAGACGATGTCTTGATGTTCGGAAAGGCATTGGTCAGTGCGAAGCGCGATATTGCCTACTGTAGCGTCTGCGGGAATATCACGGATCAAGATCCTTGTTATGTATGTACAGATAAACACCGAAACCGTACGATCGTCTGTGTCGTCCAAGATTCAAGGGATGTCATTGCAATGGAAAAGATGCGAGATTACCAAGGGTTGTACCATGTCTTACATGGAGCGATCAGTCCAATGGAAGGGATCGGTCCAGAGGATATCAATGTATCTAGTCTACTGACACGTCTTCAAGCGGACGAAGCGATTACGGAAGTCATCTTAGCAACCAATCCGAACATCGAAGGAGAAGCGACAGCGATGTATCTATCGCGTCTCTTAAAACCGACGGGTATTCGGATCACTCGGATTGCCCATGGTCTTCCGGTTGGTGGAGATCTTGAATACGCAGATGAAGTGACGTTATCTCGTGCAATGGAGGGACGTCGCGAACTATGAGTTGGTTTCGAAAGAAGATTCGCAGTGAGTACGACCAGCGTTTGTTAGAAGAATTAGCAAAAGCAAAAGAAGATTATTTGATGAAGCGTCATCTCTTAGAAATCAGCTATGATGACTATGGTGATTTAGAAGCACAAATGAAGTTAGCGGAATCACTGTATTTCTTCTATATAAGCGAAGCAAAAAGAAGACGCGTCTCATTGATGATGAAGTAAACCGCAGCCATTCTTGTCTGCGGTTTTTACATGCTCTAAAAAAACTATAAGTTATTTTAATAAAGTAGTTGCGCCTATCTAATTATCGTGATATATTAATTCATGTCCTTAAGAGGACGAGCGCTTACGGCAAACAAGTAAAAAACAATTTCAAAAAAGTTGTTGACTTCTTGTTTCAGACTTGGTATTCTAATTGAGTCGCCAAAACACGCGCGGACGAACTTTGAAAACTGAACGATGAGGCAAAAATCGTATTCTACGGAATACAAAAACGAATGAAGCGCAAGCTTCGTCAATCGTGACTTCGGTCACACAACGAGCAAGTCAAACACTTCATGGAGAGTTTGATCCTGGCTCAGGACGAACGCTGGCGGCGTGCCTAATACATGCAAGTCGAGCGCAGGAAGCTGACGGAACTCTTCGGAGGGAAGGCAGTGGAATGAGCGGCGGACGGGTGAGTAACACGTAAGGAACCTGCCTCAAGGATTGGGATAACTCCGAGAAATCGGAGCTAATACCGGATAGTTCAACGGACCGCATGGTCCGGTGATGAAAGGCGCTCCGGCGTCACCTTGAGATGGCCTTGCGGTGCATTAGCTAGTTGGTGGGGTAACGGCCCACCAAGGCGACGATGCATAGCCGACCTGAGAGGGTGATCGGCCACACTGGGACTGAGACACGGCCCAGACTCCTACGGGAGGCAGCAGTAGGGAATCTTCCACAATGGACGAAAGTCTGATGGAGCAACGCCGCGTGAGTGATGAAGGTTTTCGGATCGTAAAACTCTGTTGTAAAACTCTGTTGTAAGGGAAGAACACGTACGAGAGGTAATGCTCGTACCTTGACGGTACCTTACGAGAAAGCCACGGCTAACTACGTGCCAGCAGCCGCGGTAATACGTAGGTGGCAAGCGTTGTCCGGAATTATTGGGCGTAAAGCGCGCGCAGGCGGCCTTTTAAGTCTGATGTGAAAGCCCCCGGCTCAACCGGGGAGGGCCATTGGAAACTGGAAGGCTTGAGTACAGAAGAGAAGAGTGGAATTCCACGTGTAGCGGTGAAATGCGTAGAGATGTGGAGGAACACCAGTGGCGAAGGCGACTCTTTGGTCTGTAACTGACGCTGAGGCGCGAAAGCGTGGGGAGCAAACAGGATTAGATACCCTGGTAGTCCACGCCGTAAACGATGAGTGCTAGGTGTTGGGGGGTTTCCGCCCCTCAGTGCTGAAGCTAACGCATTAAGCACTCCGCCTGGGGAGTACGGCCGCAAGGCTGAAACTCAAAGGAATTGACGGGGACCCGCACAAGCGGTGGAGCATGTGGTTTAATTCGAAGCAACGCGAAGAACCTTACCAACTCTTGACATCCCATTGACCGCTTGAGAGATCAAGTTTTTTCCCTTCGGGGACAATGGTGACAGGTGGTGCATGGTTGTCGTCAGCTCGTGTCGTGAGATGTTGGGTTAAGTCCCGCAACGAGCGCAACCCCTATCCTTAGTTGCCAGCATTCAGTTGGGCACTCTAGGGAGACTGCCGGTGACAAACCGGAGGAAGGTGGGGATGACGTCAAATCATCATGCCCCTTATGAGTTGGGCTACACACGTGCTACAATGGACGGTACAAAGGGCAGCGAGACCGCGAGGTGGAGCCAATCCCATAAAGCCGTTCCCAGTTCGGATTGCAGGCTGCAACTCGCCTGTATGAAGTCGGAATCGCTAGTAATCGCAGGTCAGCATACTGCGGTGAATACGTTCCCGGGTCTTGTACACACCGCCCGTCACACCACGAGAGTTTGCAACACCCGAAGCCGGTGAGGTAACCGTAAGGAGCCAGCCGTCGAAGGTGGGGTAGATGATTGGGGTGAAGTCGTAACAAGGTAGCCGTATCGGAAGGTGCGGCTGGATCACCTCCTTTCTAAGGAAAACGTCCCTTACGGGACATGCCCATCGTTCAGTTTTGAGAGCTCGTCTCTCAGTCTCGCAAGAGACACTCGCACCTTGAAAACTGAAGACATCAACAAGACATCAAACTTTTAATTAACCATGTCATTTAAGACGTGTGTTCTTAGAATACCAACGCTAGATCAAGGTATGAAGGGCGTACGGTGGATGCCTTGGCACTAGGAGCCGATGAAGGACGCGACGAACAGCGATATGCTTCGGGGAGCAGTAAGTATGCTTTGATCCGAAGATTTCCGAATGGGGGAACCCACCATCTGTAATGGGATGGGACATGTTACGTGAATACATAGCGTAGCGTGAGGCAGACCCGGGGAACTGAAACATCTAAGTACCCGGAGGAAGAGAAAGCAAATGCGATTCCCTGAGTAGCGGCGAGCGAAACGGGAACAGCCCAAACCGGAGAGCATGCTCTTCGGGGTTGTAGGACACTCTACACGGAGTCAAAAAGGAAGACAGTAGGTGAAGGACCTGGAAAGGTCGGCCGAAGAAGGTGACAGCCCTGTAGCTGAAACTGTTTTCCCTCCAGAGTGGATCCTGAGTACGGCGGGACACGTGAAACCCCGTCGGAATCCGGGAGGACCATCTCCCAAGGCTAAATACTCCCTAGTGACCGATAGTGAACCAGTACCGTGAGGGAAAGGTGAAAAGCACCCCGGAAGGGGAGTGAAATAGATCCTGAAACCGTATGCCTACAAGTAGTCAGAGCCCGTTAACGGGTGATGGCGTGCCTTTTGTAGAATGAACCGGCGAGTTACGATAACGCGCGAGGTTAAGCCGATGAGGCGGAGCCGTAGCGAAAGCGAGTCTGAACAGGGCGTTCAGTGCGTTGTCGTAGACCCGAAACCAGGTGATCTACCCATGTCCAGGATGAAGGTCAGGTAACACTGACTGGAGGTCCGAACCCACGCACGTTGAAAAGTGCGGGGATGAGGTGGGTAGCGGTGAAATGCCAATCGAACCTGGAGATAGCTGGTTCTCCCCGAAATAGCTTTAGGGCTAGCCTCGAGGTTGAGAGTTCTGGAGGTAGAGCACTGATTGGACTAGGGGCCCCCACAGGGTTACCGAATTCAGTTAAACTCCGAATGCCAGCAACTTATACTCGGGAGTCAGACTGCGAGTGATAAGATCCGTAGTCAAGAGGGAAACAGCCCAGACCGCCAGCTAAGGTCCCCAAGTGTATGTTAAGTGGAAAAGGATGTGGCGCTGCCTAGACAGCTAGGATGTTGGCTTAGAAGCAGCCACCATTCAAAGAGTGCGTAATAGCTCACTAGTCGAGTGGCGCCGCGCCGAAAATGTAACGGGGCTAAACATACCACCGAAGCTGCGGATTCCGTAAGGAATGGTAGGGGAGCGTTCCAAACCGCTGTGAAGCTGTACCGGAAGGAGCAGTGGAGCGTTTGGAAGTGAGAATGCCGGTGTGAGTAGCGAAAAGAGGGTGAGAATCCCCTCCGTCGAAAGCCCAAGGTTTCCTGAGGAAGGCTCGTCCGCTCAGGGTTAGTCTGGACCTAAGCCGAGGCCGAAAGGCGTAGGCGATGGATAACAGGTTGATATTCCTGTACCGCCGATCCACCGTTTGAACAATGGGGGGACGCAGGAGGATAGTGACGCATGCGGATGGAAGTGCATGTGCAAGTTTCAAGACCGTCTGATTGGCAAATCCGTCAGGCACCACAGTCAAGGAACGATGCGGAGTCCCGTAGGGACGTAGGTCACGATTTCACACTGCCAAGAAAAGCCTCTAGTGAGGGGGAAGGCGCCAGTACCGTAAACCGACACAGGTAGGCGAGATGAGAATTCTAAGACGCGCGGGATAACTCTCGTTAAGGAACTCGGCAAAATGGTCCCGTAACTTCGGGAGAAGGGACGCTCTACACATGTAGAGCCGCAGTGAATAGGCCCAAACGACTGTTTAGCAAAAACACAGGTCTCTCTGCTAAATCGCAAGATGACGTATAGGGGCTGACGCCTGCCCGGTGCTGGAAGGTTAAGGGGATGGGTTAGCGCAAGCGAAGCTTTGAACCGAAGCCCCAGTAAACGGCGGCCGTAACTATAACGGTCCTAAGGTAGCGAAATTCCTTGTCGGGTAAGTTCCGACCCGCACGAAAGGCGTAACGATTTGGGCACTGTCTCAACGAGAGACCCGGTGAAATCATAGTACCTGTGAAGATGCAGGTTACCCGCGACAGGACGGAAAGACCCCATGGAGCTTTACTACAGCCTGATATTGAGGCTTTGTGCATGATGTACAGGATAGGCGGGAGACGTCGAGCCCGGAGCGCCAGCTTCGGAGGAGTCACCCTTGGGATACCGCCCTTCATGCATAGAGTCTCTAACTCGCAGCCGTGATCCGGCTGGAGGACCGTGTCAGGCGGGTAGTTTGACTGGGGCGGTCGCCTCCTAAACAGTAACGGAGGCGCCCAAAGGTTCCCTCAGAATGGTTGGAAATCATTCGTAGAGCGCAAAGGCAGAAGGGAGCTTGACTGCGAGACCTACAAGTCGAGCAGGGACGAAAGTCGGGCTTAGTGATCCGGTGGTTCCGCATGGAAGGGCCATCGCTCAACGGATAAAAGCTACCCTGGGGATAACAGGCTGATCTCCCCCAAGAGTCCACATCGACGGGGAGGTTTGGCACCTCGATGTCGGCTCATCGCATCCTGGGGCTGGAGTAGGTCCCAAGGGTTGGGCTGTTCGCCCATTAAAGCGGTACGCGAGCTGGGTTCAGAACGTCGTGAGACAGTTCGGTCCCTATCCGTCGTGGGCGCAGGAAATTTGAGGAGAGCTGTCCTTAGTACGAGAGGACCGGGATGGACGCACCGCTGGTGTACCAGTTGTTCCGCCAGGAGCATCGCTGGGTAGCTACGTGCGGACGGGATAAATGCTGAAAGCATCTAAGCATGAAGCCCCCTCCAAGATGAGATTTCCCTTTGAGTAATCAAGAAAGACCCCTCAGAGACGATGAGGTAGATAGGTCACGGGTGGAAGCATGGCGACATGTGGAGCTGAGTGATACTAATCGGTCGAGGCCTTGTTCTAGCAGATGCTTGTTGATGACTTCAGTTTTGAGGGCGCGAGCCCGTCGTCTGGTGACGATAGCCAAGTGGTCACACCCGTTTCCATGCCGAACACGGAAGTTAAGCACTTGAACGCCGAAAGTAGTTGGGGGCTTCCCCCTGTGAGGATAGGACGTTGCCAGGCTTTTGTTTTTTTAATAAAACAATTGACAGACTTACATAGATGTTTTATCATTATAGAAGTCGTCACCTTATACTTAAACGGTCCTGTGGTGTAGCGGTTAACATGCCTGCCTGTCACGCAGGAGATCGCGGGTTCGAATCCCGTCAGGACCGCCATTTTAATATCGGCTTTGTAGCTCAGTTGGTAGAGCAAAGGACTGAAAATCCTTGTGTCGGCGGTTCGATTCCGTCCAAAGCCACCATTTCTTTTGCCGGTGTAGCTCAGCTGGTAGAGCAACTGACTTGTAATCAGTAGGTCGCGGGTTCGACTCCTGTTGCCGGCACCATTTTTATTTTGGCGATTGTGGCGAAGTGGTTAACGCACCGGATTGTGATTCCGGCATTCGTGGGTTCAATTCCCATCAGTCGCCCCATTTTTCAACTTCATATCATTTATGTGTCATTAGCTCAGTTGGTAGAGCATCTGACTTTTAATCAGAGGGTCGCAGGTTCGAATCCTGCATGACACACCATTTTTATGCGGGTGTGGCGGAATTGGTAGACGCGCTAGATTTAGGATCTAGTGTCTTTGACGTGGGGGTTCAAGTCCCTTCACCCGTACCATTTATATGCGGAAGTAGTTCAGTGGTAGAATACGACCTTGCCAAGGTCGGGGTCGCGGGTTCGAATCCCGTCTTCCGCTCCATTTATATTTGAATAGCATTATGCGGTCGTGGCGGAATCGGTAGACGCGCTAGGTTGAGGGCCTAGTGGTGGCAACATCGTGGAGGTTCAAGTCCTCTCGACCGCACCATATGATGCACCCTTAGCTCAGCTGGATAGAGTACTTGACTACGAATCAAGGGGTCGGGAGTTCGAATCTCTCAGGGTGCACTTTTCGGGAAGTAGCTCAGCTTGGTAGA
>NZ_CP142850.1:37500-145000 GCF_036287235.1 Exiguobacterium sp. 9-2
TGAAACTGTTTTCCCTCCAGAGTGGATCCTGAGTACGGCGGGACACGTGAAACCCCGTCGGAATCCGGGAGGACCATCTCCCAAGGCTAAATACTCCCTAGTGACCGATAGTGAACCAGTACCGTGAGGGAAAGGTGAAAAGCACCCCGGAAGGGGAGTGAAATAGATCCTGAAACCGTATGCCTACAAGTAGTCAGAGCCCGTTAACGGGTGATGGCGTGCCTTTTGTAGAATGAACCGGCGAGTTACGATAACGCGCGAGGTTAAGCCGATGAGGCGGAGCCGTAGCGAAAGCGAGTCTGAACAGGGCGTTCAGTGCGTTGTCGTAGACCCGAACCCAGGTGATCTACCCATGTCCAGGATGAAGGTCAGGTAACACTGACTGGAGGTCCGAACCCACGCACGTTGAAAAGTGCGGGGATGAGGTGTGGGTAGCGGTGAAATGCCAATCGAACCTGGAGATAGCTGGTTCTCCCCGAAATAGCTTTAGGGCTAGCCTCGAGGTTGAGAGTTCTGGAGGTAGAGCACTGATTGGACTAGGGGCCCCCACAGGGTTACCGAATTCAGTTAAACTCCGAATGCCAGCAACTTATACTCGGGAGTCAGACTGCGAGTGATAAGATCCGTAGTCAAGAGGGAAACAGCCCAGACCGCCAGCTAAGGTCCCCAAGTGTATGTTAAGTGGAAAAGGATGTGGCGCTGCCTAGACAGCTAGGATGTTGGCTTAGAAGCAGCCACCATTCAAAGAGTGCGTAATAGCTCACTAGTCGAGTGGCGCCGCGCCGAAAATGTAACGGGGCTAAACATACCACCGAAGCTGCGGATTCCGTAAGGAAGGTAGGGGAGCGTTCCAAACCGCTGTGAAGCTGTACCGGAAGGAGCAGTGGAGCGTTTGGAAGTGAGAATGCCGGTGTGAGTAGCGAAAAGAGGGGTGAGAATCCCCTCCGTCGAAAGCCCAAGGTTTCCTGAGGAAGGCTCGTCCGCTCAGGGTTAGTCTGGACCTAAGCCGAGGCCGAAAGGCGTAGGCGATGGATAACAGGTTGATATTCCTGTACCGCCGATCCACCGTTTGAACAATGGGGGGACGCAGGAGGATAGTGACGCATGCGGATGGAAGTGCATGTGCAAGTTTCAAGACCGTCTGATTGGCAAATCCGTCAGGCATCACAGTCAAGGAACGATGCGGAGTCCCGTAGGGACGTAGGTCACGATTTCACACTGCCAAGAAAAGCCTCTAGTGAGGGGGAAGGCGCCAGTACCGTAAACCGACACAGGTAGGCGAGATGAGAATTCTAAGACGCGCGGGATAACTCTCGTTAAGGAACTCGGCAAATGGTCCCGTAACTTCGGGAGAAGGGACGCTCTACACATGTAGAGCCGCAGTGAATAGGCCCAAACGACTGTTTAGCAAAAACACAGGTCTCTGCTAAATCGCAAGATGACGTATAGGGGCTGACGCCTGCCCGGTGCTGGAAGGTTAAGGGGATGGGTTAGCGCAAGCGAAGCTTTGAACCGAAGCCCCAGTAAACGGCGGCCGTAACTATAACGGTCCTAAGGTAGCGAAATTCCTTGTCGGGTAAGTTCCGACCCGCACGAAAGGCGTAACGATTTGGGCACTGTCTCAACGAGAGACCCGGTGAAATCATAGTACCTGTGAAGATGCAGGTTACCCGCGACAGGACGGAAAGACCCCATGGAGCTTTACTACAGCCTGATATTGAGGCTTTGTGCATGATGTACAGGATAGGCGGGAGACGTCGAGCCCGGAGCGCCAGCTTCGGAGGAGTCACCCTTGGGATACCGCCCTTCATGCATAGAGTCTCTAACTCTCGCAGCCGTGATCCGGCTGGAGGACCGTGTCAGGCGGGTAGTTTGACTGGGGCGGTCGCCTCCTAAACAGTAACGGAGGCGCCCAAAGGTTCCCTCAGAATGGTTGGAAATCATTCGTAGAGCGCAAAGGCAGAAGGGAGCTTGACTGCGAGACCTACAAGTCGAGCAGGGACGAAAGTCGGGCTTAGTGATCCGGTGGTTCCGCATGGAAGGGCCATCGCTCAACGGATAAAAGCTACCCTGGGGATAACAGGCTGATCTCCCCCAAGAGTCCACATCGACGGGGAGGTTTGGCACCTCGATGTCGGCTCATCGCATCCTGGGGCTGGAGTAGGTCCCAAGGGTTGGGCTGTTCGCCCATTAAAGCGGTACGCGAGCTGGGTTCAGAACGTCGTGAGACAGTTCGGTCCCTATCCGTCGTGGGCGCAGGAAATTTGAGGAGAGCTGTCCTTAGTACGAGAGGACCGGGATGGACGCACCGCTGGTGTACCAGTTGTTCCCGCCAGGAGCATCGCTGGGTAGCTACGTGCGGACGGGATAAATGCTGAAAGCATCTAAGCATGAAGCCCCCTCCAAGATGAGATTTCCCTTTGAGTAATCAAGAAAGACCCCTCAGAGACGATGAGGTAGATAGGTCACGGGTGGAAGCATGGCGACATGTGGAGCTGAGTGATACTAATCGGTCGAGGCCTTGTTCTAGCAGATGCTTGTTGATGACTTCAGTTTTGAGGGCGCGAGCCCGTCGTCTGGTGACGATAGCCAAGTGGTCACACCCGTTCCCATGCCGAACACGGAAGTTAAGCACTTGAACGCCGAAAGTAGTTGGGGGCTTCCCCCTGTGAGGATAGGACGTTGCCAGGCACTTGACCGATCTGCAGATTGCAGGTCGGTCTTCTTTTGTGTAATTATTTTAAAGGAAAAGGAGCTTTTTCATGAAACACGAACTTCCTATTGTACATGCACTTCAACGTCACTTAGATCGAACGCCCATCTCATGGCATGTTCCTGGACATAAGAATGGAACTCTGACACCTCTTCCTGACTTTTTTAAATGGGACGTCACAGAATTACCTGGTCTAGATGATTTTCATCATCCGGAAGAGGCTATTGCAGACGCAATAGCTTTGCTTCAAAAAGTCTACGATGCAAAAGCGAGTCATTTCCTTGTGAATGGTTCGACTGTTGGGAACTGGGCGATGCTTGCAGCTGTAGCAATAAGAGGAGAGCGTGTTTATGTACAGCGTAATTCGCATAAATCGGTATTTAATGCACTCGAATGGTTAGGAATCGAACCGATCTTTCTTGAACCAGATACCCATAAAGAAACGGGAATCAGTGGTCATGTTTCACGTGAAACATTAAAGGAAGCGTTTACGAAATATCCAGGAGGAGTTAGCGTGTTTATCACTTCACCGACATATTACGGAGAAGTGGCTGATATCACGTCACTCGTTCAGCTCACGACGTCGCACGGACTCCCTTTATTAGTGGATGAAGCACACGGTGCACACTTCGGTAAAGCATTTGGTGTTCGTTCTGCATTTGAATTAGGAGCAACTGCTGTTGTCCAGTCTGCCCATAAAACGCTTCCTGCACTGACGATGGGAGCATGGATGCACGAGCGATTTTCGGAAAAGATGAGAAGAAAGTTACAGCGAGCGCTCCAAGCGTTTCAAACCTCAAGTCCTTCGTATTTGTTACTGGCTTCATTAGACTATGCCCGTTCCTATCGTGAACAATGGACAGTTGAAGGTATGTCAGATATTCAGGTTAGTCACGATGCGTTTATCGAATCACTTCAACGGTTCGATCATATGACCGTCCTTCGCTTCGATGATTGGTCACGGATGACATTAACGTATGAGGGATATTCAGGAGATGCGTTGTTGCACGCGTTACGAGCTGTTCAACTCGATGCGGAATTTGCTCTAGGAGATCACGTCGTCTGTATTTTGCCACTTCGTCCGCTAGCAAAGTCTGAGCAGGATGACTGGGTTCATCGTGTCGAACGCGCCATTCAAATGATGAAATCAGAAGGAATTCCTTTGAAAAGGTATATCGAGCAACCAATTATGGGTAAAATACAGGTATCTGCTTTAGCTTGTTCTTATGAACAGTTAGAACAAGCAACAGGTACGTTCCGTCAGCTGGATGAGTGTATCGGTCATGTTTCACTCGAAACCATTATTCCGTACCCGCCAGGCATTCCGTTGATCGTCAGAGGCGAACGCATTACGGCGGAACAGGTACTACGTTTACGACATTATCAAACCGTAGCCGTTCATTTGCAAGGGGGCGAACAATTGCAACAAGGAGCGTTACGCGTCATAGAGGAAGGGTTTGAAAGATGAAAGGTACGTTCATTACTGTCGAAGGACCGGATGGTGCCGGGAAAACGACACAACTACAATTGCTTAATGATGTGTTAAAAGAAAAGGGCTATAATGTCATGATGACCCGTGAGCCAGGTGGCACACGCGTTGGGAACGAAATTCGTCGTCATTGATTTTAAATCCTGATTTTGAAGAAATGAAAGAGATGACGGAAATTCTGCTGTATGCAGCGTCTCGTGCCCAGCATGTCGAAGAATTGATTCGACCGGCGTTAGAGGCAGGCACAATCATCTTATGTGACCGATTCGTTGATGCCTCACTTGCCTATCAAGGATATGGACTTGGACATCCGATTGATCTCGTGCGTCATATTAATGATTCTGCAACAGGTGGATTAGCGCCAGACCGGACGTATTTATTTGATTTAACGGTAACGGATTCTAAAAAACGAATGATGGACCGGGGAGCACTTGATCGAATCGAGCAACGAGATGATGCGTTTCGTGCCCGTGTCTATGATGGTTTCAAACAGATTGCGGCATCGGACCCAGAACGGGTACAGATTGTACAAGCCAATCGATCGATTGAAGTGATTCATCAGGACTTAGTGGAAGATGTCATTACGTATTTAGAAGAAAAGGAGAGATTCTCATGAAAATGGTCATTACGATTGTTCAAGATAAAGACAGCTTACGTTTGGCGGAAGCGCTTGTCGAGCATGATTTCCGAGCAACGAAACTAGCAACGACAGGTGGTTTTCTTAAAGAGGGAAACACGACGTTCATGATTGGTGTACAGAGTGAGCGTCTCGATGATCTGTTAAGATTGATCAAAAAGAATTGTTCGAGTCGTGAACAGATGGTCTCTCCAATCTCACCAATGGGTGGTCATGCCGATTCTTATATCCCGTACCCTGTTGAAGTCCAGGTAGGCGGGGCAACGGTCTTCGTCTTGCCAATCGAAGGGTTTCACCAATTCTGATGCAGACGTTTCATGAACTGGAACAGACACAATCGGTCATTTCGACGATTCTTCAAAATTCGTTACGAAACGATCGAATCAATCACGCTTATATCTTCACTGGAGACTATGAGCCGCTTCTACTTGAAGCGGCTCACTTGTTCGCGAAAAGCCTTTTTTGTGAGACCCCGGTCGATGTGGAGCCATGTGGTGTCTGTCGTAGCTGTCGGCGGATGGAAAGTGGTAACTTGGTCGATTATTATGAAATCGAACCAGATGGCGCGACCATCAAAAAAGAACAGATTCAACAATTGATGCATGATCTCTCACTCCGAGGACTTGAAGGCGATCGTCAGATTTATGTCATTACACAGTCCCATAAGATGACTCCCCAAGCAGCGAACAGTTTGCTGAAGTTCTTTGAGGAACCAGGAGAAGGAAAAGTTGCCTTATTGTTGACGAATCAACCTCAACTCCTTTTACCTACGATTCGATCGCGGGGACAGTTATTAAGTTTTCGTCCAGCAGATCGTCAAATGATTGGCGAGGTTTTATCTGAAAAAACGGGACGGGACCACGAGTTGACGCAACTGGCAGCGCGTGTCTATCCAAAAGTCGAGGATGCAGAAGAAGCATTACTCGAAGACTGGTTTGTAAATGCGCGAGCGTCAGTGTTACAATTGATGGAGGAATTAGCGAATCTCGTCCGGCTGATTTACCACTGTTCGTACAAGAGAAATGGATGGGACAATTCAAGAACCGTCAGGATGTCCGAATTGGTCTTGAACTCGTCACTTGTTTCTTCGAGGATGTCTTACGCCTGAAACTGAATCCGGCGTGGGAAGGTATGACCTATACGAATAGTAAACCCCAACTTGAACAGATGGGGTCCAAGAGCCAGACGACGATCACCCCCTGGTTACAAGCTGTGCTTGCCGCAGTCCGACGGGTCGAAGCGAATGTTAATCCCCAATTAACAGTTGAGCGTCTCATGTTTGACTTACAGAAAGGGTAGAGCGACATGCTAGAAGTAGTAGGCGTTCGCTTTAAAGAAGCGGGCAAAATTTATTATTTTGCACCTGGACAAGAGTCATTATCACGAGGACAAGCAGTCATCGTTGAGACGGTACGGGGCATTGAATATGGCGAAGTGGTCATCGCCGATAAACAAATGGACGAAGAAGATGTGGTGTTGCCACTGAAATCCATTCTTCGAATTGCTGACGATAAAGATGCAATGATCGTCCGCGAAAATAAAGTCGCAGCGCTTGATGCGCATGCGGTATGTGTCGAAAAAATCCGTGAACATAAACTCGATATGAAATTGGTCGATGTCGAGTACACGTTTGACCGCAATAAGGTCATCTTCTACTTCACGGCAGAAGGACGTGTTGACTTCCGTGAGCTCGTCAAAGATTTAGCGGCTGTTTTCCGGACACGCATCGAACTCCGTCAAATCGGTGTTCGAGATGAAGCGAAGTTACTTGGAGGCATTGGACCATGTGGTCGTGTCTTATGTTGTTCATCTTTCCTTGGTGAGTTCGAACCGGTCTCGATCAAGATGGCAAAAGATCAAAACCTATCGTTGAATCCGACGAAGATTTCAGGGGTGTGTGGTCGTTTAATGTGCTGTCTAAAATATGAGAACGATACGTATGAAGAGATGCGCCGTGACTTGCCGGACTATGGAAAACGTTTGACGGACCTGAAGGCGAAGGACGCGTCGTTGGCTTGAACATCCTCGATCAAGTCGTTCAAATTGAACTGAAGGATCGTTCCCGCGTCTTGACGTATTCGATGGAAGAACTATTATCCGTTGGTGCCGTAAAACCAAAACGACCAAAAGAATAACGGGGTGCATACGCGTGGAGAGAGTCGATAAAAAAAAAATCATTACGCGTGTCGATGCGATTGAGCAACAGATTCATTTGCTGACTGAGCATCTGAGCGTGTTAAAGGATCAGCTGGCTTACATGATGGAAGAGAACCAACATCTGTATCTGGAGAATCATCATCTTCGGGAAAAAGTCGAACGCGATGAACAACAGCCGGTCACGGAAGCGGAAGAAGCGGAAGCAGGCATTGGTGCGGGCTATGACAATCTCGGACGATTGTACCAGGAAGGGTTCCACATCTGTAACTTGCATTATGGACAAGTACGAAAAGACGGCGATTGTCTCTTCTGCTTATCCATGTTAACGAAACATTGAGAGGCTGACTTCTACATGAGTCAGTCTTTTTTTCGGAAAGGAAGGCACGACATGTTTGAACTATTACCAGACGAACGACTTGATTATCTCTTAGGACAAGAAGGGAAAATCATTCAAAGTCCATCCGTCTTCTCCTATTCACTCGATGCGGCATTGCTCGCACGATTTGCATGGGTTCCAATTCAACAGGGGCGGATTGCCGATCTTTGCTCTGGGAACGGTGCGATCCCACTCTTTTTATCCTACCGGACGAAAGGGCAGATCACGGGTCTTGAAATTCAGCCGCGACTAGCGGAGATGGCGCGACGTAGCATTAACTTGAATGAACTGAACGACCAGATTGAGATGATTGATGGTGACGTCAAAGAGGCGGGGGCACGTCTTGGATACGGCATCTATGATGCTGTCACCTGTAATCCGCCTTATTTTTTAGCCAACGAGACATCAAACCAAAACCAAAGTGAACATTATACGATCGCAAGGCATGAAGTCCTCTGTACACTTGAAGACTGTATTCGTGGTGCATCTGATTTGTTAAAACAAGGCGGAAAGGCAGCGTTCGTGCATCGACCGGAACGACTGCTCGATATCGTCACTTTGATGCGAACATACCGCTTGGAACCGAAACGGATGCAGTTGATTTATCCGAAGGCAGGGAAGGAAGCGAACATGCTTTTGATCGAGGGGATCAAGGACGCAAAACCTGGACTGAAGGTTCTTTCCCCGTTCATCGTCTATGAAGCGGACAACTCGTATGCGGCTCAGATGAAGGAACTGTTCGATGTCTGAGCATGCAGTCTATATCGTTCGTTGCCAAGATGATACGTATTATACGGGTTACGCGGTAGACGTCACGCAACGCATCGCAACACATAATGCAGGCAAGGGGGCGAAGTATACACGTGCCCGTCTGCCGGTCGTCCTCGTTCATGAGGAAATTTTCGCGACAAAATCAGAAGCGATGAAGCGGGAATACGCGATTAAACAATTGACACGTTCACAGAAAGAGCGTTTGATTCAAGGAGGAACCTCATGAAAGCGACAAGTAGCTATCAACAGCAAGGAGTCGGTCTCTATATCGTCCCGACACCAATCGGCAATTTAGAAGACATGACGTATCGAGCCGTCCGGATCTTACAGGAATCTGATATCGTCGCAGCAGAAGATACTCGGCAGACGATGAAACTGTTTCGGCATTTTTCGATTGAGACGAAGCTTGTCAGTTACCACGAACACAATAAACAAACAAGTGGCGAACGACTACTCGCTGATTTAGAGGCGGGAAAGCAAATTGCCCTCGTCTCCGACGCCGGGATGCCCGGTATTTCGGACCCGGGAAGCGATTTGATCCGCCAAGCGATCGCAGCAGATATTCCTGTCATCGTTCTTCCGGGTGCGAACGCTGCATTGACAGCCCTTGTGGCGTCCGGTCTGTCGACAGAACGCTTTTTGTATTATGGTTTTTTGCCACGAAAGAAAAAAGAACGCCGCGAAGTGTTAGAGCAATTGAAATACGAATCAGGAACACTCATCTTTTATGAAGCACCGCATCGATTGAAAGAGATGTTGCAAGGGATCGAAGAAGTACTTGGTGATCGCCAGGTGACGTTAGCCCGAGAACTAACGAAACGGTATGAAGAGTATATTCGTGGAAGTGTGAGTGAATTACGCGCTTGGGCAGCAGAAGACGTTCGAGGTGAGTTCGTCGTCCTTGTCGAAGGATCAAACGAAGAACGACCGGATGCCGTCATTCAAGACAGTGATCCGCTCGAGCAAATCCGTCGGTATATCGAAGAGGGCGAAAAGCCGAATGCAGCGTTGAAGCGTGTCGCAAAAGAACGAGGACTGGATCGTCAGGAACTGTACCTCGCGTTTCACGAAGCAGATTAAAAAAAGAAGCCCCGTTAAGGAGCTTCCTTTTTTGTTTATTCGTTGCTTGCGTAATGACGATCGAGGAAATCTTTTAATTCAACGAGAACGCGTTGTGCGCCATCTGGTGAAAGAATCAATTTACCATCAGCCAATTTGAAGTTATCTTCTGATACTTCACCTGTCACTTGGCAAGTCATGTTTGGTTTATATTTTTTAAGGATGATCTGTTCGTTGTCGACATAGATCTCGAGGGCATCCTTTTCTGCGATTTGAAGTGTACGGCGTAATTCGATTGGAATTACGACACGACCGAGCTCGTCTACTTTACGTACAATACCTGTTGATTTCATTTTGTTGTTCCTCCTTTGATGTCATGGATCTCTTTTTCTTTTGAAAAATCGTCAAAATTCGACATCGTTTCTATAGAATGTAGAATACTAGACTTTCCAAAAGTAGTCAACCAATCTGAATAGCTTGAAATCAAAATGTCATTTATTTCTCAAAAAACCCATATTTGAAACGATTTATTAATATATTTTCCCTTTTTAAAGGAAATGAAACTATAGAGTGTGTTTTTTTGTAATTTGATGTCTGATGTCAAAAAATGTTTCGATTCGACAAAAAGTGAATTTCGACATCAGTCCCGTAACAGCGTATAATAGCCTATAATGAAGATGGAAATAAGAGAACGGAGGAATAACATGGCAAAGACATTTTATATCACGACCCCGATTTATTATCCAAGTGCAAAACTACATATCGGTCACGCGTATACGACGGTGGCTGGAGATGCAATGGCACGGTACAAACGACTTCAAGGATTCGACGTCCGGTATTTGACAGGTAGCGATGAGCACGGTCAAAAGATCCAGGAAAAAGCAGCAGAAGCAGGTATCTCGGAACAGGCATTCGTCGATGGTGTCGTCGAGCAGATTAAAGTCTTATGGGATCGTCTCGACATCTCGTACGATGATTATATCCGGACGACAGAACCACGTCACAAGAAAGTCGTCGAAAAAGTGTTCGAGACACTTCTTGAATCAGGCGATATCTACCTAGGTGAATACGAAGGTTGGTATTCGATTCCGGATGAGACGTACTATACGGAATCACAACTCGTCGACGGAAAGAGCCCCGATAGTGGACACCCAGTCGAACTCGTTCGCGAAGAATGTTACTTCTTCCGGATCAGCAAGTACGCGGACCGTCTGCTTGAGTACTTTGAAGCGAATCCGTCATTTATCTTGCCAGAATCACGTAAACACGAAATGATCAATAACTTCATTAAACCGGGTCTCCAAGACTTAGCGGTCTCACGGACGACATTCAACTGGGGTGTACAAGTCCCATCGAATCCGAAGCACGTCGTCTACGTCTGGATCGATGCGTTGACGAACTATATCTCGTCACTCGGTTATGGTACGGACGATCATGGTAATTTCGATAAGTACTGGCCAGCAGATGTTCATCTCGTTGGAAAAGAAATCGTTCGTTTCCACACGATCATTTGGCCGGCACTCTTGATGGCACTTGATCTCCCATTACCGAAGAAAGTCTTCGCACACGGTTGGTTGTTGATGAAAGACGGAAAAATGTCGAAATCAAAAGGGAACGTCGTTGATCCGATCCCATTGACGGATCGTTACGGTCTTGACGCCCTTCGTTATTACTTGTTACGCGAAGTTCCATTCGGTTCAGATGGTATGTTCACACCTGAAGCATTCGTTGAGCGGATGAACTACGATTTAGCAAACGACCTTGGGAACTTACTCAACCGAACGATCGCGATGGTCACGAAATACTTTGACGGTGAGATCCCAGCCTATACAGGCAATGTGACACCGTTTGATGCGACACTCTCGGATCTTGCAAAAGAAACGGTCACGAAAGTCGAAGCATCGATGGAACACATGGAATTCTCTGTCGTGCTATCGAACATTTGGCAATTAATCAGCCGTGCCAATAAATACATCGATGAGACACAACCGTGGGTTCTTGCAAAAGACGAATCCAAAACGGCGGAACTCGGTTCGGTCATGGTGCATCTCGTCGGCGTCTTACGTCACGTGGCGATCATGTTGCAACCGTTCATGACGCGTTCACCAAAAGAGATCTTCGCGCAACTTGGTCTCTCCGGACAAGCGATGGACTGGGCAGCGCTCGAGAAATTCGCAGACATCACACCAGGAACAAAAGTTGGTACAGCGACACCGATTTTCCCACGTCTCGATGTCAAAGAAGAGGTCGAAGCAATCGTCGACATGATGCATCAAGCTTCTGCAGCACGTGTGGAAGAAGAGGAAGTCGAAGAGGCTGATGAAGACATTCGTCCGGAAACGACGATCGATGTCTTTGATCAGATCGAGTTACGTGTCGGTGAAGTCGTGACGGCTGAAAAGATCAAGAAGGCGAAAAAACTACTGAAGTTACAAGTCGATATGGGCAAAGAAACACGCCAAATCGTCTCTGGTATCGCGCAATGGTATGAGCCGGAAGATTTAGTCGGACGTAAGGTCATCGTCGTAGCGAACTTAAAACCGGTCACGTTACGTGGCGAACTCTCCCAAGGAATGGTCCTTGCTGCTGAGAAAGCAGGAAAACTTGAACTCGCGACGGTCCCATCAACGATGGCAAACGGCGCAAGCGTAAAATAAAACCGATGCCTGTGGACTTCATGTCACAGGCATTTTTTTAAAGAAGGAGTCGAATAAGATATGTTAATCGATACACACACTCACTTGAATGCAGACCAATTCGCGGAAGACGTTCATGAAACGATCGAGCGGGCACGTGCAAACGGCGTTTCACCGATGATCGTCGTCGGATTTGATCATAAGACAATCGACCGCGCGATGGAACTCGTCGAAGCGTACGATGATCTTTATGCGGTCATCGGATGGCATCCCGTCGACTCGATTGATTTTGATGAGGAAGCCTATCAAAAGGTCGAACGATTGATGGATCATGAAAAAGTCGTTGCGCTTGGAGAAATCGGACTCGACTACCACTGGGATACGTCACCGAAAGACGTCCAACAGGAAGCTTTCCGCAAACAGATCCGTCTCGCGAAGCAGAAGAAAAAACCGATCGTCATCCATAACCGGGAAGCGACAGAAGATACGTTACGAATCCTCGAAGAAGAGGATGCAAAAGAAGTCGGTGGTATTTTGCATAGCTACAGTATGAGTGCTGAATTGTTACCGCGTTGCCTAGCGATGAACTTCTATATTTCACTTGGTGGACCTGTTACGTTCAAAAACGCGAAAATGCCAAAACGTGTTGCACAGGAAGTACCGCTCGATCGTTTACTCGTTGAGACGGACTGTCCGTATCTGACACCAACACCACACCGCGGTAAACGCAACGAGCCGGCTTACGTTCGGTTCGTCGCTGAAGAAATTGCGCAGCTCCGTGGCATGATGTATGCCGATGTGGAAGCAGCAACAACGGAAAATGCAAAACGGGTCTTCCGTTTGCCATGATGCGTTCGTTGACGTTCATTACAATCGGGTGCAGCCTGCTACTTGCGGCTGCACTCGTCTATGGGATGATGGATCATCCACGAACCGTGACAGTTTTGATTGATGGACAAGAGCAGCAGGTGAAGACAACGGCTGATTCCGTTTATGGCGTTCTCAAAGAAGCCGGCATTACGACGCGTGACAATGATGTGATTGAACCGGCTCTTAGTGCCGACCTGCCGAAAAAACGATTAATCGTCATTCAGCGGGCAAAAGAAATCACATTGATCATGGGCTACGGTGAGTCCCGTCGCGTCCGGACGCAGGCGCGTCAAGTAAAGGATCTACTTGCAGAGCGCGGTATCAAGAAAGCCGACACGGATGATATCTATCCGTCTTCTGACGCGGTATTGACGAGTGGTATGACGGTGCGGTACCGCGAAGCTTTTCCCGTTGATCTCGTCGTCGGGGGAAAAGCCCGACAACTCTACACGTATGAAACGACGGTCCGCGAATTGTTAGAACGGGAAGGAATCCGTCTTCAAAAGGAAGATCGGGTCGCTCCAAATCCCGATACCCGCGTGACGGAAGGGACGTTGATTACGGTCAACACGACACGTCGTGCGACGTTGACACAGGATCAACTCGTTCCGTTTGAGATCGAAGAAGTCGAGGATCCGACCTTACCGGAAGGCGAGCAACTGGTGACGACATCAGGTCGTCCGGGTGTCCGAACGAAAAAGTATCAATTGACGTTAGCTGACGGTCTTAGTAAAGAGAAAAAACTGATTGATGACCAAGTGACACGGACGCCGATCAAACAAGTCGTCAAAGTCGGGACAAAACCGATTGAGACACCAATCGAAGCGCCCGTCTTCAACGAAAAACAAGCGACTAATCCGCTAAGTGAAACACCGAAAGCCGATGCGGATCTTGATTTTGAGAGTGCGAAGAGCTTGATGGTCGAAGCGACGGCGTATACGAACGACCCAGCTTCGAACGGCAGTCGTTTGTACAATGGTCGTGCCTTGACAGCGACCGGGTATGACGTGACCGATACGATCACCTATCAAGGTTTGCCGATCATCGCGGTTGATCCGAAGGTCATTCCGCTTGGCACGAAGGTCTACGTCGAAGGGGTTGGTCTTGCGATCGCTCTCGATACAGGTGGTGCCATTAAAGGCAATAAGATTGATATTTTAGTCGATGGTGAACAAAAAGCAAAGACGTTCGGTCGAAAACAACTGCAAGTCTGGGTCATTCCTAGTGCAACGGAAGCGGACACGTGACGCTTCCTTGTTTTTTTCGTGGAAACAGGTACAATTACGAGAGTGTTTGAAGAAGGTGGAGAGATCATGCGGAAACGCTTAAAAGAAGTCATCGTCGTCGAAGGACGAGATGATACGACACGATTACAAGAAGTCTTTGATGTCGATACAATTGAAACGAACGGTTCAGCCGTTAATGAACAGACGATGCAACGCATTGAGAAGGCCCTCGAACGACGCGGTGTCATCATTTTCACGGATCCTGATTTTCCAGGAGATCGTATCCGTGCCCGAATCAATGAACGTGTACCAGGCTGTAAACATGCCTATCTTCCGCGTGCTCAAGCAAAAGATAAGCGCGGTAAAATTGGTGTTGAACATGCCTCACCTGCCGCAATCGAAGAGGCGCTCGCTGCTGTCTATGAGACGGAAGAAGCGCCGGTTGCCGAAGTGACACGTGAGATGATTTTAGCAGCTGATTTGATTGGTGGACCAGCAGCCTCGATCCGTCGTCGTCGTCTCGGTCAGATTCTTGCGATTGGTGAACCGAATGCAAAACAACTCGTCAAACGTGTCGCATCGATCCGAATCACGCTGGCGGAATGGGAAGCAGCGTTGAAACAACTAGAGGAGGAAGAAGTTTGAAAGACATTGCTACATTGCACCGGACGAAAGAAATTTTAGCGAAACATGGCTTTTCGTTTAAAAAATCGTTAGGGCAAAACTTTTTAATCGATTTAAATGTATTAGGAAACATCGTCGGAGCAGCTGGATTAACGCCTGAGAGTGGTGTACTCGAGATCGGACCAGGAATCGGCTCATTGACGGAACAATCGGCGAAACAGGCGAAAAAAGTCGTTGCTCTTGAAATCGATCAACGATTGTTACCGATTCTTGATGATACACTTGCACCATATCCCCATACGAAGGTCATTCACGGTGATGCTCTTGAACTCGATCTTTCGACGATCGTTGCTGAAGAGTTCACGCAAGAAGGCATCACCGACATTGCCGTCGTCGCGAACCTCCCGTATTATGTCACGACACCGATTATCATGCGGATCCTTGAAGCGAAAGCACCGTTTCGGACGCTCGTCATGATGATTCAAAAGGAAGTCGCTGAACGAATCGGTGCAAAACCAGGCACGAAAGCATATGGATCTCTATCGATTGCGATTCAATACTATGCGGAAGCTGAAGTCTGCTTCACGGTCCCAAAACAAGTCTTCATTCCAGCACCAAACGTCGATTCAGCAGTCATCCGCTTGAACATTCGAAAAGAGCCGGCGGTACAGACACAGGATGAGACACTCTTCTTTGAAATCGTCCGAGCAAGTTTTGCACAACGTCGGAAAACGATTTTAAACAACTTGACGACACACTTCGGGAAAACGGAAAAAGCAGCGGTCGAAGCGGCGTTGTTAGAAGCTGGGGTTGAACCACGTCGTCGCGGAGAAACGCTCAGCCTGCAGGAATTCGCACAGTTAGCAGATGCACTTTTGCCAATTAAAAAACGTTGACGGATACGATTAGAACAGATATAATATTTCCCCTTTCTAATATTTATTTAATATGCTATAATAAATATTAGTGAGGTGAAGCGTATGCCAAAGACGTTGAACGAAATCAGACATGTTTTCGAAACACATGTTGGTGAAAGACTGACGCTAAAAGCAAGCGGCGGTCGTAAAAAGGTCGTAACCCGAATCGGAACGCTCGTTGAGACGTATCCTTCGGTGTTTGTAGTCAAGCTAGACGCAGAGCGCCACAATGTCGAGCGAGTTTCTTATAGCTACGCCGACGTGCTAACAGACTCCGTACAAATCGAATTTGCGAATTCGTAAACTTACCTTCCGAAGCGGACAAAATGTTCGCTTCTTTTTTTGTGGAAAGGTTGATACAATTCCTACAGGAAACGAACTAGAGGAGGAACGGCACGATGACGATTATTGTAAAGGCTCCGGCCAAGATCAACCTAGTCCTGGATGCGACGGCAAAGCGCCCGGACGGCTATCACGATGTACATATGGTGATGACGACAGTCGATTTGGCAGACCGTCTAGAATTGACGGAGCTGCCGTCAGGAGAAATTCGAATGAATGCCCAGCATGCTTACGTTCCGAACGACGAACGTAATCTTGCTTATAAAGCAGCAGCGATCTTAAAAGAAAAATACGACGTCAAGACAGGAGTAGAGATCTTCTTAGAGAAACACATTCCAGTTGCAGCCGGACTCGCTGGTGGATCCAGTGACGCGGCAGCGACGTTACGCGGATTAAATGAGTTGTGGCAACTCGGTTTGACGCTTGAAGAGTTGGCGGAAGTCGGCGCAGCAGTGGGCTCTGACGTCCCGTTTTGTGTCATGGGTGGAACAGCGATTGCAACGGGTCGCGGAGAGAAGCTAGAAAAACTTGTCTCACCACCCCCATGCTGGGTTGTTCTTGCTAAACCGACGATCGGTGTTTCAACAGCTGACGTCTATGGTGCCCTCGACTTGAACACGGCAAAACGTCCGAACGTCGAAGCAATGATTGATGCGGTGAAGGCGCAAGATTTCCAAGCCATCTGCCAATCACTCGGTAATGTTCTCGAAGCGGTCACGTTGCCGATGCACCCAGAAGTCGAGCAAATCAAGGAATTCATGGCAAGTTGTGGCGCAGAAGGCGTCTTGATGAGCGGAAGTGGTCCGACGGTCTTTGCTCTAACGGAGCATGAAAATCGGGCACAACGTCTCTATAATGGATTACGCGGCTTTTGTAACGAAGTCTACGTCGTTCGTCTTTTAGGCGAAAACCATTGATAATATCCGTATGAAAATGATATATTCACTATTGAATATTCGGAATTACGGAGAGGTGGAACGAAACAAATGAAAATTCGGAGAAGTGGTCGATTGGTCGACATGACGCGGTACTTGCTTGACCATCCCCATCATCTCGTCTCATTGACGATTTTTGCAGAACGTTATAAATCGGCGAAATCGTCGATCAGTGAAGATTTAGATATCGTCAGCGAGATGTTAGAACATGAGGGAACAGGTCGTCTCGTTACAGTACCAGGTGCTGCGGGTGGCGTCATGTTCATTCCGACGTGGAGCAGTAAGAAGGCGTTACCGTTCATCGATGATCTATGTGAACGTGTCGCTCGTCCAGACCGACTGTTACCGGGGGGATACCTTTATTTGACGGACTTACTTGGAGATCCGAAGATGGTCAAACAAATGGGACAAGTGTTTGCATCTGTCTTTAGCCAAAAGAAAGTCGATGTCGTCATGACGATCGCAACGAAGGGGATTCCACTTGCTTATGCAGTCGCTGAGCAACTTGGTGTACCGTTCGTCATCGTGCGTTCAGATAGTCGTGTTACGGAAGGATCAACAGTCAGCATCAACTATGTCTCGGGTTCTTCAAAAGCGATCCGGACGATGGCACTCGCGCGTCGAAGTTTACCACGTGGAGCGAATGTCTTATTGATTGATGACTTCATGAAAGCCGGCGGAACGATTCGCGGAATGATGAGTCTCTTAAGCGAGTTCGAAGCAAAGGTCGCAGGTGTTGGTGTTTTGATCGAGGCAGAAGGTGCTGAGAAGAAGATGGTCAACGAATACGTCAGCTTAATGAAATTAGCGGACGTCGACGTCGACCTTGGTCAAATCCAAGTTAAGCGTGGAAACGTCGACCACTATTTCTCGGAAGCTGAGACTACCTGAAATTGACAGCCGCATGGATTGTAACTATACTGTAATTATCAAACTTTTGGAAATTATGCGTAAAAAGATTGGGAAAGACTAAACCTTTGTTTGTTTTAAGCCGTAAGTAGAAGTAGACAACGAAGAGTTGTGACAACGGTTAAAGGGGTGCGGACAAAATGAACGTTACGGACGTTAAAATTCGTCGCGTCGTAGCAGAGGGTCGAATGAAAGCACTTGCCTCTATTACGCTCGACCACGAATTCGTGGTACATGATTTGCGTGTCATCGAAGGGAACAGTGGTCTCTTCGTCGCCATGCCAAGTAAACGAACGCAAGAAGGTATCTTCCGGGATGTCGCTCATCCAATCAATGCATTAATGCGAAAAAAGGTCGAAGATTCAGTACTCGAAGCCTATACGGCACGTGAGGATCAAGAAGAAGGCGTCTGTTACGAAGTCTCTTCTGCCCAAACGACAGATCAAGCATAAGAAAAAGACAGGTTTCTCTTCTTGGGAAAACCTGTCTTTTTCTCGTTTTTTCATCGATTCCGCTTCGTCCCATCATTGAATAACGATGCCATTTTCGTTATAGTTGGAACGAGTGTACTATTTCAGAACGAAATCAACACTAATTTACGTGGAGGAGCGACAAGGATGAATCATTTCGCGGTAATTCTAGCAGCGGGTAAAGGAACTCGGATGAAATCTAAGCTTTACAAAGTACTTCACCCAGTCGCTGGGAAACCTATGGTACAGCACGTCGTCGATCAATTAGCGACGCTCGGCGTCAAGCGACAGGTCGTCATCGTCGGTCACGGTGCGGAATCCGTCAAAGAAGTGCTTGGCACATCGGTGGAATACGCACTTCAAAGTGAGCAGCTTGGCACAGGACATGCTGTTCAAATGGCAGAACCCGTACTCGGGAACGAACAGGGAGCAACGCTCGTCGTCTGTGGCGATACACCACTCTTGACGAGTGACACACTGGCTTCATTGTTACAACATCATGCGGAGACAAACGCAAAAGTGACCGTCTTGACGGCACTCGCTGACGATCCGACAGGTTACGGACGTATCGTTCGTGGCGAAGACGGAAACGTCTCGAAAATCGTCGAGCATAAGGATGCGAATGCAGAAGAGCTCGCGATTCGTGAAATCAATACCGGTACGTATGTATTCGATAATGAGATGTTGTTCGCGACGCTGAAGCAGGTTAAGAACGATAATGCGCAAGGTGAGTATTACTTACCAGACGTGATTGAGATTGCAAAGGCAGCAGGCGAGACGATTGCAGCGTATGCGGCACCTACGTTCGAAGAGACGATCGGTGTCAATGACCGCGTCGCACTTGCACAAGCAGAAACATCGATGCGCAAGCGAACGAATGAGTACTGGATGCGTCAAGGTGTCACGTTCGTTGATCCGTCTTCGACGTACATCGGACCAGACGTCACGATTGGTTCAGATACTGTTCTCTATCCTGGTACGCAGTTGCTCGGTCAGACGGTCATTGGTTCAGAATGTACGATTGGTCCGAACTCGGATATCCGTAACAGTGAAGTGGCAGATGGCGCCATTGTTCGTCAATCCGTCGTCACGGATAGCAAGATTGGTCCAGCGGCACAAGTCGGTCCATTTGCGCATTTACGTCAGCAAGCGGTTCTCGGTGCGAACACACGCGTCGGAAACTTCGTTGAGATCAAGAAATCAACATTTGGCGAAGGTAGCAAATCAGCCCACTTGAGCTATGTCGGAGATGCAACAATCGGAGAGAACGTCAACCTCGGTTGTGGATCGATCACGGTCAACTATGATGGAAAAAATAAATTCCAGACGATCATTGAGGACGATGCCTTCATCGGCTGTAACGTCAACTTGATTGCACCGGTCACGGTCGGCAAGAATGCCCTTGTTGCTGCCGGATCAACCGTCACAGACGATGTGCCGGAAAACGGTCTCGCGATCGCACGGGAACGTCAAACGACGAAACCCGATTATCGTTAATTCATTACTTGTCGCTCTACTCGTCTAAACCCAAACAAATGGAGGCCACCTACACATGTCTACTGTCTTAGAACATGAAATTCGTATTTTCGCACTCAACTCGAACAAACCACTGGCAGAGGAAATCGCTAAAGTCATCGGAATCCCGGTGAGCGAAAGTTCAGTCAAACACTTCAGTGATGGCGAAATTTCGATGAACATCGAAGAAAGTGTCCGGGGGGATGATATTTACATCATTCAATCGACAAGCCAACCAGTCAACGAAAACCTGATGGAACTTCTCATCATGATCGATGCACTGAAACGGGCGTCTGCACGGACGATCAACGTCGTCATTCCGTATTACGGTTATGCGCGTCAAGATCGCAAAGCACGTTCACGTGAGCCAATCACGGCGAAACTCGTTGCGAACTTGCTTGAAGTAGCAGGGGCGACACGCGTCGTGACGATGGATCTCCATGCAGCACAAATCCAAGGGTTCTTCGATATTCCAGTAGATCAATTGATGGGTGTACCGCTTCTCGCTTCATATTTCGAGAAAAAGAACATCGATCCAAACGAACTCGTCATCGTTTCTCCAGACCATGGCGGTGTCACACGGGCACGTAAATTAGCAGAGCAATTAAAAGCACCAATCGCAATCATCGACAAACGCCGCCCGAAACCGAACGTCGCAGAAGTCATGAACATCGTTGGTCAAGTCGATGGCAAGATTGCCATCATCATCGATGACATCATCGATACAGCGGGTACGATCACACTTGCAGCGAACGCTTTGATCGAAAACGGAGCGAAACAAGTCTATGCATGTTGTACACACCCTGTTCTTTCAGGTCCGGCAATGGAGCGAATTGAGAACTCAGCGATCGAAGAACTCGTCGTCTTGAACACGATCGATTTAACACAACGCGAATGTGCAAGCAAAATCAAACAAATCTCTGTGGCACGCTTGCTTGCAGAAGCAATCATCCGTGTACACGAACAGAAATCAATCAGCCCGCTCTTCAGCTGATTGCTTATGCATACGAACGATGTGGTCCGGTTTATTGAAATCGGACCCTTGTTCGTTTACTTTTTTAAACAGAAATGAGGAATCGATATGAAATGTATCGTCGGATTAGGGAATCCTGGCGCGAAGTATGCGAATACGCGCCACAACATCGGTTTTCTTGCGATCGATGCCTTAGCGGAGAAACACGGGATCACGCTTTCAGAATCGAAGTTTAAAGCCCTCTTCGGAACGGGAATGATAAACGGAGAACGTGTCGTGCTCGTCAAGCCATTGACGTATATGAATTTATCAGGTGAAGCGGTGCGACCGTTACTTGATTTCTACAAGATCGCGGTCGAGGATGTGCTCGTCATCTATGATGATCTGGATTTACCACTTGAGAAATTGCGCTTGCGTTCGAAAGGCAGTGCAGGCGGTCATAACGGCGTCAAGTCGTTGATCCAGCACCTCGGTACGCAGGAAATCAAGCGTCTTAAACTCGGTGTTGGTCGACCACCGGCACCAATCCAAGTCATCGACTGGGTGTTAATGAATTTTTCGAAGGCGGAACAAGGAAGTCTGCAACACGTACTCAATGCGTCTGTCGATGTAGCGACGGACTTTATAGACACACCGTTTCTCGCTTTGATGAATCGGTATAACTGAACGCAACGCTTTGGGGGTTCCAAAGCGTTTTTGCTGTCGTGTTTTAGGAGGAAGAAGATGAAACAATTACAAGAACTCTTATTAGCGATTCCTGAAATCAAGACGGTTCGGGAACGCTTCCGGGACGGTGTCAACGCTCAGTTGATCACTGGTCTGATGAATAGTGGAAAGGCATTGTTCGTCGCCGGGATTTATCAGGAGACGAAACGTCGATTCGTACTCGTGACACATAATATGTTCCAAGCGCAAAAGTTGTACGATGATTTGATTGAACTCGTGCCGGAAGAAGACGTCATGCTCTATCCGGTTGATGAGACATTAGCCGCGGAACTCTCCTATGGGGCGAGTCCGGAACTGCGGGCAACACGGATCGAAACTCGTCACCGTTTATTGACGACGGACGACGGGATCCTAATCATTCCGCTCGTTGGCTTACGCCGATATGTTCCGGGTGCAGAGACGTTCTTGTCGCACGTCAAACAGGTGAAGCCAGGCGATATCTTGTCGATTCCAGACTTCGTCCAGGATTTAGTTGATGCGGGGTACGAGCGGACAGCGACCGTGACGACACCAGGTGAGTTTGCCGTTCGCGGGAGTATCATCGATATTTATCCGCTCACGGTTGAACGCCCGTACCGGCTCGATCTATTCGATGAGGAAATCGACTCGATCTATACATTCGATGCGGAGACCCAACGTTCGCTCGGTGTTGTCGCAGAAGCATGTTTGATGCCAGCAGCCGAACACTTCGCGACCAAGGATCAGTTAAAGGAGGCTGGCGAAAAAGTCCGTCGTCTTTATGAGGTGACGAAAGAGCGCGTCCAAAGTACGGAAGTCCTCGCGGCACTCGAAGAGGGGATCGCTTACGACGTCGAGTTGTTAGAAAACGGCGATCGTCCGAAACAGTTCGCGAAGTATGCACCAATCCTCTACACGTCGACGTTACGTCAAGACGTGACGGGCAGCGTCTTGATCGTCGATGAAGTCGCGCGGGTCGAAGAAGCGGCAGAAGTCCAGGATGCAGAGGAAGCAGAATGGATGGCGTCGCTCATTGAACGCGGACAAAGCGTCAGTGATTACGTCCTGTCCGTTCCGATGACACATGTCTTTGAAGGACAACCATTGTTGTACCTCTCGCTCCTTCCGACTCGTCGGAGCGGTGTACCGGAAAGTGCGGCAATCCATTTCAGCATCAAACCGATTGCGCCGTTCCATGGTCAGATGGAACGCCTGAAGCAAGAAGTCGAGCGATATCGTCGCGCTGACATGTGGATAGTCTTCTTAGCGAGTAACCGAGAACGTGCCGAGCGGATGCGCCAGACGTTATCCGATTATGGGGTTGAAGCCTCGATTGTAACGAAAGAAGGTATCACTCGTGGTCAACCAGCGATCTTGATTGGCGGAATTCATGGTGGATTCGAGATGACGAATGCGCGCCTCGTCGTCATCACAGAAGAAGAAGTCTTCAAGCAACCGGCGCGTCGCCGGAAGCAGACGACGAAGCTGACGAACGCTGAACGGATCAAGAGTTACCAAGAATTGAAGACAGGTGATTACGTCGTTCATATTCATCATGGAATTGGGCGGTACCATGGCATCAAGACGATTGATGTAGCCGGTAATCATCAGGATTATCTCCATCTCGTCTACGCAGGAGAGGACTCGTTGTATGTTCCTGTCGATCAGATCGACTTGATTCAAAAGTACGTCGGGGCTGAAGGGAAAGAGCCGAAAATCTATAAACTCGGTGGAACGGAATGGAAAAAGGTCAAAGCGAAGGTTCAAAAATCGGTCGAGGATATCGCTGATGAATTGATCAAGCTCTATGCGGCTCGTGAAGCTGCCGTCGGTTTTGCTTTCCCAGAGGATGACGATAACATGCAAGCGTTCGAGGCTTCCTTCCCATATGAGGAAACGGTCGATCAATTGCGATCAATTGCCGAGATCAAGAAAGATATGGAACGTCCGCGTCCGATGGATCGTCTATTATGTGGCGACGTCGGGTACGGGAAAACGGAAGTGGCGATTCGTGCAGCCTTTAAAGCAGTCATGTCTGGAAAACAAGTGGCATTGCTCGTACCGACGACCGTCCTTGCGCAACAACACTACGAAACAATGCTTGAACGATTCAGTGAATGGCCGATTCGTGTGTCGGTCATGAGCCGGTTCCGTTCGCCAGCAGAATTAAAGGCAACGAAACAAGGGTTAAAAGAAGGAACGATTGATGTCGTCGTTGGGACACACCGTGTGCTGTCGAAAGACGTCCAATTCGCTGATATCGGATTGTTGATCATTGATGAAGAGCAACGATTCGGTGTTAAACACAAAGAACGTCTGAAACAGTTGAAGACAAACGTCGATGTCTTGACGTTGACAGCGACACCGATTCCGCGGACATTGCACATGTCGATGATCGGAATCCGTGATCTCTCTGTCCTTGAGACACCACCGGAAAACCGTTATCCGGTCCAGACATACGTCATGGAATACGACGGAATCGTCATGCGGGAAGCACTCGAACGGGAACTCGGACGTGGTGGACAAGCATTCTTCCTCTACAACCGTGTCGAGGGCATCGAGCGAAAGGCAGAAGAGATTCGCGCCCTCGTACCGGAAGCACGAATTGTCACGGCTCACGGTCGAATGACGGAAACCGAACTCGAAAGTCAGCTAATCGCCTTCTTCGAAGGAGATGCCGACGTCCTTGTCAGTACGACGATCATTGAGACGGGGATTGATATCCCGAATGTCAATACGTTGATCGTTCATGACGCCGATCAAATGGGCTTATCACAGCTTTATCAATTACGTGGCCGTGTCGGTCGTTCAAGTCGCGTCGCCTACTCGTACTTTACGTACCGTCCGCAAAAACGATTGACGGAAGTGGCAGAAAGTCGTCTGCAGGCGATCAAGGAGTTCACGGAGCTCGGTAGCGGTTTTAAAATCGCAATGCGTGACTTGTCGATTCGCGGTGCCGGGAACTTACTCGGTTCGCAACAATCTGGATTCATCGATTCTGTTGGTTTCGATCTCTATTCGCAGATGCTTGCAGAAGCAGTCGAGGAGCGGAAAGAACGGATGAAAGGTAAAAAACGCATCCAGAAATTCGTTCCTGAGTTCACATTCAGCCTTGATGCCTATATTCCATCGCACTACATGACAGACTCCGAGCTGAAAATCGAGTTCTACAAACGTTTGAAATATGTTGATACCGTCGATAGTCTCGAACAACTCGAAACGGAAATGCTTGAACGATTCGGTGAGTTTCCGGATGAGGTCGCGCGTTTGATCCAGTTGACGCGAATGCGCATTTTCGCTGAACGGGCGCGTGTCGAGCGTGTTAAACAAACCGATCCGAAAATTGAGATCGTCTTATCGCTCCAATCGACACAACAACTCGATGTGGCGGACTTCGTTAAATGGACTGTTCCACTGGGACGTGGTCTTGGAATGGGACAACAAGAGGAGAAACTCGTCTTAACCCTCAACCGCAACAAACAGTCGACGCAACAGATGACGATGCAGGCAGAACAATTATTGGCGGAACTTGATCGCCGGCTCGTCGGGCGATGAATAGACGAACGATTGCGCAAGGCGCAGCACTGCTTGCGATCTCTAGTTATATCTCAAAATTGCTCAGCTTCTTTTACCGGATTCCGTATCAGAACCTCGCTGGTGATTTCGGATTGTACGTCTATCAGACCGTCTATCCATTATTTGCGATTGCGGCAGCGCTCGGCATTTATGCGCTGCCTGTCATCGTGGCGAAGTTGACGCTTCACCACCCGGATGAGAAACGAGAAGTTCTCTGGTCGATTTTTTATGTCTTACTTGCCATGACCGTCTTTTTCGGTCTGCTCGGATGGTGGATCGCCCCGACGCTCGCTGGGTGGTTCGGGGATGCAAAACTGGTTGTGCCCCTGCGTGCGGTAACATGTACGTTTTATTTACTACCCGTGATTGCTGTTCTACGAGGAATGTTCCAAGCAGATCTTGAGATGCGACCGACGGCTGTATCCCAAGTCTCTGAAAATGCCGTCCGTGTCGGACTATTGTTGCTTGTGACGTATATCGGTGTCTCGATGCAGGCGGACCCCTACTGGATTGGTGCGAGCGCTCATTTAACGGCGATTGGCGGCAGCATCGTTTCGTTATTCGTCCTGTTACGCTTTGCGAAAGGGAAAATCGGTCGTCCGGTATTTTCGAGTATTCATATAAGACGTGTCGGAAAAGTGCTGGTGACAAGCGGTGTAGCAGTTAGTATCGCGTCACTTGCATTGTTGCTGATGCAATTGATTGATGGATTAACGTTCGTCAATCTACTTGGCAATACGACGGAAACAAAAATCGAAAAAGGAATACTCGACCGTGGGTATCCGTTACTGCAATTTGCGATTCTGTTTGCGACGTCGATGAGCCTTGCGAGTGTGCCAGCCTTGTCGACCGCATACCGGAAACACGATCCACAGATGATGCGTCAACAACTCGAGACATTACTCCGTTCCGGTTTATTGATTGCCGCTGCAGCGACGATCGGGCTAATGGGTGTGATGCGTCCGCTCAATATTGCGTTATATCAAAATGATCAAGGAACAGCGGGATTGATTTGGCTCGCAGCGACGGCATTTGCCGCATCGATCGCGATGATGATCGTCTCTTGTCTCCAGTCGGTTGATGCCGAGAAGTATGCGCTTGTTGGTGTTCTTATCGGATTAGGGGCGAAGCTTACTCTGAACCTCTATTTCATTCCCCGATATGGTATGATCGGGGCGGGTATGGCGACATTTGGCGGTTTTGCCGTCATGGCGGCAGCACAATGGATTTTATTGAACCGGAAGTTCGGTCGTGTATCTGCGGGAACTGTTTTTTATCGAAGACTGGTCTTACCTGTGCTTACCATGGGTGTGTTTCTGTATCTGATCGAGACGTTTTTCCAGCTGTTTGAGCTTGAGACACGAATCGGTGCGGCACTCGAAGTCGGCGTTCTTGTCGTCGGTGGTGCCATCATTTATGGCAGTATGGCGTTACGCTTTCGTGCCTTATCAGAACAAGAGTGGGCGTTATTGCCTTTAGGAGATAAGTTATATCAGATGTACCAACGTAGGAGGAGCATATGACACACCGAATTACGATCGTCGGCCTTGGCGTCGGCGAACTCGAACAATTGCCGTTTGGCATCTATCGATTATTAAAAAACACGACACAACCTGTCTATTTGCGGACAGTGGATCATCCAGTCGTTTCAGAACTTGCAGCAGAGGGAATGAACTTTACATCATTTGACTCAGTTTATGAACGACATAGTCGGTTTGAAGACGTATATACAGAAATCGTCGAGGAATTGCTTCGTCTTTCTGAAACGACGGATATCATCTATGCCGTTCCAGGACATCCATTAGTCGCTGAGAGTACTGTGCAACAGTTGTTGCAACGGACAGACAATGTCGATGTCGTAGGGGGACAAAGTTTTCTCGATCCGATGTTCGCTGCACTTGGCGTGGATCCGATTGAAGGATTCCAGTTACTTGATGCAACGGCATTTGCTGTCGATGAAGCACAGATTCGTCAACATCTACTGATTGGGCAAGTCTATGACGCGCTCGTCGCTGGCGACTTAAAAGTCCAGTTGATGGAACGGTATCCGGACGAACATCTCGTCACTCTTGTCACAGCAGCAGGTACGAGTCAGCAAACCGTTCAAAACGTACCGTTATATGAACTCGATCATGTGACGACGCTCAGTAACTTAACGACGGTCTATGTACCACCGGTTACGGATGAGCAGACGTTGAATCGTGACTTCGCGACTTTAAAAGAGATTATCGCGCGATTACGCGGTGAAGGTGGTTGTCCGTGGGATCAAGAGCAGACGCATGAGTCCTTAAAACGACATTTAATCGAAGAATCTTACGAATTACTGGAAGCAATCGACCTTCAGGACGATAACTTAATGATAGAAGAACTAGGAGACGTCCTCTTACAGGTTATGCTCCACGCACAAATTGGTCTAGATGAAGGGTATTTTGATATTCGAGACGTCATCGGAAGCGTCAGCGATAAGATGATTCGTCGCCATCCCCATGTCTTCGGGGAAACGACTGTTGATTCTTCAGCAGACGTTGTGTCGAACTGGCAAGACATCAAAGCACAAGAAAAACCGGAGCGGACTTCTTTACTTGATGGTGTGACAAAAGGAGCACCTGCTTTGATGCGCGCAGAAGACATTCAAAAGAAAGTGGCGAAAGTCGGTTTCGAGTGGGAAGACGTCGAGGGGGCACTTGAAAAAGTGATCGAAGAGTTACATGAATTGAAAGAAGCAGCCCCAGAAGAACGACTCGGAGAATTTGGAGACGTCCTGTTCTCGATAACACTCGTCGGAAAATACCTCGGTCTATCGGCAGAAGAAGGATTACAACGAACGAATGATAAATTTATTCGCCGTTTTACACGGATGGAACAACTAGCGGATCGACCGCTCGTTGAGATGACGCTTGAAGAGCAAGATTCACTCTGGCATCAAGCGAAGCAGGAGGAACAGTCATGAGACTTGATAAATTTTTAAAAGTATCGCGTCTGATCAAACGACGGACGCTTGCGAAAGAAGTCGCCGATCAAGGTCGGATTACGATCAATGGTAATGTAGCGAAAGCAAGTAGCACGGTAGCAGCAGGTGATGAGATGACGATTCGGTTCGGAAATAAGATCGTGACAGTTGCGATTTCAAGCATTAAAGAACATGCGAAAAAAGAAGAAGCATCTGATATGTATGAAATCATCCGTGAAGAAAAGGTGAATTCCGAAGAATCGATGTAATTTACCGGAAAAAGGAAGTATACTAAAGAGTGTCAGGGATGACCACTCAGAAAGAGGAGGGATGATATGCCAACACCGCTCGAATCAGGGCGTCAAACGCCAAAGATCAAGCCGCTCAATGACCGTAAGAAGCAATTGAGTCAGAATGCTATTGAAAACCGTCGACGTCTCAAAAATCGCTTTTTCTTGTGTCTGACCGTCTTTTTGCTCATCTTTTCCCTCATGGGGTGGTCATACATGGAAAAACGGCAATTGATCGCAGAACAAAAGCAGTCATTTCAAGTAGCTGAACAGGAGCAGACGAAAGCAAAAAAAGAGACTGCTCGTCTGAAAGAAGAAATCAATCGTCTCAATGATAAAGAATATGTGGCGAACTTAGCCCGGAGCGAGTTGCTCTATTCGAAAAAAGGGGAAACGATCTTCTACTTTTCACCTGAAGACTAATTGAAGGTTGCCGATTGATTGAAAAAAGAATGAATCACTCGTATAATAAGAAACGAATCAACTAAAAAGGAGCAATACAATTTATGTCGATTGAAGTAGGCAGCAAAGTGCAAGGGAAAGTAACAGGCATCACGAATTTCGGAGCGTTCGTTGAGTTACCAACAGGGAAAACTGGTCTTGTTCACATTAGTGAAGTGGCAGATTCTTATGTTAAGGACATCAATGATGTATTAACGGTTGGTCAAGAAATCACCGTTAAAGTCTTAAGTGTTGAAAACGATGGTAAGATTGGTCTTTCCATTAAAAAAGCCGTCGATCGTCCAGAAGGTGAACGCCCACGTCCAGCACGTCAGTTCGATCGTGGACCACGTCCAGCAGGACAAGATCGCGGACCACGTTCGTTCGATAACAAAGGACCGCGTGGAGGCGGTAATCGTGGAGGCTTCAACAAAGGTGGCCGTAATACACCACCACCGCGCAAAGAACAATCGTTCGATACGTTGATGTCTAGTTTCCTGAAAGATAGTGAAGATCGTCTTGCTACATTGAAACGTCAAACGGATTCAAAACGTGGCGGGCGCGGCGCAAAACGTCAATAACTTGCTGACCTGTTCTTTATAAGAATAGAGATGGAATGACGCCGTTCATTCCATCTTTTATTTTTTTAAAATTATTTTTATAAAAAGCGTTGACTTTCATTTGACCTGCCCGTATTATAGAAAATGTGCTTAAGACGCACGAGTTAAAAATATGGCGGTGTAGCTCAGCTGGCTAGAGCGTACGGTTCATACCCGTGAGGTCGTGGGTTCGACTCCCTCCGCCGCTACCATATTTTTTTTGGCCCGTTGGTCAAGCGGTTAAGACACCGCCCTTTCACGGCGGTAACACGGGTTCGAATCCCGTACGGGTCATTCTCAAAAAGCTATCTCTATTATATAGAGATAGCTTTTTTTAGGTTTTAACGGAAAGGGGTGAAGTCGTAATGGAAGGTGTGCCGTTTGAACCGCTCCTAGTCGGAGTGTCTGGAGGATGTGACTCGATGGTACTCGTCGATCGGTTGTATCGAGAAGGGTATGACATTGCAATTGCACATGTGCATCACGGATTACGAGAAGCATCCGACGAAGAAGCACATTTTATCGAAGACTGGGCAGCAACTCGAAAGATTTCGTTTTTCATGACACGTTTAGACTGGGCAGGGCGTACGAGCTCTCAAGCAGCATGTCGTGAGGAACGGTATGCATTTTTTGAGCGCATCATGGAAGAGACCGGACGCTCGCGTCTTGTTCTCGCCCATCATCAAGATGATCAAATCGAGACGTTGCTCATTCAGCTCGTTCGAGGAGAAGCACAAGTTGATGGGATTCCTGTCATTCGTCCGTTTGGTAACGGCTGGTTACATCGACCGTTACTACATGAATCGAAGCAAGCATTACTCGATTATGCATGGCAACATGAGGTACCGTGGCGAGAGGATGCATCAAATGCAGAAACGACCTATTTACGAAATCAAATTCGGCATAAGATTCTTCCGCCACTACGAGACATTCGTCCTGGTTTTGAACAGGCAACAGCAGCAGCAGCACATGCGCGACAGCAAATCATGCGTGAGCAGGCAACATTCGTCGCAACCTATCTCGACCGGTGTAAGGAAACAAACGGAATTCCGGTCGCACGTATTTTAGAATTGCCGACGGATTTACAACGGCTCGTCTTGCCGACGTTAACGGGCGATACGTTTTCTTCCGAAACGATTCGTCACTTTGTTACATGGCTTCGGGTGGATAAGGGCTCGGACGAAGTGTATTATGGAAACTGGAGGATGCGACGTGCATATGGCTTTTTGATGCAAGATCGTGTGATACGGTCAATGAATGACGATTTACCGTTTCAAGTAGGGGAGAATTTGGGAACGTATCATTATGGTGAACAAATGCTTCGCTTCTCAATTGGAGCGCACGGGATCCCACTGGACGCGATTACGTTTCCGTTGACGGTACGTCCGCCACGTCCGGGAGATCGGATTCAACTTGCTGTTGGTTCGAAAAAAGTCAGTCGAATTCTGATTGATGCGAAGGTTCCACGTTATCTCCGGGAACAAGTGCCGGTCGTCGTCGATGCAAATGGAGTGATTTTAGCCGTCATTGGACATCGAATTGCAATATTCGGGTCATTTGAACTCCTCGCAAAATCTTATTTAATGATAGAATGGTAATGTAGTGTTTATTATGGAGGAGGAATACCTAGCATGACCTTGATGAACGATATGGAAAAAGTATTGATTTCAGAAGAAGAGATCCAAAATAAAGTGGGCGAACTCGCCGGCGATTTGACAGCGGATTATCACGATCGTTTTCCGTTGCTTGTGTGTGTCTTAAAAGGCGCAATGCCTTTCATGTCCGATCTTGTCAAAAAGATGGATATGCACCTTGAAATGGACTTCATGGACGTTTCGACGTATCACGGTGGGACAACATCAACCGGTGAAGTCAAGATTGAAAAAGATTTGAACACATCGGTAGAAGGACGCGACATCTTGATTGTCGAAGATATCATCGACAGCGGATTGACGCTTGGTTACCTCGTAGACCTCTTCAAGTACCGGAAAGCGAAGTCCGTTAAAATCGTGACATTGCTCGACAAACCGACAGGACGGAAAAATGATTTGCATGCAGATTACAGCGGCTTCGTCATTCCACACGAATTCGTCGTCGGGTATGGTCTGGATTACGAAGAGAAATACCGTAACCTTCCGTATGTAGGTGTCTTGAAACCTGCAGTCTACGGTGGCTAATTATTTTTAATCTCGTCTGTCCCATGATAAGATGAAACCAATTACAAAGCGCGCCCTGTCGCGCCAGGATTCGTATTCATCCATTAGAAAAACGAGATGGATGCGGAGAGGAGGCATAAGATGAACCGAGCAGTGAAGAATACCCTCGTGTTTGGGGTCATTTTTCTAGCTTTGATCTTGTTTCTGCAATACTTGCAGAGTCCAGTGAACAAAAGCAAAGAAATCAATTACACACAGTTTGTCGAGTCTGTTGAAAAAGGTGAAATCAAGACGGCTACCTTCCAGTATGAAGGCCAGACGTATAATGTGACAGGAGATTTGCGTGCAAAAGATTCGACGTATGAAACAGTCGTACCGGCTGTTGATACGGAACTAACGGATCTCTACACGCAATTGAAAAGCCAAGGAGTCAAGATGGACTTCAAGGCAGCAGAAACGAATGGTGGTTGGATCGCGTTACTAACGACGATCGTTCCATTCATCATCATCTTCATCCTCTTCTTCTTCTTGATTAATCAAGCACAAGGTGGCGGTGGTGGCGGTCGCGTCATGAACTTCGGGAAATCGAAGGCACGCCTCTACGATACAGAGAAGAAAAAGATTACGTTTGATGATGTAGCCGGCGCAGACGAAGAGAAACAAGAACTCGTCGAAGTCGTCGAATTCTTAAAAGATCCGCGTAAATTCGCGAAGCTCGGTGCCCGTATTCCGAAAGGGGTTCTCCTCGTGGGTCCTCCAGGTACAGGTAAAACGTTGCTCGCGCGTGCTGCAGCTGGTGAAGCTGGCGTACCATTCTTCTCGATTTCAGGTTCTGACTTCGTTGAGATGTTCGTTGGTGTCGGGGCATCACGTGTTCGTGACTTGTTCGAAAACGCGAAGAAAAACGCACCATGTATCATCTTCATTGATGAAATCGATGCTGTCGGTCGTCAACGGGGCGCAGGTCTCGGTGGTGGACATGATGAGCGTGAGCAGACATTGAACCAACTTCTCGTCGAGATGGATGGATTCAGTGAAAACGAAGGCATCATCATGATCGCAGCAACGAACCGTGCTGATATTCTTGACCCTGCGTTACTCCGTCCAGGTCGTTTTGACCGTCAAATCACGGTTGATCGTCCAGATGTCGTCGGTCGTGAAGCAGTCTTGAAAGTACACGCGCGGAACAAACCGCTTGATTCAACGGTTGATTTAAAAGCCATCGCACAACGGACGCCTGGCTTCTCGGGTGCGGATCTTGAAAACCTTCTAAACGAAGCAGCACTTGTTGCCGCTCGGGCAGATCGTGATAAGGTCTCGATCGTTGATCTCGAAGAAGCGATTGACCGTGTTATCGCTGGACCAGCGAAGAAGAGCCGGATCATCTCGCCGAAAGAGAAAAAGATCGTCGCATGGCATGAAGCTGGACATACGATCATCGGTGTCACGCTCGACGATGCGGACGAAGTACACAAAGTAACAATCGTTCCTCGTGGTAACGCGGGCGGATACGTCGTCATGTTGCCAAAAGAAGATCGTTACTTCATGACGAAGCCGGAACTCGAAGATAAGATTACTGGATTGCTCGGTGGTCGCGTTGCAGAGGACATCGTCTTCGGAGAAGTCTCGACTGGAGCAAGCAATGACTTCCAGCGTGCGACAGGTCTTGCACGGAAAATGGTCATGGAGTTCGGAATGAGTGAAAAACTCGGACCGCTTCAATTCGGATCAGGTCAAAGCGGTAACGTCTTCCTCGGCCGTGATTTCCAAAACGAACAGAATTACTCGGATGCGATTGCACACGAGATCGATACGGAAATCCAAGCGATCATCAACCGCTGTTACCAAAAAGCGAAAGATATCTTGACTGAGAAACGCGATCAGCTCGACTTGATTGCAACGACGTTGCTTGAAGTCGAAACACTTGATCAAAAACAAATTCACCATCTCTTAGAGACAGGCGAATACAAAAAACATGAACCAGAAGCAACGACTCCAAAAGCAGAAGAGAAAGCACCGGAATCGACAGATGCAACCGTCGATCAACCGACAGAGTCTCCAACGCAAATGGGTTCAGTCGTTGACGAAGGACAAAATGTAGATACGGATACACCAGATACGCCGCGTCGCGACGATCAAGTGTAAACGGATGGAACGGATTCGATCTCGCATCGAATCCGTTCTTTTTTGTTACAGATCGAGCGAATACACATCGGTAGGTGTGACCATACGAGCATGGTATAATCACAACGTATATCATTCCGAGCGTGAAACGACGGAATATAAAAAAAAGCATGAAAATCGAGAAGAAGCGGGGAAATAAGCAAATGATTTTAGTCATCGATGTCGGAAATACGAATATCGTCTTAGGTGTCTATCAAGGACAAGAGTTGATCGAGCATTGGCGGATTGCGACAGACCGGACACGGACGACGGACGAATACGGTATGCTCGTCAAAGCGTTGTTTCGTGACGCAGAGCTAAACGTGGAAGAAATCGAGGGAATCGTGTTATCATCTGTCGTACCCCCCGTCGTGTTTCCACTAGAAAATATGTGTGTGCGTTACTTTAAACGCCGTCCGTTTTTGATTGGACCAGGAATCAAGACAGGACTCGATTTAAAAGTCGATAATCCACGGGAAGTGGGAGCCGATCGAATCGTCAATGCAGTAGCGGCGACGGCGAAATACGAGGGACCGATGATCATCGTCGATTTTGGAACAGCGACGACGTACTGTTACATCGATGCACAAAAACGGTATTACGGTGGCATCATCTCACCGGGTGTGATGGTTGCGACCGAGGCACTCTATAATAAGGCAGCAAAATTGCCGCGAATTGAAATTGCGAAACCGCAGTCAACCATCGGACGAAATACGATCCATGCGATGCAATCGGGTACGTATTTCGGATATGTGGCGCAGGTGGACGGACTCGTTCACCGGATGAAAGAAGAAATGGGTGAAGCGAAGGTCATTGCGACCGGTGGTTTAGCCCGACTAATCAGCGAGGAATCCACGATGATTGAGATCGTCGATCCATTCTTGACATTAGATGGATTACGGATTATCTACGAACGAAATAAGTGAGGGATTAAGATGAAACGGGAAGAATTATTAGCACAATTAAAAGATGACTATTTAGTACGGGCGTTAGGCTTCAACGGAGAAGTTCGTGCATTTGCGATCCGTTCGACAAAAACGGTCTATGAAGCACAACTTCGTCACCAGACGACACCGGTCGTCACGGCAGCGCTCGGTCGGACACTAACAATCGGCGCGATGATGGGTACGATGCAAAAAGGCGATACACGTGTCACATTAAAAGTCGAAGGCGATGGACCAATCGGAAAAATCATCGTCGATGCCGATGCAAAAGGGGTCGTTCGTGGATATGTCAGTCGTCCCCGCGTCGAGATGGATACGTACGTCAATGCAGACGGTCTGACGAAATTAAAAGTCGGTGAAGCGGTCGGTCGCGGAAACATCTCTGTCATCAAGGATCTCGGGTTGCGTGACTTTGTCGGTGGTCAATCTCCGATTCAAACCGGTGAGATCAGCGAAGACTTCACGTATTACTTCGCTGTATCGGAACAAAGTCCATCAGTCGTTGGAGCTGGCGTTCTCGTTTACCCAGAAGACGAATCGGTCATTGCAGCAGGTGGGTTGATCGTTCAATTGATGCCGGGTGCATCGGAAGAGACGATCGCAGCGCTTGAAAAACGTGTCGGAGCTCTTAAACCAATCTCCATTCTCGTCGGTGAGGAAAAAACACCCGAAGAAATGTTAGAACTCGTTCTCGGTGACTACGAACATCTTGATACGATTCCGGTGTCATTCGAATGTACGTGTGACCGCGACAAATTAGCAACAGCGATTATTGCCCTTGGACCAGATGAGATTCAAGCGATGATTGATGAAGATGGTGGCGCGGAAGCTGTTTGTCACTTCTGTTCAGAGCATTATCACTATGATGTTCCAGAATTAGAGGAACTTCGCGAAAAATCACTCGAAAGAGCATAAGAGGGATCCGATATGGGGAATGTACAACCTAAGTACTTGTGGATGTTGATCTTCATCTTATTGTTGACGAATTTCATGACCGGCGCTTATGCCTTCATGGGTGAGCTCCCTAAGGTCGATTCTCCTAAAATCGTTCAGGACAGTATTGGTGGTCCGCTTGAGGATGTCATCGCCGAAGTCGGTGATGAAAAAATCACCCGAGCAATGGTCTATCAGACGATGCGAACGGAACAAGAGAAGCAGACAATCGATCGTTTGATTCAAGAAGCGGTCGAGCGCCAGACAAAGGATGGAAAAAAGCCGGAAGTTAAACGCTTTGATTGACAGATTTCATCCAGTCCGCTGATAATTAATCTATCGGATTACTTGGAATTCAAGCGGTTCACTAATGAGGAGGAATGGTCATGCGTATTGCGAATTCAGTATTAGATTTAGTCGGTCGGACACCGATCGTCAAGTTACATCATCTAACGGGTCCTGAGGATGCAGATGTATATCTGAAACTGGAGTACATGAACCCTGGATCGAGCGTAAAAGACCGGATCGCGTTATCAATGATTGAAGCGGCAGAAGAAGCAGGTCAACTTAAAGAGGGAGATACGATCATCGAGCCGACGAGTGGGAACACGGGTATCGGACTAGCGATGGTCGCTTCGGCGAAGGGATACCGTTCCATCCTCGTCATGCCGGAAACAATGAGCATGGAACGTCGGACGTTGCTTCGCGCCTATGGTGCGGAATTGATTTTGACGCCAGGTCCTGAAGGGATGAAGGGTGCGATCGCTCGCGCGACAGCGGAAGCGGAAGAGCACGGTTACTTCATGCCGCAACAATTCAATAACGGTGCCAATCCAGTCGTTCATGAAAAAACGACAGGTCCTGAAATCGTCGAAGCGTTCGAAGGCATGCAACTCGATGCGTTCATCGCGGGAATCGGAACCGGTGGAACGATCACGGGTGCTGGTAAAGTGTTGCGCGATGCTTTCCAAGGCATTGAAATCATTGCTGTTGAACCAACGGATTCACCGGTCTTATCAGGTGGTAAACCGGGGCCGCATAAACTGCAAGGTATCGGTGCTGGATTCGTACCGTCGATTCTCGATACAGATATTTATGATGGTGTCGAGCAAATCACGACGGAAGAAGCATTTGATCACGCACGCCAAGCAGCGAAGACGAACGGTGTCTTAGGCGGTATCTCGTCAGGTGCTGCGATTGCAGCGGCACTGAAGACGGCAAAACGTCTCGGCAAAGGAAAAAATGTTCTCGCGATCATTCCTTCGAACGGTGAGCGGTACTTAAGTACACCGCTGTATCAAGTCGAGGAAGAAGCAGATCAATCGAAGTAATCCATCATACGTACACGGAAGTCATTCGGCTTCCGTGTACTTTTTTGCGTATAATGAGAGCAGAATAGTGTGAAGTGGGGGACGCGTATGCGACAGACGAAATATAAAGCAATACCATGGACGAAAGAACAATTCTACAATCGGTATGTCGAACAGACGATTGGAACAACAGGACACGTCTGGCTCGAAAGCGGTCGAATCGGACGGTATACGATGGCGGCGACTCGTCCTGTCGGATACGTCCGGACAAAGGACGGGATGACGACGATTGAGACAGATGGAAAAGTCGAGACGTCGACGGCAAACCCGTTTGATCTACTCGAACGACTCCGCGTCGAACGTGAATCCATCCGACCGGATGGAATGCCGCCATTCTTTGGTGGATTTGCCGGATATGTCAGTTATGATGCTGTCCGTTATTTAGAAAAGCTACCGGAGCAAGCGATGGATGATCTACAAACACCTGATCTATCGTTCTACTGGTACGATGAAGTTGCCGTGTTTGATGAGGAAACGAAACAATTGTTCATTGCCGTGACGCGAGACACAGCAGAGGAAGCAACACAGATTCTTGAAGAAGAAGTCGCGCGTTGGTGCGTCAAGACAAATAGACCGCAGTTTACAACAACCGGTTCATCCGGCGAACGAGAACGAGCTTTCGGACAGGAAGCGTTCATGACAGCGGCACACCGGATTAAATCGTATATTGAGGATGGTGACGTCTTCCAAGTCAATTTGTCCGTCCGTCAACAAGAACCGCTTGGGACGACAGCGGAACATCTGTATGATGTATTACGACAAATTAATCCTTCTCCATACATGGGTTACTTCGCAGATGAGGATTTAACACTTGTGTCAGCCTCACCTGAGTTGCTCGTCGAAAAAATCGGTGATGCGTTAGCAACGCGTCCGATTGCGGGAACACGGCCACGCGGGAAGGATGAAGCGGAGGATCTACGACTCGCGAAAACCTTACTCGATAACGAAAAAGAACGGGCAGAGCATGTGATGCTCGTTGATTTAGAGCGTAATGATTTAGGGCGCGTTAGTCGTTATGGTACGGTCCATGTCGATGAGCTGATGGTGATCGAGAAATACTCCCACGTGCAACATATCGTCTCAAATGTCAGAGGCGAAGTGGCTCCGGAACACTCCGGGAGTCAAGTGCTCGCCGCAATGTTCCCAGGTGGGACGATCACCGGCGCGCCAAAAATCCGGACGATGGAAATCATTGAAGAACTGGAACCGGTCCGGCGTGGCATCTACACTGGATCGCTTGGCTTCATCAGTTGGGCGGATGATGTCATTTTCAACATCTTGATTCGGACACTCGTTGCAAAAGATGGGATGGCATATGTCCAAGCAGGTGCTGGAGTCGTCACGGACTCGGACGCAGCACGTGAATACGAAGAGTCACTTAGTAAAGCCAAAGCGTTATGGGTGACAAAAGAAACGGCGGAGGGAACACGATGATTGTATTGATTGATAACTATGATTCCTTTACGTATAACTTAGTCCAGTATTTCGGCGAACTTGGACAAGACATCCGGGTATTTCGCAACGACGCGATTACGCTTGCAGAAATCGAAACGCTACAGCCTGATCATCTCGTCATCTCGCCGGGTCCCTGTACACCGAATGAAGCGGGAATCAGTTTAGAGGCGATTGCTTACTTTGCGGGGAAGGTACCGATCCTAGGAGTTTGCTTGGGTCATCAAGCGATTGGGCAAGTATTCGGTGGTAAAGTCGTCCGAGCGAAGGAATTGATGCACGGAAAAGTCTCGCCACTGACGCATGACGGACAAGGGATCTTTGAACGGATCCCACAAGCGACACCGGTGACGCGTTACCATTCACTTGTCGTTGAACGTAAGACATTCCCGGAAGTACTCGAAGTGACAGCGGAAGCCGGCGGAGAGATCATGGCACTCCGTCACCGGACGTTACCGATTTTAGGTGTCCAGTTCCACCCGGAAGCGATTTTGACACGAGACGGTAAACAGATGTTAAAAAATTTCTTGGAGTTGACGCATTATGTATCTCTGGCATGACGGAATCATCAAACGAGAAGAAGAGATAAGAATCTCCCCACTTGATCATGGATTCGTCTACGGGATGGGTATATTCGAGACGTTTCGGACGTATAACGGACATCCGTTTTTGTTCGATGATCATATCGAACGTATGCGGATGAGTTGTGTCGCACTCGGGATACAGTTAGCGTATGACCGGGAAGCCTTACGGCAAGCAATCCAAGATTTATATGAAGCATATGAGGCGAACGATCTCTATATCCGGTTGAATGTTTCGGCTGGTCCGCGTGAGATTGGGTTATCAATTGACCCTTACGATACGCCAACCGTGTTGATCTATGCGAAACCAATCGCTCCGCGAAAACGGGCGGAACGTGCACTCGAGACGATTCGTTTGCCGCGCAGTACGCCGGAAACGACATATCGCTTAAAGTCACATCATTACATGAACAATCTAGTCGCGAAACGTCAATTGTTCAATCCAGAAGCAGAAGGGATGTTCTTGACGAAGGAAGGTCATGTCTGTGAAGGCATTACGTCAAATATCTTTTGGCGTTACGGAAGTACATGGTATACGTCGCCCCTTGAGACCGGTGCATTGAATGGGATTACCCGTCAGTTCCTCATGCAACATTTACCGGTCGAAGAACGTCTGGCATATTTACCACAGCTCGAAGAGTCAGATGAGATCATCTATACGAATTCCGTTCAGGAAGCGGTCGCCATTTCGTCACTTGACGGACGCCCTTTCCCCGGAATAAACGGAACAGGGTATGCGGAGATTATGAAACTCTTCGATCAATCTGTCGAACATGTGACAACAAGGAGGGAACAACCATGACCTACATCATGGGTATTTTGAACGTGACACCGGACTCTTTTTCGGACGGTGGACAATATGTTGATATCGAGCAAGCGATGCGGCAAGCGCGTCAGCTTGTCGCGGATGGAGCAGATGCGATCGATATCGGTGGAGAATCGACACGACCGGGTGCGGCGTTCGTGTCAGTTGAAGAAGAACTCGCTCGTGTCTTACCGATCATTAAGCGCATCAAACGAGAGCTGAACGTCCTCGTGTCGATCGATACGTATAAACCGGTCGTCGCAGAAGCTGCTATTCAAGCAGGAGCGGACATCATCAATGACGTCTGGGGTTCGAAGTGGGGCGATCGTTCGATGGTCAAGGTCGCTGCGCAGTATGAAGTACCAATCATTTTAATGCATAACCGGGAAACGGCGCATGGGACAGATATGCTTGCGGAAGTCCGGGCTGACCTTGAGGAATCAATCCGGTTAGCGAAACAGGCAGGCGTGGCGGAAGAGCACATTTGGCTCGACCCAGGCATTGGATTCATGAAAACGCAGGAAGAGAACTTGTACTTGATGCGTTACCTGTCCATCGTCACGGACTTCGGGTATCCGGTTTTACTTGGAACGTCCCGTAAATCGATGATCGGACTCGCGCTTGGATTGCCAACGGAAGAACGACTTGAAGGAACGATTGCTACGGTTTGCTACGGGATTCAACAAGGATGTGACTGGGTGCGTGTGCATGACGTCAAAGAAGTCAAACGGGCAGCGCAGATGATGGACATCATGTTAGCTGCGACGAAAGGGGAATGACGGTGGATCGAATTCATGTAACAGGAATGCGGTTTTATGGGTATCACGGTGTATTTGCAGAAGAGACGAAACTCGGTCAACGCTTCAATGTCGACTTATCGATCGGACTTGCATTGGCAGAAGCCGGTCGGACGGATGATTTGACGAAAAGTGTCAATTACGCTGAATTGTATGAAGCGACAAAACGTGTCGTCGAAGGAGAACCGCTCCAACTCGTCGAAGCCTTGGCGGATCGTATTGCAAAAGAAGTCTTTGCGTTAGACGGGCGGATTGAAGAAGCATCGATCAAAGTTATCAAACCGGATCCGCCGATTGCTGGTCATTATGAACATGTGGCAGTCGAGATCAATCGACTCCGGGGGGACTATGCATGAAGGAAGCTTACATTGCACTCGGTTCAAACATTGGTGATAAAGCGGCTCACTTAAGAGCAGCGATCGCTCGCCTGAGAGCCTTATCGTCTGTTCATGATGTAAAGGTCTCTTCCATTTATGAGACTGTACCTGTCGGGTATCTCGATCAGGATTTATTTTATAATATGGTCGTCCGGATTCAAACGACGGACGAGGCAGATGTCTTACTTGAGCGACTGCAGGAAATCGAACAGCTAGAAGGACGCGAGCGTCTGTTCAAAAATGGACCGCGGACGCTTGATTTAGATATTTTGTTATATGGGGGAGAACGTATTGACCTTGAAGGATTAACCGTTCCGCATCCGCGGATGCAAGAGCGGGCATTCGTCCTCGCGCCATTACGGGAACTAGCAGCAACATGCGTCATACCTGGTCTTGGGCAAAGTGTCGAGCAATTGTACCAGCAGTTACCAGAGACAGAACGAAACGGTGTGCGACGCTTAGGTGGTCTTTTAGAAGCGGAGGAACAATAATGGAATTTAACATTGGTGATGTCAAATTGAAGAATCAAGTCATCTTGGCACCGATGGCAGGCGTCTGTAATCCCGCGTTTCGGTTGATCGCAAAAGAATTCGGCGCGGGACTCGTCTGTGCGGAGATGGTCAGCGATAAAGGGATCTTGTACGAGAACGAACGGACGCTACAGATGCTGTACGTGGATGAGCGGGAAAAACCGCTGAGTCTTCAAATCTATGGTGGTTCAAAGGAGACACTCGTTCAAGCAGCGCGATATGTCGAAGCGAACACGAATGCCGACATCATTGATATCAATATGGGGTGTCCGGTCCCGAAAGTCACGAAAAGTGATGCTGGAGCGAAATGGTTGCTTGATCCGGATAAGGTCTATGAGATGGTCCATGCGGTGACACAAGCGATCGATAAACCGGTTACGGTCAAAATGCGGACCGGCTGGGACAGTCATCACATCTATTGTGTCGATAATGTCAAAGCAGCAGAAGCGGGTGGTGCGAAGGCTGTTGCCATTCACGGACGGACACGTTCACAAAAATATGAAGGTGTCGCAGACTGGAACATCATCGGTGAAGCAAAAAAAGCGGTTAATATTCCAATCATCGGAAACGGGGATGTTCAAACCCCACAAGATGCTAAACGAATGATTGATGAGATTGGTGTCGACGGTGTCATGATCGGACGGGCCGCTCTCGGAAACCCATGGATGTTGTATCAGACAATCCAGTATCTCGAATCAGGAACGCTTCCGGCAGAACCGACGGCGCGCGAGAAGATTGATATTTGTCTCTTGCACGCTACACGACTGGTCGCGCTAAAGGGAGAAGAACTCGCCGTGCGCGAAATGCGGACACATGTCGCCTGGTACTTGAAAGGAATGAAGGGGAACGGTCGCGTTCGCAATGCGTTATTTAACATCGACACGCATACGGGACTCGTTGAACTGTTACAGCAGTACTTGCAGACACTCGAAGAAGACGTAGCGTATGCCTAACAGGTAAAGTATAGTCGGACAGAGTCGTTTTGTGGTACGCTAGTTGCATTGAAGATGAGCGTATCGGTTTTCTAAAGGGCTGTCGGTCATTCCGGCAGCTTTTTATTCGAGAGAATCGTCGTGAACCATTATTAAAAGGAGTGAAGACAGTGAGTCAGGATATGGAAATGAACGATCAAATGCAGGTGCGTCTCAGTAAGATGAACGCCATGCGTGAACAAGGTCTCGATCCATTCGGCGCACGTTTTGAACGTTCGACGGATACTGCGAGCATTCGTGCATCATTTGGTGAACATACAAAAGAAGAATTGGCTGAACTGAAACCGGAAGTTGCCATCGCAGGTCGTGTCATGACGACACGTCGTAAAGGGAAGGTTGGCTTTACGAATGTTCAGGATGTACAAGGTCAAATTCAGTTGTATGTTCGTAAAGATGACGTCGGTGAAGAGGCGTATGAGATCTATAAGACATGTGACTTAGGTGACATCGTCGGGATCCAAGGATACGTGTTCAAGACGAATGTTGGTGAACTCTCTGTTCACGTCACAGCATTTACGTTATTGACAAAAGCGTTACGTCCGCTTCCGGATAAATATCATGGATTAAAGGATATCGAGCAACGCTATCGTCAGCGCTATCTCGACCTTATTACGAACCAAGAATCACGTGAGACATTCATCGCGCGGAGTAAAGTCATTCGTGGAATCCGTCAATATCTTGATAACCTCGGATACTTGGAAGTCGAAACACCAATGTTGCATACGATCGCGGGTGGAGCATCGGCGCGTCCGTTCATCACGCATCATAATGCACTCGACATGACGCTTTACATGCGGATTGCGATTGAGCTTCATTTGAAACGTTTGATTGTCGGTGGACTTGAGAAAGTCTACGAAATCGGTCGTGTATTCCGTAATGAAGGAATCTCAACACGTCATAACCCAGAGTTTACGATGATCGAACTCTATGAAGCGTATGCGGATTATAAAGACATCATGAACTTAACAGAGAATCTGATTGCTCACGTCGCACAAGAAGTACTCGGTACGACACAAGTCACTTACGGAGAAGACGTCATCGATTTATCTGTCGGTTGGAAACGAGCGCACATGGTAGATCTCGTTAAAGAAGCAACAGGTGTCGACTTCTTCGAACAGATTTCGAACGAACGTGCCCTTGAACTCGCGCATGAACACGGTGTTGAAGTCCAGTCGCACATGACGACGGGACATATCTTGAATGAGTTCTTCGAACAAAAAGTAGAAGAAACACTCGTTCAACCAACATTCGTCTATGGTCATCCTGTTGAAGTATCACCACTTGCGAAGAAAAATCCAGAAGATCCACGCTTTACGGATCGCTTTGAATTATTCATCGTCCGTCGTGAGCATGCGAATGCCTTCACGGAATTGAACGATCCAATCGATCAACGTGAACGTTTCGAAGCACAACTCGTCGAAAAAGAAGCAGGAAACGACGAAGCACATGAAATGGATACAGACTTCATTGAAGCACTCGAGTACGGTATGCCGCCAACGGGTGGTCTTGGCATCGGGATCGATCGTCTCGTCATGTTGTTGACGAATGCACCATCGATTCGTGATGTTTTACTCTTCCCAACGATGCGTCACCAGCAAAATTAATAAGTAGAGCTCCGTTCTTTCTATACTGTATAGAAGGAACGGAGCGTTCTTTTTGAAGTCAATGTAGGGATAAACGAGTCAAAAAACGGGTAAATAAAAGTTTTTAAATGTTTTTCTAATAAAATGCTTGTACGATTCAAAAAGCCATGGTATATTACTTCTTGTGCCGCGAATGGTCGTGACACACAAAAATAAATATCAAAAAAGTTGTTGACAATCGGGTTGATAACTTGTTAAGATATTAAAGTCGCTGAAAACGACACGACGAACTTTGAAAACTGAACGATGAGGCAAAAATCGTATTCTACGGAATACAAAAACGAATGAAGCGCAAGCTTCGTCAATCGTGACTCCGGTCACAACAACGAGCAAGTCAAACACTTTATGGAGAGTTTGATCCTGGCTCAGGACGAACGCTGGCGGCGTGCCTAATACATGCAAGTCGAGCGCAGGAAGCTGACGGAACTCTTCGGAGGGAAGGCAGTGGAATGAGCGGCGGACGGGTGAGTAACACGTAAGGAACCTGCCTCAAGGATTGGGATAACTCCGAGAAATCGGAGCTAATACCGGATAGTTCAACGGACCGCATGGTCCGCTGATGAAAGGCGCTTCGGCGTCACCTTGAGATGGCCTTGCGGTGCATTAGCTAGTTGGTGGGGTAACGGCTCACCAAGGCGACGATGCATAGCCGACCTGAGAGGGTGATCGGCCACACTGGGACTGAGACACGGCCCAGACTCCTACGGGAGGCAGCAGTAGGGAATCTTCCACAATGGACGAAAGTCTGATGGAGCAACGCCGCGTGAGTGATGAAGGTTTTCGGATCGTAAAACTCTGTTGTAAGGGAAGAACACGTACGAGAGGGAATGCTCGTACCTTGACGGTACCTTACGAGAAAGCCACGGCTAACTACGTGCCAGCAGCCGCGGTAATACGTAGGTGGCAAGCGTTGTCCGGAATTATTGGGCGTAAAGCGCGCGCAGGCGGCCTTTTAAGTCTGATGTGAAAGCCCCCGGCTCAACCGGGGAGGGCCATTGGAAACTGGAAGGCTTGAGTACAGAAGAGAAGAGTGGAATTCCACGTGTAGCGGTGAAATGCGTAGAGATGTGGAGGAACACCAGTGGCGAAGGCGACTCTTTGGTCTGTAACTGACGCTGAGGCGCGAAAGCGTGGGGAGCAAACAGGATTAGATACCCTGGTAGTCCACGCCGTAAACGATGAGTGCTAGGTGTTGGGGGGTTTCCGCCCCTCAGTGCTGAAGAAGCTAACGCATTAAGCACTCCGCCTGGGGAGTACGGCCGCAAGGCTGAAACTCAAAGGAATTGATGACGGGGACCCGCACAAGCGGTGGAGCATGTGGTTTAATTCGAAGCAACGCGAAGAACCTTACCAACTCTTGACATCCCATTGACCGCTTGAGAGATCAAGTTTTCCCTTCGGGGACAATGGTGACAGGTGGTGCATGGTTGTCGTCAGCTCGTGTCGTGAGATGTTGGGTTAAGTCCCGCAACGAGCGCAACCCCTATCCTTAGTTGCCAGCATTCAGTTGGGCACTCTAGGGAGACTGCCGGTGACAAACCGGAGGAAGGTGGGGATGACGTCAAATCATCATGCCCCTTATGAGTTGGGCTACACACGTGCTACAATGGACGGTACAAAGGGCAGCGAGACCGCGAGGTGGAGCCAATCCCATAAAGCCGTTCCCAGTTCGGATTGCAGGCTGCAACTCGCCTGCATGAAGTCGGAATCGCTAGTAATCGCAGGTCAGCATACTGCGGTGAATACGTTCCCGGGTCTTGTACACACCGCCCGTCACACCACGAGAGTTTGCAACACCCGAAGCCGGTGAGGTAACCGCAAGGAGCCAGCCGTCGAAGGTGGGGTAGATGATTGGGGTGAAGTCGTAACAAGGTAGCCGTATCGGAAGGTGCGGCTGGATCACCTCCTTTCTAAGGAAAACGTCCCTTACGGGACATGCCCATCGTTCAGTTTTGAGAGCTCGTCTCTCAGTCTCGCAAGAGACACTCGCACCTTGAAAACTGAAGACATCAACAAGACATCAAACTTTTAATTAACCATGTCATTAGACGTGTGTTCTTAGAATACCAACGCTAGATCAAGGTATGAAGGGCGTACGGTGGATGCCTTGGCACTAGGAGCCGATGAAGGACGCGACGAACAGCGATATGCTTCGGGGAGCAGTAAGTATGCTTTGATCCGAAGATTTCCGAATGGGGGAACCCACCATCTGTAATGGGATGGGACATGTTACATGAATACATAGTGTAGCGTGAGGCAGACCCGGGGAACTGAAACAAACATAAGTAGTACCCGGAGGAAGAGAAAGCAAATGCGATTCCCTGAGTAGCGGCGAGCGAAACGGGAACAGCCCAAACCGGAGAGCATGCTCTTCGGGGTTGTAGGACACTCTATACGGAGTCAAAAAGGAAGACAGTAGGTGAAGGACCTGGAAAGGTCGGCCGAAGAAGGTGACAGCCCTGTAGCTGAAACTGTTTTCCCTCCAGAGTGGATCCTGAGTACGGCGGGACACGTGAAACCCCGTCGGAATCCGGGAGGACCATCTCCCAAGGCTAAATACTCCCTAGTGACCGATAGTGAACCAGTACCGTGAGGGAAAGGTGAAAAGCACCCCGGAAGGGGAGTGAAATAGATCCTGAAACCGTATGCCTACAAGTAGTCAGAGCCCGTTAACGGGTGATGGCGTGCCTTTTGTAGAATGAACCGGCGAGTTACGATAACGCGCGAGGTTAAGCCGATGAGGCGGAGCCGTAGCGAAAGCGAGTCTGAACAGGGCGTTCAGTGCGTTGCGTTGTCGTAGACCCGAAACCAGGTGATCTACCCATGTCCAGGATGAAGGTCAGGTAACACTGACTGGAGGTCCGAACCCACGCACGTTGAAAAGTGCGGGGATGAGGTGTGGGTAGCGGTGAAATGCCAATCGAACCTGGAGATAGCTGGTTCTCCCCGAAATAGCTTTAGGGCTAGCCTCGAGGTTGAGAGTTCTGGAGGTAGAGCACTGATTGGACTAGGGGCCCCCACAGGGTTACCGAATTCAGTTAAACTCCGAATGCCAGCAACTTATACTCGGGAGTCAGACTGCGAGTGATAAGATCCGTAGTCAAGAGGGAAACAGCCCAGACCGCCAGCTAAGGTCCCCAAGTGTATGTTAAGTGGAAAAGGATGTGGCGCTGCCTAGACAGCTAGGATGTTGGCTTAGAAGCAGCCACCATTCAAAGAGTGCGTAATAGCTCACTAGTCGAGTGGCGCCGCGCCGAAAATGTAACGGGGCTAAACATACCACCGAAGCTGCGGATGCGGATTCCGTAAGGAATGGTAGGGGAGCGTTCCAAACCGCTGTGAAGCTGTACCGGAAGGAGCAGTGGAGCGTTTGGAAGTGAGAATGCCGGTGTGAGTAGCGAAAAGAGGGGTGAGAATCCCCTCCGTCGAAAGCCCAAGGTTTCCTGAGGAAGGCTCGTCCGCTCAGGGTTAGTCTGGACCTAAGCCGAGGCCGAAAGGCGTAGGCGATGGATAACAGGTTGATATTCCTGTACCGCCGATCCACCGTTTGAACAATGGGGGGACGCAGGAGGATAGTGACGCATGCGGATGGAAGTGCATGTGCAAGTTTCAAGACCGTCTGATTGGCAAATCCGTCAGGCATCAAAGTCAAGGAACGACGCGGAGTCCCGTAGGGACGTAGGTCACGATTTCACACTGCCAAGAAAAGCCTCTAGTGAGGGGGAAGGCGCCAGTACCGTAAACCGACACAGGTAGGCGAGATGAGAATTCTAAGACGCGCGGGATAACTCTCGTTAAGGAACTCGGCAAAATGGTCCCGTAACTTCGGGAGAAGGGACGCTCTACACATGTAGAGCCGCAGTGAATAGGCCCAAACGACTGTTTAGCAAAAACACAGGTCTCTGCTAAATCGCAAGATGACGTATAGGGGCTGACGCCTGCCCGGTGCTGGAAGGTTAAGGGGATGGGTTAGCGCAAGCGAAGCTTTGAACCGAAGCCCCAGTAAACGGCGGCCGTAACTATAACGGTCCTAAGGTAGCGAAATTCCTTGTCGGGTAAGTTCCGACCCGCACGAAAGGCGTAACGATTTGGGCACTGTCTCAACGAGAGACCCGGTGAAATCATAGTACCTGTGAAGATGCAGGTTACCCGCGACAGGACGGAAAGACCCCATGGAGCTTTACTACAGCCTGATATTGAGGCTTTGTGCATGATGTACAGGATAGGCGGGAGACGTCGAGCCCGGAGCGCCAGCTTCGGAGGAGTCACCCTTGGGATACCGCCCTTCATGCATAGAGAGTCTCTAACTCGCAGCCGTGATCCGGCTGGAGGACCGTGTCAGGCGGGTAGTTTGACTGGGGCGGTCGCCTCCTAAACAGTAACGGAGGCGCCCAAAGGTTCCCTCAGAATGGTTGGAAATCATTCGTAGAGCGCAAAGGCAGAAGGGAGCTTGACTGCGAGACCTACAAGTCGAGCAGGGACGAAAGTCGGGCTTAGTGATCCGGTGGTTCCGCATGGAAGGGCCATCGCTCAACGGATAAAAGCTACCCTGGGGATAACAGGCTGATCTCCCCCAAGAGTCCACATCGACGGGGAGGTTTGGCACCTCGATGTCGGCTCATCGCATCCTGGGGCTGGAGTAGGTCCCAAGGGTTGGGCTGTTCGCCCATTAAAGCGGTACGCGAGCTGGGTTCAGAACGTCGTGAGACAGTTCGGTCCCTATCCGTCGTGGGCGCAGCAGGAAATTTGAGGAGAGCTGTCCTTAGTACGAGAGGACCGGGATGGACGCACCGCTGGTGTACCAGTTGTTCCGCCAGGAGCATCGCTGGGTAGCTACGTGCGGACGGGATAAATGCTGAAAGCATCTAAGCATGAAGCCCCCTCCAAGATGAGATTTCCCTTTGAGTAATCAAGAAAGACCCCTCAGAGACGATGAGGTAGATAGGTCACGGGTGGAAGCATGGCGACATGTGGAGCTGAGTGATACTAATCGGTCGAGGCCTTGTTCTAGCAGATGCATTGTTGATGACTTCAGTTTTGAGGGCGCGAGCCTTTCAAAAAAATGAAAAAAAGTCTTGACGTTATGTGAACATAATGTTAAGATAATAAATGTCTGGTGGCGATAGCCAAGTGGTCACACCCGTTCCCATGCCGAACACGGAAGTTAAGCACTTGAACGCCGAAAGTAGTTGGGGGCTTCCCCCTGTGAGGATAGGACGCTGCCAGGCGATACATATGGAGGATTAGCTCAGCTGGGAGAGCACCTGCCTTACAAGCAGGGGGTCGGCGGTTCGATCCCGTCATCCTCCACCATTTTTATTACACTTGCCGGTGTAGCTCAGCTGGTAGAGCAACTGACTTGTAATCAGTAGGTCGCGGGTTCGACTCCTGTTGCCGGCACCATTTTCATCTTCAATGATCACCAGAATTCAATTATGAATGAAGGTTCTACCTTTTATATCCCTGCCGGGGTGGCGGAACTGGTAGACGCACAGGACTTAAAATCCTGCGGGGGTTTCCCCGTGCCGGTTCGATTCCGGCCCTCGGTACCATTTTCATTTTGATGTTTGCTGTTTGATCCTTATATTCCGCACCCTTAGCTCAGCTGGATAGAGTACTTGACTACGAATCAAGGGGTCGGGAGTTCGAATCTCTCAGGGTGCATTTTCGGGAAGTAGCTCAGCTTGGTAGAGCACTTGGTTTGGGACCAAGGGGTCGCAGGTTCGAATCCTGTCTTCCCGACCATCTTCAATTTCATCCCTTTAATGGGGCCTTAGCTCAGCTGGGAGAGCGCCTGCCTTGCACGCAGGAGGTCAGCGGTTCGATCCCGCTAGGCTCCACCATTTTTATGACGAACTTTGAAAACTGAACGATGAGGCAAAAATCGTATTCTACGGAATACAAAAACGAATGAAGCGCAAGCTTCGTCAATCGTGGCTTCGGTCACACAACGAGCAAGTCAAACACTTCATGGAGAGTTTGATCCTGGCTCAGGACGAACGCTGGCGGCGTGCCTAATACATGCAAGTCGAGCGCAGGAAGCTGGCGGAACTCTTCGGAGGGAAGGCAGTGGAATGAGCGGCGGACGGGTGAGTAACACGTAAGGAACCTGCCTCAAGGATTGGGATAACTCCGAGAAATCGGAGCTAATACCGGATAGTTCAACGGACCGCATGGTCCGCTGATGAAAGGCGCTCCGGCGTCACCTTGAGATGGCCTTGCGGTGCATTAGCTAGTTGGTGGGGTAACGGCCCACCAAGGCGACGATGCATAGCCGACCTGAGAGGGTGATCGGCCACACTGGGACTGAGACACGGCCCAGACTCCTACGGGAGGCAGCAGTAGGGAATCTTCCACAATGGACGAAAGTCTGATGGAGCAACGCCGCGTGAGTGATGAAGGTTTTCGGATCGTAAAACTCTGTTGTAAGGGAAGAACACGTACGAGAGGGAATGCTCGTACCTTGACGGTACCTTACGAGAAAGCCACGGCTAACTACGTGCCAGCAGCCGCGGTAATACGTAGGTGGCAAGCGTTGTCCGGAATTATTGGGCGTAAAGCGCGCGCAGGCGGCCTTTTAAGTCTGATGTGAAAGCCCCCGGCTCAACCGGGGAGGGCCATTGGAAACTGGAAGGCTTGAGTACAGAAGAGAAGAGTGGAATTCCACGTGTAGCGGTGAAATGCGTAGAGATGTGGAGGAACACCAGTGGCGAAGGCGACTCTTTGGTCTGTAACTGACGCTGAGGCGCGAAAGCGTGGGGAGCAAACAGGATTAGATACCCTGGTAGTCCACGCCGTAAACGATGAGTGCTAGGTGTTGGGGGGTTTCCGCCCCTCAGTGCTGAAGCTAACGCATTAAGCACTCCGCCTGGGGAGTACGGCCGCAAGGCTGAAACTCAAAGGAATTGACGGGGACCCGCACAAGCGGTGGAGCATGTGGTTTAATTCGAAGCAACGCGAAGAACCTTACCAACTCTTGACATCCCATTGACCGCTTGAGAGATCAAGTTTTCCCTTCGGGGACAATGGTGACAGGTGGTGCATGGTTGTCGTCAGCTCGTGTCGTGAGATGTTGGGTTAAGTCCCGCAACGAGCGCAACCCCTATCCTTAGTTGCCAGCATTCAGTTGGGCACTCTAGGGAGACTGCCGGTGACAAACCGGAGGAAGGTGGGGATGACGTCAAATCATCATGCCCCTTATGAGTTGGGCTACACACGTGCTACAATGGACGGTACAAAGGGCAGCGAGACCGCGAGGTGGAGCCAATCCCATAAAGCCGTTCCCAGTTCGGATTGCAGCAGGCTGCAACTCGCCTGCATGAAGTCGGAATCGCTAGTAATCGCAGGTCAGCATACTGCGGTGAATACGTTCCCGGGTCTTGTACACACCGCCCGTCACACCACGAGAGTTTGCAACACCCGAAGCCGGTGAGGTAACCGTAAGGAGCCAGCCGTCGAAGGTGGGGTAGATGATTGGGGTGAAGTCGTAACAAGGTAGCCGTATCGGAAGGTGCGGCTGGATCACCTCCTTTCTAAGGAAAACGTCCCTTACGGGACATGCCCATCGTTCAGTTTTGAGAGCTCGTCTCTCAGTCTCGCAAGAGACACTCGCACCTTGAAAACTGAAGACATCAACAAGACATCAAACTTTTAATTAACCATGTCATTTAAGACGTGTGTTCTTAGAATACCAACGCTAGATCAAGGTATGAAGGGCGTACGGTGGATGCCTTGGCACTAGGAGCCGATGAAGGACGCGACGAACAGCGATATGCTTCGGGGAGCAGTAAGTATGCTTTGATCCGAAGATTTCCGAATGGGGGAACCCACCATCTGTAATGGGATGGGACATGTTACGTGAATACATAGCGTAGCGTGAGGCAGACCCGGGGAACTGAAACATCTAAGTACCCGGAGGAAGAGAAAGCAAATGCGATTCCCTGAGTAGCGGCGAGCGAAACGGGAACAGCCCAAACCGGAGAGCATGCTCTTCGGGGTTGTAGGACACTCTATACGGAGTCAAAAAGGAAGACAGTAGGTGAAGGACCTGGAAAGGTCGGCCGAAGAAGGTGACAGCCCTGTAGCTGAAACTGTTTTCCCTCCAGAGTGGATCCTGAGTACGGCGGGACACGTGAAACCCCGTCGGAATCCGGGAGGACCATCTCCCAAGGCTAAATACTCCCTAGTGACCGATAGTGAACCAGTACCGTGAGGGAAAGGTGAAAAGCACCCCGGAAGGGGAGTGAAATAGATCCTGAAACCGTATGCCTACAAGTAGTCAGAGCCCGTTAACGGGTGATGGCGTGCCTTTTGTAGAATGAACCGGCGAGTTACGATAACGCGCGAGGTTAAGCCGATGAGGCGGAGCCGTAGCGAAAGCGAGTCTGAACAGGGCGTTCAGTGCGTTGTCGTAGACCCGAAACCAGGTGATCTACCCATGTCCAGGATGAAGGTCAGGTAACACTGACTGGAGGTCCGAACCCACGCACGTTGAAAAGTGCGGGGATGAGGTGTGGGTAGCGGTGAAATGCCAATCGAACCTGGAGATAGCTGGTTCTCCCCGAAATAGCTTTAGGGCTAGCCTCGAGGTTGAGAGTTCTGGAGGTAGAGCACTGATTGGACTAGGGGCCCCCACAGGGTTACCGAATTCAGTTAAACTCCGAATGCCAGCAACTTATACTCGGGAGTCAGACTGCGAGTGATAAGATCCGTAGTCAAGAGGGAAACAGCCCAGACCGCCAGCTAAGGTCCCCAAGTGTATGTTAAGTGGAAAAGGATGTGGCGCTGCCTAGACAGCTAGGGATGTTGGCTTAGAAGCAGCCACCATTCAAAGAGTGCGTAATAGCTCACTAGTCGAGTGGCGCCGCGCCGAAAATGTAACGGGGCTAAACATACCACCGAAGCTGCGGATTCCGTAAGGAATGGTAGGGGAGCGTTCCAAACCGCTGTGAAGCTGTACCGGAAGGAGCAGTGGAGCGTTTGGAAGTGAGAATGCCGGTGTGAGTAGCGAAAAGAGGGGTGAGAATCCCCTCCGTCGAAAGCCCAAGGTTTCCTGAGGAAGGCTCGTCCGCTCAGGGTTAGTCTGGACCTAAGCCGAGGCCGAAAGGCGTAGGCGATGGATAACAGGTTGATATTCCTGTACCGCCGATCCACCGTTTGAACAATGGGGGGACGCAGGAGGATAGTGACGCATGCGGATGGAAGTGCATGTGCAAGTTTCAAGACCGTCTGATTGGCAAATCCGTCAGGCATCACAGTCAAGGAACGATGCGGAGTCCCGTAGGGACGTAGGTCACGATTTCACACTGCCACTGCCAAGAAAAGCCTCTAGTGAGGGGGAAGGCGCCAGTACCGTAAACCGACACAGGTAGGCGAGATGAGAATTCTAAGACGCGCGGGATAACTCTCGTTAAGGAACTCGGCAAAATGGTCCCGTAACTTCGGGAGAAGGGACGCTCTACACATGTAGAGCCGCAGTGAATAGGCCCAAACGACTGTTTAGCAAAAACACAGGTCTCTGCTAAATCGCAAGATGACGTATAGGGGCTGACGCCTGCCCGGTGCTGGAAGGTTAAGGGGATGGGTTAGCGCAAGCGAAGCTTTGAACCGAAGCCCCAGTAAACGGCGGCCGTAACTATAACGGTCCTAAGGTAGCGAAATTCCTTGTCGGGTAAGTTCCGACCCGCACGAAAGGCGTAACGATTTGGGCACTGTCTCAACGAGAGACCCGGTGAAATCATAGTACCTGTGAAGATGCAGGTTACCCGCGACAGGACGGAAAGACCCCATGGAGCTTTACTACAGCCGATATTGAGGCTTTGTGCATGATGTACAGGATAGGCGGGAGACGTCGAGCCCGGAGCGCCAGCTTCGGAGGAGTCACCCTTGGGATACCGCCCTTCATGCATAGAGTCTCTAACTCGCAGCCGTGATCCGGCTGGAGGACCGTGTCAGGCGGGTAGTTTGACTGGGGCGGTCGCCTCCTAAACAGTAACGGAGGCGCCCAAAGGTTCCCTCAGAATGGTTGGAAATCATTCGTAGAGCGCAAAGGCAGAAGGGAGCTTGACTGCGAGACCTACAAGTCGAGCAGGGACGAAAGTCGGGCTTAGTGATCCGGTGGTTCCGCATGGAAGGGCCATCGCTCAACGGATAAAAGCTACCCTGGGGATAACAGGCTGATCTCCCCCAAGAGTCCACATCGACGGGGAGGTTTGGCACCTCGATGTCGGCTCATCGCATCCTGGGGCTGGAGTAGGTCCCAAGGGTTGGGCTGTTCGCCCATTAAAGCGGTACGCGAGCTGGGTTCAGAACGTCGTGAGACAGTTCGGTCCCTATCCGTCGTGGGCGCAGGAAATTTGAGGAGAGCTGTCCTTAGTACGAGAGGACCGGGATGGACGCACCGCTGGTGTACCAGTTGTTCCGCCAGGAGCATCGCTGGGTAGCTACGTGCGGACGGGATAAATGCTGAAAGCATCTAAGCATGAAGCCCCCTCCAAGATGAGATTTCCCTTTGAGTAATCAAGAAAGACCCCTCAGAGACGATGAGGTGGATAGGTCACGGGTGGAAGCATGGCGACATGTGGAGCTGAGTGATACTAATCGGTCGAGGCCTTGTTCTAGCAGATGCTTGTTGATGACTTCAGTTTTGAGGGCGCGAGCCCGTCGTCTGGTGACGATAGCCAAGTGGTCACACCCGTTCCCATGCCGAACACGGAAGTTAAGCACTTGAACGCCGAAAGTAGTTGGGGGCTTCCCCCTGTGAGGATAGGACGTTGCCAGGCACTTGACCGATCTGCAGATTGCAGGTCGGTCTTTTTGTGTTTTCTAAAAAGCCTTATCAGTTGCATTTCTTTTTTTAGATGATTACTATTAAATCAAACAATAGTCAAAGATGGTCAGAGAGGTGGTGCCAATGCAAAACATCACAGATATCATCGAAGCCTATTTAAAGCAAATTTTACACGACGAAAAGACGATTGAAATCAAACGTCAAGAAATTGCACAACGTTTTGACTGTGTTCCATCACAAATCAATTACGTCATTAATACTCGTTTTACGGTCGAAAAGGGTTATTTTGTTGAAAGTAAGCGGGGCGGCGGTGGATACATTCGGATTCAAAAAATCGTTGTGCTCGATAGTCACGATCTATTAGACGAAGTCAGTTCATGGATCGGTGATCATTTGACGGAACAAGCTGCAGAAGATTATTTGATTCGTTTGATGAACGAACAATTACTGACGCGGCGGGAAGCTATTTTGATTCAATCGCTGTTGCAAAAAGAGAGTTTGCCAATGGCGGTCGAAGATCAACACCGGATGCGTGCCCACTTGATGCGGACGCTTCTTCAAACCATGAAGCGACTCTAGTCGTCGGACATTGGAGGAATGCACGATGCGTTGTCAACGATGTGGCGAACGAGAAGCAATCGTCCGTGTCAAACTTCCACAAGAATCGGAAACCGATGAGAAGTTCTTATGCTCGGTTTGTGTGCGGGAGTTAGCACGTGAATACCAAGGGACGGCATGTCCGTCTTGCGGTATGACCCGTCAACAATTGCTTCATCTTCGTAAAGTCGGTTGCCCGACTTGTTATTCATTTTTCAAAGACGAAGTCGACGGTATGGTTCGTCAGTTCCAACACGGTCATACGCAACATTATGGCTCACGACCTGATGAGGAATCCGTTGAAAAACGATTGAACCAGCAACTCAGTCGACTCAAAGAACAACTTAACCGCAAAATCTTAGCAGAAGATTATGAAGAAGCAGAAATCATAAAACAACAGATTGAGAGTGTCGAGGAGGATTTGCGTCATGTTTGAAGAGTTGCTCCAACACCCTTTAAGCGAATCGATGAATCAATCTTCTCCCTTTGACGACATCGTCGTTTCGACACGGATCCGATTGGCACGTAATACGACACGTTATCCGTTCTCAACGATGTTGTCAGAAGCACAAGCTAATGCGCTCATTGAAGAGACCGAACGTCAACTAAACGGGATGAAAGGGTTCCGGTTTGGTCGCGTCGATCAAGCAGATGTCCTGACTCGAACCGCTTTAGTAGAAAAGCATCTGATCAGTCCAGCGTTAGCCAGTCATCCACGGACAGGACTCTTCATTAGTGAGGATGAGCAGATCAGTGTCATGGTAAACGAAGAAGATCATTTTCGAATCCAGACATTATTTCCTGGGCTACAGCTTGAAGAAGCGTTTCGGATCGCAAAACAAGTCGATCGCTTGATCAGTGAACGATTTAAAATTGCTTTTGATGATACGCTTGGTTATTTAACGACGTGTCCGAGTAACGTCGGAACAGGTCTTCGTGCTTCCGTGATGTTGCACTTACCGGGACTGGTCCTGACGAATCAGATTCAAGGCTATATTAAACACTTACGACAGCTCGGATTCGCGATTCGTGGGCGTTACGGCGAGGGAAGCGATGCTTCTGGTCGCATGTTCCAACTTTCGAACCAACGGACGCTTGGAGCAAGTGAGGATATGCTGATTACGGACTATCAATTTGCGGTCGAAGCATTAATTGAAGCAGAACAGGCAGCACGAAAAGGATTATTGGAGATGTATCAAGAAGAACTAGAGGACAGACTATATCGTTCCTATGGCATCCTGACATCAGCTCGACTGATTACAGCGCGGGAAGCAACGGAACGGTTATCGGATGTTCGCTTAGCGGACAGTCTGGGACTAGAGGTCAATCTACCTCCAAATCTTTTTCACCAACTGCTCGTCTCGCTACAAACAGGTTTTCTACAAAAGCATTTCGGGAAACAATTAACATCTAGAGAACGGGACATCGAACGGGCGAAACGAATCCGGACGATGTTAACCGAACAAACAAACAGGGATCACACACAAGGAGGTTTTGCATAATGATGTTTGGACGATTCACAGAACGTGCACAACGTGTATTGGCACTTGCTCAAGAAGAGGCAGTACGGTTGGGGCACCACAATATCGGAACAGAACACATTTTACTCGGACTTGTACGTGAAGGAGACGGAATTGCTGCGAAAGCATTAACAGCACTCGGTCTCAGTTCAGATAAAATTCAAATGGAAGTCGAAGCATTGATCGGTCGCGGACAAGATGGTGCAACGACGATTCACTATACACCACGTGCGAAAAAGGTCATTGAGTTATCAATGGATGAGGCACGTAAACTTGGTCATTCTTACGTTGGGACAGAACACCTCTTGCTCGGATTGATCCGAGAAGGAGAGGGCGTTGCTGCTCGTGTCTTAAATAACTTAGGCATCAGTCTTTCAAAAGCCCGTCAGCAAGTACTCCAGTTGCTTGGGAACAGCGAAACAACAGCAAACGCATCGCAAGCAGGTTCAGGTGTCGCAACACCAACACTTGATGGTCTTGCTCGTGATTTGACTCAACAAGCGCGTGAAACACGTCTTGACCCAGTCATTGGTCGCGCAAAAGAGATTCAACGCGTCATCGAAGTCTTGAGCCGCCGGACGAAGAATAACCCAGTCTTGATCGGGGAACCAGGGGTCGGTAAAACGGCTGTCGTCGAAGGTCTTGCTCAACAAATCATCAACAATGAAGTACCGGAGACCTTACGCAATAAACGCGTCATGGTACTCGACATGGGAACACTCGTCGCCGGTACGAAATACCGTGGTGAGTTCGAAGATCGTTTGAAAAAGGTCATGGATGAGATTCGTCAAGCGGGTAACATCATTCTCTTCATCGATGAGTTGCATACATTGATTGGAGCAGGTGGAGCAGAAGGTGCGATCGATGCATCGAATATCCTTAAACCGTCGCTCGCACGAGGCGAACTCCAGTGTATTGGAGCTACAACACTTGATGAGTACCGGAAGTACATCGAAAAAGATGCGGCACTCGAACGTCGTTTCCAACCGATCCAAGTCGCAGAGCCAACAACGGATGAAGCGACGCAAATCCTATTTGGTCTTCGCGATCGTTATGAAGCACACCACCGTGTGACGATCACAGATGAAGCGATTCAAGAAGCCGTCACCTTGTCGGATCGATACATTTCGGATCGGTTCCTTCCGGATAAAGCGATTGACTTGATCGATGAAGCGGCATCAAAAGTTCGGTTGCGTTCGTATACAGCACCACCGAACTTAAAAGAAGTTGAAGCAAAACTCGAAGGCATCCGTAAGGACAAAGATGAAGCTGTCCAAAGTCAAGAGTTTGAAAAAGCAGCAAGCCTCCGCGATACGGAACAAAAATTACGCGATGAGCTTGAGCGTTTGAAAGAGGAATGGCAGAATAAACAAGGCAACGAAAAACTTGAAGTCACAAAAGATGACATCGCACAAGTTGTTGCCAACTGGACAGGTGTACCGGTCACGAAGATTGCGGAAGAAGAGACGGATCGTCTCCTTCGTCTCGAAGAAATCCTTCACGATCGTGTCATCGGTCAAAATGAAGCCGTTAAATCGATTTCAAAAGCGATCCGTCGCGCACGTGCTGGACTGAAAGATCCAAAACGTCCGATCGGTTCGTTCATTTTCCTCGGTCCTACTGGGGTTGGTAAGACAGAACTCGCACGTGCGGTTGCCGAAGCAATGTTCGGTGATGAGGATGCAATCATCCGGATCGACATGTCAGAGTACATGGAGAAACATGCAACGAGTCGTCTCGTTGGTTCACCTCCAGGATATGTCGGTTACGAAGAGGGCGGTCAATTGACTGAAAAAGTTCGCCGGAAACCATACTCAGTCATCTTACTTGATGAAATCGAGAAGGCGCACCCAGAAGTCTTCAACATTCTCTTGCAGGTACTCGATGATGGGCGCCTAACAGACTCGAAAGGTCGCACGGTTGATTTCCGTAACACGATCATCGTCATGACGTCGAACGTCGGTGCAAGTGCCCTTAAACGTAATAAATATGTCGGCTTCGCTGTTTCTGAAGATACGGATCGCGAATACAAAGACATGAAAGATAAAGTCATGGAAGAACTCAAACGGGCCTTCCGTCCAGAGTTCTTGAACCGGATTGATGAAACGATCGTCTTCCATTCACTCGAGAAACAACATATCGAAGAGATCGTGAAGTTGATGGCGAAAACCCTTGAAAAACGTTTGGCTGAACAGGAAATTCATTTCGAATTGACACCAGCTGCCCTCTCGAAGATCGCCGATATCGGATACGATCCAGAGTACGGCGCACGTCCAATCCGTCGTGCCCTTCAACGGGAAGCGGAAGACCGGTTGTCAGAAGCATTGCTCGCAGGTGATATTCAAAAAGGAGAGCATGTTGCGCTTGATGTCGAAGAGAACGAATTCATCGTTCGCCGGAATCACGTGAGTTCTGCCGCAACGGAATAAGCACTGAGCACAGGGCCAGCTTTCGCACTTTCTGAGCGAAGCTGGTCTTTTTTTGAAACAGAAAGGATGAATCGATTGGCTAAGTTAAAAACAAAATTCGTTTGCCAAAGCTGTGGAACTGAATCACCGAAATGGATGGGACGTTGTTCTGGATGCGGAGAATGGAACACGATGGTCGAAGAAGTCGTCGAAGAAAAAAAAGGACGGCGCGGTGCCGCTTTTGTTCATACGACGACAAAACAATTAAAGCCTGAACGCCTCGCGAATATCGTCTCGCAAGAAGAGAGTCGTGTCTTTACCGGAAGTGGTGAATTCGATCGTGTCCTCGGAGGCGGCATCGTTCCAGGTTCGATGGTGCTTGTTGGAGGAGACCCGGGGATCGGGAAGTCGACGATCTTACTGCAGACGAGTGCACGGCTTGCCCAACGTGGTGAAAAAGTGCTCTACATCTCAGGGGAAGAATCGCTTAAACAAACCAAATTGCGCGCGGAACGGCTTGGATTGCCGACACAGGATTTGTTCGTCCTTAGTGAAACGGACATGAACATGATTGAACGTGTCGTTGATGAAGAACAGCCACGGTTTTTAATCATCGACTCGATTCAAACCGTCTACATTGATGAAATTCAGTCCGCACCCGGGAGTGTGACACAGGTACGTGAATGTACGGCGATGCTGATGAAAATTGCAAAGAGTCGTGGTATTGCAATCTTTATCGTTGGTCATGTTACGAAACAGGGGTCGATTGCTGGACCACGTTTACTTGAGCACATGGTGGATGCTGTCTTGTATTTCGAAGGCGAACGTCACCATACGTTTCGGATTCTGCGTGCTGTTAAAAACCGATTTGGTTCAACGAATGAGATCGGAATTTTTGAAATGCGGGAGTCTGGTCTTGAAGAGGTCTTAAATCCGTCAGAAATTTTCCTCGAAGAGCGGACATCCGGCGTATCCGGTTCAACGATCGTTGCTTCAATGGAAGGGACACGGACCGTCCTCGTCGAACTGCAAGCATTGATTTCACCGACGTCATTTGGGAATCCTAGACGGATGGCGACCGGAATCGATCAAAATAAAGTAGCGTTATTGATGGCCGTTCTTGAGAAACGATCGGGTCTTCTCTTACAAACACAAGATGCCTATCTCAAGGCAGCGGGTGGTGTGAAGCTCGATGAACCAGCGATCGACTTAGCAGTCTGTGTTGCCATTGCCTCTAGTTTCCGTGACAAGCCGACGCGTCCGACGGATGTCGTGATTGGTGAGGTCGGGTTGACGGGAGAAGTCCGTCGTGTTTCACGGATTGAGCAACGTGTAGCAGAAGCAGCCAAACTCGGTTTTACACGAGCGATCATTCCGAAAAATAACTTAGGAGGCTGGACGTATCCGGACGGGATTACGGTCGTCGGTGTCGAAAGCGTGGACGAAGCATTACGCGAAACAATTCCGTTTTAAGCTGGAATGACGTAAAAAATGGGGGAACTGTAATGGATATGTAAACAGTTTCCCCTCCTTCCGGCGTAGGTAGTTCAATTCAGTACATGTTACAATGAACTTAAAATAGGCAAAGGAGGTGAGAAGATTGAAAATCGTCATACGGGTATTTTTTGCATTACTCGGACTTGCCCTTGGGATCTTGTTGCTTCCTCAGTTTTTCCAATTGATTGAAACAGCGACAAGTACGACTTTCCCGGCATGGTTGATGAGCGAATACGTAACTGGAACGATTGGTGCACTCATATTCTTATTAATTGGATTATTCATTACGGATTCGGTAATTCGACTTCTCCGATTTTTAGAAGAACGACTCGTCAAAGCCCCAGTAGCAGATCTCTTTTTTGGTACGTTTGGTTTGTTGATCGGATTAGTATTAGCATTTCTCGTCAGTACGTTAATCGACTTAGTTGGGATTCCTGTCCTCAGTAATGTCTTAACAATCTTCGTGACCGCGTTATTCGGATATCTCGGCTTTACGGTCGGGTATCGAAAACGTCATGAATTGACGAAAATCTTCTTACGTAGCAACCAAAGTGAAAAAAAGACGGCATCTGAAGTCGTCGTTCCAGCAAAGTCGAATAGTAAAGTGCTCGATACGAGCGTCATCATCGACGGACGAATCACAGATATCACGAAAACAGGCTTCGTCGAAGGGAAACTGATCGTTCCGCAATTCGTCATCGGTGAGTTGCAGTACATCGCGGATTCTTCTGATACGTTGAAACGAAACCGTGGACGCCGCGGGCTCGATGTCTTAAAAGAATTACAAGAGATCCCTGGAGTCGAGGTCGAAATTTATGATGGCGACTTCGAGGATGTACCGGAAGTCGACATCAAATTGATCAAACTTGCGGAACTCGTTAAAGGAATCGTCGTCACGAACGACTATAACTTAAACAAAGTCTGTGAAGTCCGACATGTTCCTGTCCTTAACATCAATGACCTGGCGAATGCGGTCAAACAAGTCGTCATTCCAGGAGAAGAAATGACCGTCCTTGTCATCAAGGAAGGGAAAGAACAAAAGCAAGGAATCGCCTATCTCGAAGATGGAACGATGGTCGTCGTCGAAGGAGGCAAACATCTCATTTCGAAAACGATTGGCGTCGTCGTCACGAGTGTCTTACAGACGTCAGCTGGACGAATGATTTTTGCGAAACCACAGGAAAAATGAGACACTATGCCTAGAGAGATATCGAGAGGCATTCAGATAGACCCGCAACGGATTCGATTTCATGATCGAGTCCGTTTTCGGTGTGATGGAATGGATCACGATGATCAGTGAGAGAGAAAAGAGGGAATGAGATGTCTACAGCCACATATCGCGTCGTCATCCCCGCTGCCGGTGCCGGTAAGCGGATGGGCGCAGATCGTAATAAATTGATGCTTGAACTAAGAGACCGTCCAATCATCGCTTGGACATTGGATGTCTTCGAGGCGGACCCGGCATGTGCGGAAATCGTTCTTGCGATCAATCCAATGGAGAAAGACTGGTTTACGGATGTCACTTCGTCCTATGCGACAGCCATCAAACTGGTTGCGGGTGGTGCCGAACGTCAAGAAAGTGTTCTCCGTGGTCTTGAGGCATTAGAAGGCGAAGGGATCGTCTTGATTCATGATGGGGCTCGACCGTTCATTTCACAAGAAGCGATTCATGCGGTCGTCCAGGCGGCAGTGTTGGATCAAGCAGCGATTCTCGCCGTACCGATCAAAGACACCGTCAAACGGATCGAAGCGAATCACATCAGTGAGACCGTTCCGCGAGAACACTTGATGGCAGCCCAGACACCACAAGCATTTGATCTTGCAACGATTCGCACGGTTCATGAAAAAGCGGCAACAAAATACCTAGGAACCGATGATGCAAGTTTGATAGAATGGGACGGAGGAAAAGTAACGATCGTCCACGGTCACTACGAAAATATCAAGATGACGACACCGGACGATCTATGGTTCGGTGAAGCAATTCTAATGAAACGAGGGAAATGACGATGATTCGAATTGGACAAGGTTTTGATGTACATGCCTTTGCAGAGGATCGGAAATTGATTTTAGGCGGCATTGAGATTCCGCATACGAAAGGATTGCTCGGTCATTCGGATGCAGACGTCTTGTTACATACGATTGCCGACGCAGCACTTGGTGCGATTGCAGCGGGGGATATCGGAAAACATTTTCCGGATACGGATCCGGAATTCAAGGATGCGGATTCAGCAAAATTACTGCAGCATGTCTACGCGCTCGTTAAACAACAAGGATATGAGCTTGGCAACCTAGATGCGACAGTCATCGCACAGGCACCAAAGCTTCGTCCGTACATCGACACGATGCGCGCTCGGATCGCAGAATTACTCGAAGCGGACATTGAACAGATCAATGTCAAGGCAACGACAACGGAATGGTTAGGTTTTACGGGACGAGAAGAGGGAATCGCTTGTCAAGCAGTGATTCTACTGAAACGAATCGAAGAATAAGGTATACTAGATAAGCGAATTTTAGTCGAAGGAGTGATTGGCAATGGCAGAAGTACGAGTACGTTATGCCCCAAGTCCAACAGGACACTTGCATATCGGGAATGCCCGGACTGCATTATTTAACTATCTGTTTGCACGCCATTTAGGCGGCAAGATGGTATTACGAATCGAGGATACGGACCAAAAGCGGAACATTGCAGGTGGTGTCGAGAGTCAAATGAAGAATCTCGAGTGGCTCGGTGTCGATTGGGACGAAGGTCCAGGTCGCGGTGGTGAGTACGGTCCTTATTCACAAATGGAGCGTCTTGATATCTATCAAAAGTATACGGATGAGTTACTTGAAAAGGGACTCGCTTACCGTTGCTACATGACATCGGAAGAGCTCGAAGCAGAACGCGAAGCGCAAATCGCACGCGGAGAAGCACCACGTTATTCAGGGGCACACCGTAACCTGACAGCAGAACAAGAAGAAGCGTTCCGCTCAGAAGGTCGCACGCCATCGATTCGGATTCGTGTACCGGAAGATGTCACGTATACATGGAATGATATCGTCAAAGACGACGTCTCGTTCGAATCAAAAGACTTCGGTGACTGGGTCATCGTTAAAAAAGACGGCATTCCGACGTATAACTTTGCTGTCGTCATCGACGATCACTTGATGGCGATCAGTCATGTTCTTCGTGGAGATGATCATATTTCGAACACACCGAAACAGATGATGATCTATGATGCGTTCGGTTGGGAATACCCGACGTTTGGTCACATGACATTGATTGTCAATGAAGCACACAAGAAACTCTCGAAGCGTGATCACTCGATCATTCAGTACATCGAGCAGTATAAAGAGCTCGGTTATCTCCCGGAAGCATTACTCAACTTCATCACGCTTCTCGGCTGGTCACCTGTCGGCGAAGAGGAAATCTTCACAAAAGAAGAGTTAATCAAGATCTTTGATGCGGATCGTCTCTCGAAGAGTCCGGCTGTCTTTGACCAAAACAAATTGGCTTGGATCAACAGTCAGTATATGAAACATCAATCGTTCGAAGAAGTATTCGAAGCAAGTCTTCCGTTCCTACAAGAAGCAGGTCGCGTCGAAGCGTCACCTTCAGAAGAAGAGCTCGCTTGGGCACGTGATCTTGTCGCGCTATACCGCGAACAGATGACGCATGGCGCGGAAATCGTCAAGCTTTCAGAGATGTTCTTTGAGGATGAAGTGGTGTATGATGAAGAGGCAAACACTGTCTTGAGTGGCGAGACGGTTCCGACTGTACTTGCAGAATTCGCGAACCAGTTACGCGCTCTCGAAGAGTGGACACCAGAAGCAATCAAAGCATCGATCAAAGCGACGCAAAAAGCGACTGGTCAAAAAGGAAAAAACTTGTTCATGCCAATTCGTGTTGCGACGACAGGACAGACGCATGGTCCAGAACTCCCGAACACGATTCAATTACTAGGAAAAGACCGTGTGCTTGCACGGCTTGAAGCAGAATAACGAAAGCGTAGACGAGGAAAGTAACGATGCGTCTTCTTCTCCAGAGACAAGCTCGAATGGTGCGAGGGCTTGAAGAAGCGAATCATGAAATGCCCCTCTGAGTGCTGCCCGAAATCCGTGAGAGTAGGCGCAGACGTATCTCCGGCGTTAACGGACGTCGAGAGGGACGAGTCAGTCAATCGTCCAAACAGAGTGGGACCGCGCTTCGTTAGCGTCTCTGTGCAGCAATGCATAGAGGCGCTTTTTCTTATGGAGAGGAGAACGTATATGGCACGGATGCGAGAAGATATCCGCAATGTGTTTGAGCAAGATCCAGCTGCCCGCAGCACGTTAGAAGTCATTTTGACATACCCGGGCTTACATGCGATTTGGATGCATCGCCTGGCCCATCGGCTCTGGAACGCGAAGTTTCGCTTGCTCGGTCGATTGATTTCGCAATTCAGTCGCTTTTTGACAGGCATCGAGATTCATCCAGGAGCGACGATTGGACGCCGATTCTTTATTGACCATGGGATGGGTGTCGTCATTGGTGAGACGACGATCATTGGCGATGACGTCACGTTGTTTCAAGGCGTGACACTCGGCGGAACGGGGAAAGAAACAGGAAAGCGTCATCCGACGATTGAAGACGGCGTACTTGTCTCTGCCGGTGCTCGTGTCCTAGGTGATATCACGATCGGGGCATACTCAAAAATCGGTGCCAGTTCCGTCGTCTTAAAACACGTTCCTCCAAATGCGACCGTCGTCGGCATTCCGGGACGTGTCGTCATTCAAGACGGCATGAAGGTCGAAGCACCACTTGATCATCGTTTCCCGGATCCGGTCAGCGAATGCCAAGAGCGGATTGAAATGGAACTAGAAGTATTAAAACAAGAAATTGAACGGATTAAAGGAGGGCGACGTCATGATTCAACTGTACAACAGCATGACCGGAAAAAAGGAACCATTTAAACCATTAGAAGAAGGAAAGGTCAAGATGTATGTCTGTGGTCCAACTGTGTACAACTACATTCATATCGGCAATGCACGTCCAGCGATCGTCTTCGATACAGTCCGTCGCTACTTCACATACCGCGGATATGAGGTCAAATACGTCTCGAACTTCACGGACGTCGACGATAAGATCATCCGGACAGCAAACGAACTGGGAGAAGATTATCATGCGTTGACGAAACGTTTCATTGAAGCGTATCACGCGGATACGGGTGCTTTAAATGTCCAAAAAGCGGACATCCATCCACTCGTCACGGAAACGATGGACGATATCATCGCATTCATCGAAGTCCTTGTTGAAAAAGGCAATGCCTACGCTTCAAGCGGAGATGTCTACTTCCGGACGCGTAGTTTCAAGGATTACGGACAATTAAGCCAACAGTCAATCGACGAGTTGCGTGCAGGTGCGCGAATCGAAGTCGGAGAGAAAAAAGAAGATCCGCTTGATTTCGTGCTCTGGAAAGCAGCAAAACCAGGCGAGCCGGCATGGACGAGTCCGTGGGGCGAAGGGCGACCAGGCTGGCACATCGAGTGCTCGGCGATGGCGAAGAAATACCTCGGAGAGACGATCGATATCCATGCCGGTGGACAAGACTTGAAGTTCCCGCACCATGAGAATGAGATCGCTCAGTCGGAAGCATGCAATTCTCAGAAGTTCGCGAACTACTGGATGCATAACGGGTTCTTGAACATCGAAAATGAGAAGATGTCGAAGTCGCTCGGTAACTTCCTGACGGTCCATGAAGCCATTCAAGCGGTCGATCCGATGGTCTTACGGTTCTTCATGTTGTCGGTTCAATATCGTCATCCGATCAACTACAGTCGTGAACTGATCGACCAAGCAGCGAATGGTCTCGCACGAATTCGGGAATCGGTCGCAAACATTGAACACCGACTTGACATGACGGCTGATCTCGGAACAGGTGACGAGAAGTGGTTGAATCGTCTAGCGGCGATCAAGGAACACTTCATCACATCGATGGATGATGATTTTAATACAGCGAACGCGGTGACGGATTTGTTTGATCTCTCAAAAGAAGCCAACCTATACCTTGGAGAAGCGCATGTATCGAAACAGGTTCTCGAACAGTTCCTCGCACTCTTCTCGGAATTATCAGGCGTCCTAGGTGTGACGTTGACAGTTGATAAAGGCTTACTCGATGAAGAAGTCGAACAGTTGATCGAAGAGCGGAACACAGCCCGTCAAAATCGTGACTTTGCACGAGCAGATGCAATCCGCGACCAACTACGTGACCAAGGCATTCTGCTCGAAGATACAGCACAAGGGATGCGGTGGAAGCGCGGATGAAGAACTACAAACAACTGAATGCACTCGCGTTAGCGTACATGGGCGATGTCGTCTATGAGATTCGTGTGCGCGAGCGATTGCTCGAACAAGGTTATGTGAAGCCGGGCGAGTTGCACAAAGCAGCTGTCCGGTACGTTCGGGCACAAGCACAAGCGACGGTCGTGACGCACTGGTTGAACACGGATGCGTTGACGGAAGAAGAGGCAGCGGTCGTCCGGCGCGGGAAGAACGCAAAATCCGGTTCCATCCCGAAGAGTACAGACGTCCACACGTATCGCTACGCGACAGCATTTGAAGCATTACTCGGTTATATTTATCTTTCAGAAGGAGGGGATCGCCTTGAAGAACTCATCGGACAAGCGTTCGAATTACTCGAAGCCGAAAAAACAGACGAATCCTAAGGCTACAAGCGCGAAGCCAAAAACGAAGGCACAGCGTCCAGCACAAGAGAAACGAAAAGCCGCTCCGGTCAAGGAACAGCCAGTCGCGATCGAACCGCTCGAAGAAGGACAAGATTTCTTGTCGGGTCGAAATCCGGTTCTAGAAGCATTACGGAGCGGACGAGAGATGAACAAGCTGTTTCTGCAGGAAGGACAACAAAAAGGACCACTTGCCGTCATCCACGCGATGGCGCAGGAAGCAGGGATTCAAATCCAGCTCGTACCTCGCTCACGGTTAACGGGTTTAGCCGGAACGGAAAATCACCAAGGTGTCGTCGCAGCGGTAGCGGCGTATGAGTACGCCGAGATGGAAGACATCTTTGAGCTCGCGCGTCAAAAGGACGAAACACCGCTCTTGATCCTACTCGATGAACTGGAGGATCCACATAATCTCGGATCAATCTTGCGGACAGCAGATGCTGTCGGGGCACACGGGATCATCATTCCGAAGCGTCGATCAGTCGGATTGACGCAAGTCGTCGCAAAGGCATCAACAGGCGCGATCGAACATATTCCTGTCGTTCGCGTGACGAACCTTGCGCGGACGATGGAGGATCTAAAGAAACAAGGCATCTGGTTCGTCGGAACGGATGCGCGCGAAAGTGATGACTACCGGACACTTGATGGGACGATGCCACTCGGAATCGTCATTGGAAGTGAAGGAAAAGGAATGAGCCGGCTCGTCCGTGAGAAATGTGATTTCCTCGTCCACCTCCCGATGGCGGGACATGTCACATCGCTCAACGCATCGGTTGCTGCTTCGTTATTACTATATGAAGTCTACCGGACTAGAAAGCCGTATGCGCGATGAAATATGATCGTCTCATCGTAGATGGCTATAATATCATTGGCGCATGGCCAGAATTTCGGACGTTGCGGGAGCAAGATTTTGAATTGGCACGGGAACGGCTGATTCATGCGATGGCGGAATACCAAGCTGTCACAGGTCTTAGCGTTACGATCGTCTTCGATGCCTATCTTCAACCGGGACGTGAATCCCGGATGCAAAAAAGCGGGATTGATATCGTCTACACACGGGAGAACGAAACGGCAGATGAATGGATTGAAAAGACAGCTGCTGATTGGCTACAAGATATCCGAGTCAAGTTAACGGTAGCGACGAATGATTATACGGAGCAGTGGGTCATCTTCACGCTCGGAGCACTCCGCATATCGGCGCAAGAGCTCCGGCGAGAGTGGAAAGCGGCAGTCGCTGTCATCAAACAACAGACGACGTCTGCGAAGACGACGGCTCAACCGCGCTCGAAGATTGATTTACCAGAAGACGTCGTCGCACGTTTAGAAGCGATCCGTCGCCGAAAGAATTCAGATACATGATATAAACCATTCGCATGAGCGGATCACCGTTTTTCCTACTTTGGAAGAACGGTGTTTTTTTATGAAAAGATACATTTTGGATACAACAAAAGAGGTCATGCCAATTTTCATTGTCGTGCGACAGGTAATTATTGTATAATTAAAAACAATTGAACTATTCGTCAATGATGCTTGGAGGGATACAAGATGAGTTTGGTTTCGTTCGACCAGTTTGGGTGCATGACCGATGAAGCGCTTGTAGAACAAGCGAAAGAGTTCGACAACAGCGATGCGCTCGAATTTTTGATCGAGCGGTATCGAAATTTCGTGCGCGCCAAAGCCCGTTCTTATTTTTTGATCGGGGCAGACCGAGAAGATATCATTCAAGAAGGAATGATTGGTCTCTATAAAGCAGTACGAGATTACCGAACGGATAAGCTTGCCTCGTTTAAAGGATTTGCCGAATTATGCATTACGAGACAGATGATCACTGCGATCAAGACGGCGACACGTCAGAAACATATCCCGTTGAACTCTTACATCTCACTCGATAAACCGATCTATGACGATGAATCGGAGCGGACGTTACTCGATATCATTACGTCGACAGCACCTTCTGATCCACAAATTTTGATCGTCAACCGGGAAGAATATGCAGACATTGAATCGAAGATGGATGAAATTTTAAGCGACCTTGAACGCAAAGTCCTCGCGCTCTATCTTGACGGACGGACGTATCAGGAAATCTCTGACGACCTCGATCGTCATGTCAAATCGATCGACAATGCCTTGCAACGCGTCAAGCGCAAGCTTGAGCGTTATCTCGAAGCACGAAAGATGACGGTCTAACAGAGAGGTAGATTGACCGTAATCCCTTCCTATGCTACTGTATAACTAGCGCCTTACTAGCGAGACGCCGCTCATAGGCGTTTTTTTTTACGCTCTTTTTCGGAAGGAAAGTACCTCAATAGAAGAGAAGAGTGGCAAAGAAGGAGGACTTTGAGATGGCGAAGAAAGTAGGCCTTGCTTGTGATAATTGCGGTGCCCGCGACTATACGACGATGAAAAAAGAGGACGTCACTGTCCGCTTGGAATTGAAGAAATTCTGCCGTCGTTGTAACGCGCATACGATTCATAAAGAAGCGAAATAAAGCTTCATCTGTCCCGATTTATTACATCCTGGAGGGAAAGTACGATGAAATTTTTGCGTGACGTATGGAATGAATTGAAAAAGACGAGCTGGCCCAAACGGAAAGAGCTGACGAAATACACATTGACGGTCATCGGTATGGTGATCTTTATGGGTGTCTTCATCTTCGGCGTCGATTCAGGGCTTAGCGCATTGATGAGCTGGTTGATTAAGTAAAAAGAAGAGGTGGCCTACCATGGAGAAACAATGGTTTGTCGTCCAAACGTATTCCGGATTCGAAAACAACGTCAAGGCGAACCTTGAACGTCGGATTGAATCCATGAACATGGACGAAAAAATCTTCCGTGTACTCGTTCCGATTGAAACGGTACAAGAAGAAGTAACGAACAAAAAGGGAGAAACGAAAATCAAGGAACGTGAAGTCAAGATCTTCCCGGGGTATGTCCTCGTTGAGATGGTCATGACGGATGATTCTTGGTATGTCGTCCGGAATACTCCGAACGTCACGGGCTTCCTCGGATCAGTCGGCGGCGGTTCAAAACCAACCCCACTTCTTCCGGAAGAAGCAGAAAATATCCTTGGATCAATGGGTCTTGTCGATCTGAAGAGCCGTTACGACTTCTCACTCGGACAAATCGTCCGAATCAAAGAAGGAGCTTTCGAAAATCTCGAAGGTACGATCGAGGAGCTTGATACAGATGCTGAGAAAATGAAAGTCTCTGTTGATATGTTCGGTCGCGAAACGAAGGTCGAGCTTGATTTCGCACAGGTCGATAAAATCGATTAAGTTTCCTATTGCGAATGTTTTGTTTTAATGATACAATTTTTCGTGTTTGATGTTGTGCTTATTTCGATAAATAACTCGTCGAATAGAATGAGTGGGAGGACGCGCAACGTCCAATTAAACCACATTAAAGAATTAAGGAGGTGTGTCTCGTGGCGAAGAAGGTTATGAAACTCGTAAAACTTCAAATTCCTGCGGGCAAAGCAAACCCAGCTCCACCAGTTGGACCGGCACTCGGTCAAGCAGGTGTGAACATCATGGGCTTCTGTAAAGAGTTCAACGCTCGTACACAAGACCAAGCCGGCTTGATTATCCCTGTAGTCATCACGGTTTTTGAAGATCGTTCATTCACATTCATCACTAAAACTCCTCCAGCAGCAGTTCTCTTGAAGAAAGCAGCTGGAATTGAGAGTGGTTCAGGTGAACCGAACCGTAAGAAAGTAGCGACTGTCAAACGTGACAAAGTTCGTGAAATCGCTGAAACAAAAATGCCAGACCTTAACGCATCATCTGTTGAAACAGCAATGTTGATGGTTGAAGGTACTGCACGTTCTATGGGTATCGTAATCGAAGACTAATGTCTTTTTGATTACCATGAACAACGATGAGGGTCGCAGGCGGATAGTTTCTTGAAGCCTGCTACCCTTTCATTATGTGGGAGGATTTTCCGCACAACCACAAAGGAGGAACCTAAAATGGGTAAGAAGTACAAAGAAGCTGCTAAGCTTATCGATCGTACGGTTTCATACGAACTCGCAGAAGCTGTAGATTTGACTAAAAAATCTGCAACTGCGAAATTCGATGAGACTATCGAATTGGCTGTTCGTCTCGGAGTAGATCCGAAGAAAGCAGACCAACAAATCCGTGGAGCAGTCGTATTGCCACACGGTACTGGTAAAACACAAAAAGTCCTCGTCTTCGCGAAAGGTGAGAAACTTAAAGAAGCGGAAGCTGCTGGAGCAGATTACGCTGGTGATGCTGAGTACATCAACAAAATCCAACAAGGATGGTTCGACTTCGATGTTATCGTTGCGACACCAGACATGATGGGTGAAGTTGGTAAACTTGGTCGCGTTCTCGGACCAAAAGGCCTCATGCCAAACCCGAAAACAGGTACAGTTACATTTGACGTCACAAAAGCAATCAACGATATCAAAGCTGGTAAAGTTGAGTACCGTGTCGACAAATCAGGTAACATCCACGTTCCTGTCGGTAAAAAATCATTCGATAACGAGAAACTCGTTGAGAACATCAACACAGTTATCGAAACTCTCGTAAAAGTTAAGCCTGCTACTGCTAAAGGTGTATACCTTAAGAACATCGCGATCGCTTCTACAATGGGTCCTGGTGTAAAAGTATCTTCAGCTGACTTCGCGAAATAATTTCGTCTAAAACGAACTTGACAACGTTCTAAGAACGCTGTTACAGTATAAAACGTTGATATATTTCGACATACCGTAGACAGAAGGTGCTCACATGGGCATAAATCCTTCCGAGGTGTTCTTGCTCAGAGAGCCTGTTTGTTCAGGTATCCTTTTTGACGATTACGCCTCCTCTGCTTTGCAGACGGAGGCTTTTTATTTGAAATCGAGCAGCCCCTCGCACCGGTACATTTCATCTACCAGGAGGTGCAACAGAAATGGCAAACGAAAAAGTTATCGCTGTCAAAGCGGATCTCGTATCTGAGATCGCTGAGAAACTCCAAGCGAGCGCAGGAACAGTTGTCGTCGACTACCGTGGTCTCACAGTAGAAGAAGTTACTGAACTTCGTAAACAACTCCGCGAAGCGGGCGTTGAATTCAAAGTTTACAAAAACGGTCTCCTCCGCCGCGCGGCAGTTCAAAGCAACCTCGAAGGTCTTGATGAAGTCTTCACAGGTCCTAGTGCGATCGCCTTCAGCAATGAAGACGTTATCGCGCCAGCTAAGATCTTGAACGACTTCGCTAAAACGCACAAGGCTCTCGAACTTAAAGGTGGTATCATCGAAGGCAAAGTCACTTCAGTAGAAGATGTCAAAGCCCTTGCGGAACTTCCATCACGCGAAGGTCTCCTTTCGATGCTCCTCAGCGTGCTTCAAGCGCCAATCCGTGGACTCGCGGTGGCAACGAACGCAATCGCAGAGCAAAAAGAAGAACAATCTGCTTAATTTCTGCTTAGCGGGATAGGCAACCAACACAATTTTCACACCCCAACGTGGGCTAAATCAAAGGAGGAAAACCATAATGGCTTTCAACAAAGAGCAATTTATCGAAGACCTCAAGGGCATGACTGTTCTTGAACTTAACGAACTCGTAAAAACAATCGAAGAAGAATTCGGCGTATCAGCAGCAGCTCCAGTAGCAGTTGCAGGTGCTGGCGCAGGCGCAGCAGCTGAAGAGCAAACTGAATTCGACGTTATCCTTACTAACGCTGGATCTGGTAAAATCAACGTCATCAAAGCAGTTCGCGAATTGACAGGCCTCGGTCTTAAAGAAGCGAAAGCTCTCGTAGACGGAACTCCAGCACCAGTTAAAGAAGGCGTTTCGAAAGAAGACGCTGAAGCAATGAAAGCTAAGCTTGAAGAAGCTGGCGCTACTGTAGAAGTTAAGTAATTTTCTTCTTCCGTAGAAACAAGAGAAGCTCGCATTGCGAGCTTCTTTTGTTTTCATCTTTTACATGAGAGGGGAAGGAAACATGGCGGATCATTATTATACGAATGACCCTTCATCGAAACGAGATCCGAAGACGTGGGAATATGTCCTGCGTGGTCAAACGCTCCGCTTTACATCGGATCACGGTGTCTTTTCAAAGAACGGAATCGATTTTGGTTCACGTCTGTTGATTGAGGCATTCACGGAACCGGCTGTAGCTGGAGACATTTTAGATGTCGGCTGTGGATATGGACCGATGGGCATTGCGCTCTCGAAGTCGACAGGACGTCCGGCACACTTGATCGATGTCAATGAACGGGCGCTCGAACTAGCGGCAGACAATGCGCGCGCGAACGGTGTTTCCGTGACGACCGGTGTGAGTGACGGGTATGATGGGGTAGGCGAATCGACATTCGCAGCGATCGTGACGAATCCACCGATTCGGGCAGGAAAAACGGTCGTTCATCGTATTCTCCGAGAAGCATATGATCATCTCATCGTTGGCGGCGAACTTTGGGTCGTCATTCAAAAGAAACAAGGTGGACCATCTGCGAAGAAGTTGATGGAAGAAGTATTCGGTATGTGTGAGACAGTTACACGTGATAAAGGGTACTCGATATTTAAATCAATTCGGTCTTGACAAATCGAAGGATTTGTCGTTGACCTCATGTTGTGTCTATGATAGTATTATAAAATGCCATTGGAGTGATTTTTGGATAAGATGTTTGAAAGCAGCTGGCGTTCTCGACTACAGATGATTGAGTAGACAAGACGTCGCTTTTTTGCGCTTATCAATCAAAAAATGGCTTCAATGTTCGATATTACACCCGTCCTTCTCTATAAGAAGAAGTGGGTCTGAGAGGTGAATCAGTTGACTGGTCAACTTGTTCAGTACGGTCGTCACCGTCAGAGAAGAAGCTATGCACGTATCAGCGAAGTATTGGAACTTCCAAACTTAATCGAGATTCAAACGAATTCGTATGAGTGGTTCCTGCGGGAAGGTCTTCGTGAAATGTTTCATGACATTTCGCCGATTTCCGATTTCACAGGGAATCTCGTATTAGAATTCATCGACTACTCGCTCGGAGAGCCGAAGTATTCGATCGATGAATCGAAAGAGCGCGACGTGACCTATTCGGCACCACTACGCGTTAAAGTCCGTCTTCAAAATAAAGAGACGGGTGAATTGAAAGAACAAGAAGTCTTCATGGGTGACTTCCCGCTTATGACGGAGTCGGGAACATTCATCATCAATGGAGCGGAACGCGTAATCGTTTCGCAGCTTGTTCGTTCGCCAAGTGTTTATTACAACAATAAGTTAGATAAGAACGGTAAGCGTGGGTTCTCCGCGACAGTCATCCCAAACCGTGGTGCATGGCTCGAGCTCGAGACAGACGCGAAAGACATCGTTTATGTTCGCATTGATCGCACGCGTAAGATTCCAGTAACGGTTCTTTTACGTGCTCTTGGTTTCGGTACGGATCAGGAAATCATCGATCTTCTCGGTGATGATGAGTACCTCCGGAATTCACTTGAAAAAGATAATACGGAATCAACGGAAAAAGCCCTCATCGAGATTTATGAGCGTCTACGTCCGGGAGAGCCGCCGACAGTCGAAAACGCAAAAGCGTTACTCGTGTCGCGCTTCTTTGACCCGAAACGTTATGATTTGGCAAACGTTGGTCGTTATAAAATCAATAAAAAGCTTCATCTTAAGAACCGTCTTTTCGGTCAGAAACTTGCGGAAACGCTCGTTGACCCAGAGACAGGTGAAGTCATCGCGGAAGCAGGAACGGTCCTTGATCGTCGTATGCTCGATAAAGTCCTTCCATTCCTCGAAGGATCCGTTGGTTACATCGAAGCGACGCCTACAGGCGGCGTGACGCAGGGTGAGGCTTTCAACTTACAGTCAATCAAGGTGTTCGCACCGGACGATGCTGAAGGTGAACGCATCATCAATATCATCGGTAACGGTAACATCGATCGTGACATCAAGCACATCACGCCTGCTGACATGATTGCTGCGATCAACTACTTCTTCAACTTGTTGCATGAAGTCGGTACGACAGACGATATCGATCACCTCGGTAACCGTCGTCTCCGTTCAGTCGGTGAGCTGCTCCAGAATCAATTCCGGATCGGTCTCTCGCGGATGGAACGTGTCGTTAAAGAACGGATGTCGATTCAGGATCAGAATGCGATCACGCCACAGGCATTGATCAACATTCGTCCAGTTATCGCATCGATTAAAGAGTTCTTCGGTAGCTCGCAGTTGTCTCAGTTCATGGACCAAACGAACCCGCTTGCAGAATTGACGCACAAACGTCGTCTTTCAGCACTCGGACCCGGTGGTTTGACACGTGAGCGCGCTGGTTTCGAAGTTCGTGACGTACACTACTCGCACTATTCCCGTATGTGTCCGATCGAAACGCCAGAGGGACCAAACATCGGTTTGATCAACTCGTTGTCTTCGTACGCGAAGGTCAATGAGTACGGCTTCATCGAAGCACCATATCGTCGTGTCGATCCGGAAACGGGCGTCGTCACAGATGAAATCCATTACATGACTGCAGACGAAGAGGATCTCTACGTCGTCGCACAGGCAAACATGTTGTTGACGGAAGAGAAGACGTTCCAAGATTCACACGTCCTTTCACGTTTCCGTGGACAAAACTTGTCTGTTGAACCAGCACGTGTCGATTATATGGACGTTTCACCGAAGCAGGTTGTATCTGCCGCAACGGCTTGTATCCCGTTCCTTGAGAACGATGACTCGAACCGTGCCCTCATGGGAGCGAACATGCAACGTCAGGCCGTCCCACTTCTGAACCCGGAATCTCCGATTGTCGGTACAGGTATGGAGTACGTGTCTGCAAAAGACTCAGGAGCCGCTGTTGTTGCGAAGCACGCAGGGATCGCTGAGCGCGTTACGGCGCGTGAAATCCTTGTCCGTCGTACGACGGAAGTCGATGGCAACATCGTTGAAGGTGAACTCGACCGTTACAAAATTCAAAAATTCATCCGTTCTAACCAAGGAACGTGTTATAACCAAAAACCAATCATCAAAGCAGGCGACCCAGTCGATAAAGGCGAGATCCTTGCAGATGGTCCATCGATGGACGGTGGGGAACTTGCGCTTGGTCGTAACGTACTCGTCGGTTTCATGACATGGGATGGTTACAACTATGAGGATGCTGTCATCATGAGTGAACGTCTTGTCAAAGACGACGTCTACACATCGATCCACATCGAAGAATACGAATGTGAGTCGCGTGATACGAAACTCGGACCGGAAGAAATCACACGTGATATTCCGAATGTCGGTGATGATGCCTTGAAAAACCTCGACGATCGCGGAATCATCCGCGTCGGTGCGGAAGTCAAGGACGGCGATATCCTCGTCGGTAAAGTTACGCCGAAGGGTGTAACGGAATTGACAGCGGAAGAACGTCTTCTTCATGCAATCTTCGGTGAAAAAGCACGTGAAGTCCGTGATACATCTCTCCGTGTTCCACACGGTGGTGATGGAATCATTCTCGATGTCAAAATCTTCGACCGCGATAATGGGGACGAGCTCTCACCTGGTGTCAACCAGTTGATCCGTGCTTACATCGTTCAGAAGCGTAAGATTCACGAGGGTGATAAAATGGCGGGTCGTCACGGTAACAAAGGTGTTATCTCACGTATCCTTCCAGAAGAAGACATGCCGTACATGCCAGACGGTACGCCAATTGACATCATGTTGAACCCACTTGGGGTTCCATCACGGATGAACATCGGGCAGTTGCTCGAGCTTCACCTCGGGATGGCAGCACGTCAACTCGGCATTAAAGTCGCATCACCAGTATTCGATGGTGCGCGTGAGGAAGATGTTTGGGCAACGATTGAAGAAGCAGGTATGGATCGCGACGCGAAGACTGTCCTTTATGATGGTCGTTCGGGTGAAGCGTTCGATAACCGTATCTCTGTCGGTGTCATGTATATGATTAAACTTGCTCACATGGTCGATGATAAACTTCACGCACGTTCGACAGGACCATACTCACTCGTTACACAACAACCGCTTGGTGGTAAAGCCCAGTTCGGTGGTCAGCGTTTCGGTGAGATGGAAGTATGGGCACTTGAAGCATACGGCGCAGCCTACACGCTCCAAGAAATCCTTACAATCAAGTCGGATGACACGATCGGTCGTGTCAAAGCGTACGAAGCAATCGTCAAAGGTGAGAATGTACCACAACCGGGCGTACCGGAATCGTTCCGAGTCCTCATTAAAGAGCTTCAATCCCTCGGTATGGACGTTAAGATGATGTCTGCTGATGATGAAGAGATCGAAATGCGCGACGAAGACGAGGACAATATCCCGAACGCGACTCCAGCACTCGAAGAAGTTCAAGCGCCTGTCGCACCAGTTGTTACTGAAGAGGAATAAGCGAAAGGGAGGTCCACCCCTTGGTAGATGTTAATAGATTTGAATATATGCAAATCGGCCTCGCTTCCCCCGAAAAGATCCGTTCATGGTCTTTCGGGGAAGTGAAAAAGCCGGAGACGATCAACTATCGTACACTCAAACCGGAGAAAGACGGTTTGTTCTGTGAACGTATCTTTGGTCCAACAAAAGACTGGGAATGTTACTGTGGTAAATACAAACGGATCCGCTATAAAGGAATCATTTGTGACCGCTGTGGCGTTGAAGTCACGAAGTCGAAAGTCCGCCGTGAGCGCATGGGTCACATCGAGCTCGCAGCACCGGTTTCGCACATCTGGTACTTCAAAGGAATTCCTAGCCGTATGGGACTCGTCCTCGACATGTCACCACGTGCGTTAGAAGAGATCATCTACTTCGCGTCGTACGTCGTAACAGATCCAGGCGAATCGACACTTGAGAAGAAACAACTCCTTTCAGAGAAAGAATACCGTGCCTATCGTGAGAAGTTCGGTCGTTCGTTCACTGCTGAAATGGGTGCGGAAGCAGTTCGTAAATTGCTCCGTGACGTGGAACTCGATAAAGAAGTCGCTGCATTACGTGAAGAACTTCGTATGATTCAAGGACAACGTCGTACGCGTGCGATCAAACGTCTTGAAGTCCTCGATGCTTTCCGTAACTCGGGCAACAATCCAGAATGGATGGTGCTCGAAGTGCTTCCAGTCATCCCACCGGAACTTCGTCCGATGGTTCAACTCGATGGCGGACGTTTCGCAACGTCTGACTTGAACGACTTGTACCGCCGCGTCATCAACCGTAACAACCGTCTCAAGCGTCTCCTTGACCTTGGCGCTCCGAACATCATCGTTCAGAATGAAAAACGGATGCTTCAAGAAGCAGTCGATGCCTTGATCGATAACGGTCGTCGTGGTCGTCCAGTCACAGGACCAGGTAACCGTCCACTTAAATCACTTTCACACATGTTGAAAGGGAAACAAGGACGTTTCCGTCAAAACTTGCTCGGTAAACGTGTCGACTATTCTGGTCGTTCGGTTATCGTCGTTGGTCCGAATCTGAAGATGTATCAATGTGGTCTTCCAAAAGAAATGGCCCTTGAACTCTTCAAACCGTTCGTCATGAAAGAACTCGTCTCTCGTGGCATCGCACCGAACATCAAGAGTGCGAAACGGAAAATCGAGCGCGTTCAACCTGAAATCTGGGATGTTCTTGAAGAAGTCATCCGTGAGCATCCGGTTCTCTTGAACCGTGCACCGACACTTCACCGTCTCGGTATCCAGGCGTTCGAACCAACGCTCGTCGAAGGACGCGCGATTCGCCTTCACCCACTCGTATGTACGGCATATAACGCCGATTTCGATGGTGACCAAATGGCGGTTCACGTACCACTTTCGGCAGAAGCACAAGCAGAAGCGCGTCTTCTCATGCTCGCTGCACAAAACATCTTGAACCCGAAAGACGGTAAACCTGTTGTTACACCATCGCAGGATATGGTCCTCGGTAACTACTACCTCACGCTCGAGCGCGAAAATGCGATCGGCGAAGGTAAAATCTTCTCGACAGTGAATGAAGCGCTCATCGCTTATCAAAACGGTTATGCGCACTTCCATACACGTGTTGCGATTCCAGCCGGCGTTCTCAAGAACCCGACATTCACGGAAGAGCAAAACGAGAAATTATTGATTACAACAGTCGGTAAGTTGATCTTCAACGAGATCCTCCCAACGACGTTCCCTTACTTGAACGAACCAACGATGACGAACCTTCAAGAAGCGACGCCAGACAAGTACTTCCTTGAAAAAGGAACAGATGTTGCGGCAGAACTGAAGAACCGTCCGATCATCGACCCGTTCAAAAAAGGATTCCTTGGAAATGTCATCGCGGAAGTCTTCAAACGGTTTGAGACGACAGAAACAAGCCGCATGCTCGACCGCATGAAAAACCTCGGATTCAAACACTCGACTCGTGCCGGTATCACGGTAGGGATCGCGGACATCATCGTTCTTCCGGATAAACAAGAGATTCTTGTTGAAGCCCAGGACAATGTCGACCGCGTCATGAAATCGTACCGTCGTGGTCTCATCACAGAAGACGAGCGCTATGAGCGCGTCGTTAAATCGTGGAATGATGCGAAGGATGAAATTCAGTCTCGTCTGATGAAATCCCTCAACCGTCTCAACCCGATCTTCATGATGAGTGACTCCGGTGCCCGTGGTAACGCGTCGAACTTCACGCAGCTCGCTGGTATGCGTGGACTCATGGCCGCTCCAAGTGGACGGATCATCGAGCTCCCGATCAAATCATCGTTCCGTGAGGGTCTAACGGTACAGGAATACTTCATCTCGACACACGGTGCGCGTAAAGGTCTTGCCGATACAGCCTTGAAAACGGCTGACTCAGGTTACCTGACTCGTCGTCTCGTTGACGTCGCTCAAGACGTCATCATCCGTGAAGATGATTGTGGAACGGATCGTGGTATCCGCGTCACAGCACTCCGTGAAGGAACGGAAGAAATCGAAAGCCTTTACGACCGCCTCGTCGGCCGTACTGCATTCGAAAACGTCGTTCACCCTGAAACAGGAGAAGTCCTCGTTTCGACGAACGAACTCATCGATGAAGACATCGCGCGTGTCATCACTGACGCAGGTGTCGACAACGTTGAGATCCGTACTGCCTTTACTTGTAACACAAGCCATGGTGTCTGTAAGAAATGTTACGGACGCAACTTGGCAACAGGCAACGACGTCGAAGTCGGCGAAGCTGTCGGTATCATCGCGGCACAATCAATCGGTGAGCCAGGAACGCAGCTTACGATGCGTACCTTCCACACAGGTGGGGTTGCCGGGGACGATATCACACAAGGTCTTCCGCGTATCCAAGAGTTGTTCGAAGCGCGTAACCCGAAAGGTCAAGCGGTCATCTCGGAAATCGATGGTCAAGTCATCGATTTCACGGAATCGCGTGACAAACGTGAATTGACGGTCCAAGGACTCAGCGAAACACGCACATACACGATCCCATTCGGTTCGCGTCTACGTGTTCAGCTTGGGGACGACGTCAAAGCCGGTCAAGTCTTCACGGAAGGTTCGATCGATCCGAAAGAACTCTTGAACGTTAAAGGTGTATCCGGCGTTCAGAACTACTTGCTTCAAGAAGTTCAAAAAGTATACCGGATGCAAGGGGTTGAGATCGGTGACAAACACGTCGAGGTCATGGTTCGCCAAATGATCCGTCGCGTACGTGTCATCGAGTCTGGTGAGACTTCACTCTTACCAGGTTCGCTCGTCGATATCAGCACGTTCAAGGAAGCTTGTAAAGAAGCGCTCCGTAACGGGAAAGCTCTCGCTTCGGCGAAACCAGTTCTTCTCGGTATCACGAAAGCGTCACTTGAAACAGATTCATTCCTATCGGCTGCGTCGTTCCAAGAAACGACTCGTGTCCTTACGGATGCAGCGATTAAAGGGAAGAGCGACTACCTTCGCGGCTTGAAAGAGAACGTCATCATCGGTAAGTTGGTTCCAGCTGGTACTGGGATGTCACGTTACCGTCAGATCGATCTCGAAGTAGCTGGCGAAGCACCTGTAGAAGCCGATTCTCCGGTAGAATAAAACGCCTTGACACGCCGGTATGGCGGTGCTACTATGATATAGTGTTGCCAACCGGCTGTGTTATTTTGGAGGATATCTTCATGTCTTACAAAAAAGTAGTCGGCGCAGATTTGAAGTTTGTCGGTCAAAAGCAAACGCTCAAAGCATTGCGATCTGGCAAGGCGTCGGAAGTGATCATTGCGGATGACGCAGATGAACACGTAAAACAAGCATTGCTCGATGCGGCGAAACAAGCTAACGTTCCAGTCGTGAATGTTCCTTCTAAGCAAGAGCTTGGAAAAGCTTGTGGAATCGATGTCGCAGCAACAGCTGTTGCCATTAAGAAAGTTTGATAATGCGTTTTGTGTGGCGATGGAATGCCTGAGCCACGCAAAACGTTTCATTATGACTTTCGATGAACCACCCGGCTCGGTGGTTTTGAAATTTGTCATGAATTCAGGAAGGGAGGATCTCAAAGATGCCTACTATCAACCAATTAGTCCGTAAAGGACGTCAATCAAAAGTTGTGAAATCAGATTCGCCAGCGCTGAACAAAGGGTACAACAGCTTCATTAAAGCTCGTACTGACATCAGCTCACCACAAAAACGTGGTGTTTGTACTCGTGTAGGTACAATGACTCCGAAGAAACCGAACTCGGCTCTTCGTAAATACGCACGTGTACGTTTGACGAACACAATGGAAGTAACAGCTTACATCCCAGGTATCGGCCACAACCTTCAAGAGCACAGTGTTGTTCTTATCCGCGGCGGCCGTGTAAAAGACTTACCAGGGGTACGTTACCACATCGTTCGTGGTGCGCTTGATACAGCTGGTGTTGACGGCCGTATGCAAGGTCGTTCGAAATACGGTACTAAACGTCCTAAAGTTAAAAAATAATCTAGATATCTTAAGATATCACCTCACTATATGAAAGGAGGGACTCGGAATGCCACGTAAAGGTCAAGCAGAACGTCGTGATGTAATGGCTGATCCGATCTACAACTCTAAACTCGTTACCCGCCTTATCAACCGTCTTATGTTAGATGGTAAAAAAGGTACTGCTCAACAAATCTTATACAAAGCTTTCGAAACTATCGCTGAACGTTCAGGTCGCGATGCAATGGAAGTCTTTGAAGAAGCGATGAACAACATCATGCCAGTTCTTGAAGTTAAAGCACGCCGTGTAGGTGGAGCTAACTATCAAGTTCCTGTCGAAGTTCGCCCAGAGCGTCGTACGACACTCGCACTTCGTTACCTCGTGAACTACTCACGTCTCCGTAACGAAAAAACTATGGATGCGCGCCTTGCTAACGAAATCATGGACGCTGCAAACAACACTGGTGCTTCTGTTAAGAAGCGCGAAGATATGCACAAAATGGCGGAAGCGAACAAAGCGTTTGCTCACTACCGCTGGTAATTCCGAAAATCACCACCTCATGCATGCCATTTTTAATGGAATTATGAGGTGGCTTTCGGGTATAGTCATGACGTGTGGCAACACACGACCACTAAACTAAAATGCGAAAGGAGAATGTTTAAAGATGGCAAGAGAATTCTCCCTTAAGAACACTCGTAACATCGGGATCATGGCTCACATCGATGCTGGTAAAACAACAACGACTGAGCGTATCCTGTATTACACGGGTCGTATCCACAAGATTGGTGAAACGCACGAAGGTGCTTCACAAATGGACTGGATGGAGCAAGAGCAAGAGCGTGGGATCACGATTACATCGGCAGCAACAACTGCTCAATGGAAAGGTAACCGCGTAAACATCATCGATACACCTGGACACGTAGACTTCACAGTTGAGGTTGAACGTTCACTTCGCGTACTTGATGGTGCGGTAGCAGTACTTGACGCTCAGTCTGGTGTTGAGCCACAAACTGAGACAGTATGGCGCCAAGCTACAACTTACGGCGTACCACGTATCGTTTTCGTTAACAAAATGGATAAAATCGGTGCAGACTTCTTGTACTCGGTCGGAACGCTTCGCGAACGCCTCCAAGCGAACGCACACGCGATCCAAATTCCAATCGGTGCGGAAGATGAATTCAAAGGAATCATCGACCTCGTTGAACAGAAAACATACATGTACGGTAACGATCTTGGAACTGACATCGAAGTGACTGACGGTTTCCCAGCTGATCTCGCTGATCAAGCTGAAGAACTCCGTGGATCATTGATCGAAGCAGTTGCGGATTACGAAGAAGAATTGATGATGAAATACCTCGAGGGTGAAGAAATCACAATCGACGAGTTGAAAGCGGCTATCCGTAAAGCAACTTTGACAGTTGACTTCTATCCTGTACTCGTAGGTTCGGCATTCAAGAACAAAGGTGTTCAGCTTATGCTTGACGCAGTTCTCGATTACCTCCCATCACCAATCGACGTAAAAGCGATCTCAGGTATCGACATGGATACGGATGAAGAAATCGTGCGTGAGTCTTCGGACGAAGCACCATTCTCTGCACTCGCGTTCAAAGTCATGACTGACCCTTACGTCGGTAAATTGACATTCTTCCGTGTGTACTCTGGTACAGCTTCGGCAGGATCGTACGTTAAAAACTCAACAAAAGGCAAACGTGAGCGTCTTGGACGTATCCTTCAAATGCACGCAAACAGCCGTGAAGAGATCCCGATGGTATACGCGGGTGACATCGCTGCAGCTGTAGGTTTGAAAGATACGACTACTGGAGATACGCTTTGTGCAGAGAAAGACAACGTCGTTCTCGAATCAATGACATTCCCAGAACCAGTTATCTCGGTCGCTATCGAACCAAAAACGAAAGCTGACCAAGATAAAATGGGTCAAGCCCTCGCTAAGCTTGCTGAAGAGGATCCAACGTTCCGCACTGAAACAAACCCAGAGACTGGTCAAACGATCATCTCAGGTATGGGTGAGCTTCACCTCGACATCATCGTTGACCGTATGCGTCGCGAGTTCAAAGTCGAAGCAAACGTTGGTGCTCCACAAGTAGCTTACCGTGAAACGATCCGCCAAGCGGCGAAGATCGATTCGAAGTTCGCTCGTCAATCTGGTGGTCGTGGTCAGTATGGTCACGTCGTCGTAGAATTCGAGCCGAACGAAGAAGGCGCTGGCTTCGAGTTCAACAACAAAATCGTCGGTGGTGTTGTTCCACGTGAATACATCCCAGCGGTTGAGCACGGAATCGAAGAAGCACTTCAAAACGGTATCCTTGCTGGTTACCCGGTCGTTGACGTAAAAGCTTCACTCGTCTTCGGATCGTACCACGATGTCGACTCAAACGAGATGGCATTTAAAGTTGCGGCTTCAATGGCAGTCAAACAACTCAAAGATAAGAGCGGCGCTGTTATCCTTGAGCCAATGATGAAAGTTGAAATCGTCATCCCAGATGAATACATGGGAGACATCATGGGTGATGTTACATCACGCCGTGGTCGCGTAGAAGGTATGGAAGCACGCGGTAACGCTCAAGTTGTCCGTTCAATGATTCCACTTTCTGAAATGTTCGGATACGCTACTGGTCTTCGTTCACGCACACAAGGTCGCGGAACGTACTCGATGCACTTCGATCACTACGAAGAAGTACCGAAATCAGTTGCGGAAGAAATCATCAAAAAAGCAAACGGCTAATCCTTCACAGGTTGTCACGCTTTTATGATTAGTGTAAGCTAAGGAAGGTGTACGTTATCTTACGACTCACCTTCCTAGTTATAAAAAATTATTAGACACATAGAGGAGGAATTCAGAATGGGTAAGGAAAAATTCGACCGTTCTAAACCGCACGTTAACGTTGGTACAATCGGCCACGTCGACCACGGTAAAACAACTTTGACAGCAGCTATCTCAGCTGTACTTGCAAAATCACAAGGTAAAGCTGCAACTAAGTTTGACCAAATCGATGGTGCTCCAGAAGAGCGCGAGCGCGGTATCACAATCGCAACAGCTCACATCGAGTACGAAACAGACAAACGCCACTATGCACACGTTGACTGCCCAGGTCACGCTGACTATGTTAAAAACATGATCACTGGTGCTGCACAAATGGACGGCGCGATCCTCGTTGTTTCTGCAACAGATGGTCCAATGCCACAAACACGTGAGCACATCTTGCTTTCACGTCAAGTAGGTGTTCCTTTCATCGTAGTATTCATGAACAAAGTTGACATGGTTGACGACGAAGAGCTTCTTGAGCTCGTCGAAATGGAAATCCGTGAGCTTCTTTCTGAGTACGACTTCCCAGGTGATGACCTCCCAGTTATCCAAGGTTCTGCTCTTGGCGCGCTTAACGGCGAAGCTAAATGGGAAGAAAAAATCATGGAACTCATGGCAGCTGTCGATGAGTACATCCCAGAACCAACTCGTGACACTGAAAAAGACTTCATGATGCCAGTTGAGGATGTCTTCTCAATCACTGGTCGTGGTACAGTTGCTACTGGCCGCGTTGAGCGTGGAGTTCTTAAAGTCAACGACGAGATCGAAATCGTTGGTCTTCACGAAGAAACTAAAAAATCAGTATGTACTGGTGTAGAGATGTTCCGTAAGCTTCTTGACTATGCTGAAGCTGGCGACAACATCGGTGCTCTTCTCCGTGGTGTATCACGTGACGACATCGAGCGTGGACAAGTTCTCGCGAAACCAAACACAATCACACCACACAAAAAGTTCAAAGCGCAAGTTTACGTTCTTTCTAAAGAAGAGGGTGGCCGTCACACGCCATTCTTCGCGAACTACCGCCCGCAGTTCTACTTCCGTACAACTGACGTAACTGGTATGGTTCAACTTCCAGAAGGTACTGAAATGGTTATGCCTGGGGACAACATCGAAATGACTGTTGAACTCATCGCACCAATCGCTCTTGAAAAAGAAACTCGTTTCTCAATCCGTGAAGGTGGCCGTACAGTAGGCGCTGGATCAGTTACAGAAATCGTTGAGTAATTTTTAAGACAAAGGTCTTCCGTCTCCCGTGGCGGAAGACCTTTTTTCATTTCTTTGAAAACAGTCTTGCAACATGGTCTGACATCTTATATACTGAGGAAAGTGTTTGTGCGAGTGGTGAGAGACTTGAATACATATTCTATTTTATTAGTGCTTGCATTCTTGCTGGTGATTCAGTATGATAGAATATGTTGGTCACAAACACAACGCGATGAAGCGGGAGGTTATGACACACCAGGCGGCATTGCCATGGCTAGTGTGGAAATTTCCGCGGAGAATGTCTATTTACGAAATAGGCGAAAAGGAGGGAAATAACATGGCAAATGAAAAAATTCGGATCCGTTTGAAAGCATACGATCACCGCGTGCTTGATCAATCGGCTGAGAAGATTGTCGACACAGCAAAACGTTCAGGTGCTACTGTATCTGGTCCGATCCCACTCCCAACGGAGAAAGCGGTCTACACAGTACTTCGTGCCGTTCACAAGTACAAAGATGCTCGTGAGCAGTTCGAAATGCGTACACACAAACGTTTGATCGACATCGTTAACCCAACACCGAAAACTGTTGATGCGCTTATGCGTCTCGAACTTCCATCGGGCGTTGACATCGAAATCAAACTTTAATTTTTCTTCTATAGATAGTTGATACTAGCCAGAAGATCAAAATCATTCAATATTAGGAGGTGTATCTCATGGCTAAAGGAATCTTAGGAACTAAACTCGGTATGACACAAATCTTCAACGAGTCAGGTGAAGTCGTCCCTGTTACTGTCGTTTCAGTCGAAGGTAACGTTGTTCTTCAATTGAAAACAACGGAAGTTGACGGTTACGAAGCAGTTCAACTCGGCTTTGGTGATATCAAAGAAGGTCGTCAAAACAAACCGCAAAAAGGTCACGCTGCGAAAGCAAACGCGACACCTAAGCGCTTCATTAAAGAAATCCGTACATCAGTAGCAGATTTCGAAATCGGTCAAGAGATTAAAGCAGATACTTTCGCTGCAGGCGAAATGGTTGATGTAACAGGTACGTCGAAAGGTAAAGGTTTCGCTGGTGCAATCAAGCGTCACAACCAATCACGTGGTCCAATGGCTCACGGTTCGCGTTACCACCGTCGCCCAGGTTCAATGGGTCCTGTTGCTCCTAACCGTGTATTCAAAGGGAAATTGCTCCCTGGACGCATGGGTGGAGAGCAAATCACTGTTCAAAACCTTGAAATCGTAAAAGTTGATGCAGAACGCGGCTTACTCCTCGTCAAGGGTGCTATCCCAGGCGCACGTAAGAGCCAAGTTGTCATCAAAACTGCGGTTAAAGGCAACTAATCCGTTTGCAAGGAAAGGAGGAATAACGAATGCCTAAAGTAGCTTTGCTTAACCAAACAGGTACACAAGTTGGAGACATCGAGCTCGCAGATGCCGTTTTCGGAATCGAGCCAAATGAAGCAGTCGTATACGATGCAATCGTCATGCAACAAGCTTCACGTCGCCAAGGTACACATGATACAAAAGGTCGCTCGGAAGTTCGCGGTGGCGGCCGTAAACCATGGAAACAAAAAGGTACTGGTCGTGCACGCCAAGGTTCGATCCGTTCGCCACAATGGGTTGGCGGTGGAACAGTCTTCGGTCCAACACCACGTTCGTACGCTTACAAACTTCCTAAAAAGGTTCGTCGTCTCGCACTTCGTTCAGCACTTTCTTCGAAAGTCGCTAACAACGAGTTCATCGTTCTTGAAGGATTGACAATCGATGCTCCTAAAACTAAGGACATGATCGCAGTATTCGCTGCTCTTTCAATCGAACGTAAAGTTCTCGTCGTTACTGCTGATTACAACGAGTCAGTCGTTCTTTCAACACGCAACATCCCGGGTGTCACAGTCGTTGACGCTGCAGGTGTAAACGTCCTTGATCTTGTCGCTCATGACAAAGTCATCATTACGAAGGACGCTGTTGCGAGAGTAGAGGAGGTGCTTGCATAATGGCACACACACACGACATTATCAAACGTCCTGTCATTACTGAACGTTCAGTAAACCAAATGGCTGAGAAAAAGTACACATTCGAAGTAGACGTGAAGGCATCTAAGACTCAAATCAAAGATGCAGTTGAAGCGATCTTCGGAGTGAAAGTTGACAAAGTCAACACATTGATCTCAAAACCAAAAGCAAAACGCGTAGGTCGTCACGCTGGTTACACAGCACGCCGCAAAAAAGCGGTCGTCACGCTTACTGCAGATAGCAAAGAACTCGATTACCTCGGTTAATCGGAACTCTGTAGAAAAGGAGGGAACTCTCGATGGGAATTAAAAAGTTTAAACCGACCACTAACGGTCGTCGTAATATGACTGCACTTGACTTTGCTGAGATTACGGCTTCACGTCCTGAAAAATCGTTAACTGAAAAGCTTTCGAAAAAGGGCGGACGTAACAACCAAGGTCGCTTGACAGTACGTCACCAAGGTGGCGGACACAAACGTAAATATCGTATCATCGACTTCAAACGGAACAAGGATGGCATCGCTGGTCGTGTCGCTACAATTGAGTACGATCCAAACCGCTCTGCTAACATCGCATTGATCCACTACATCGATGGTGAAAAACGCTACATCCTCGCACCGAAAGGCTTGAAAGTAGACATGCAAGTCATGGCTGGACCAGAAGCTGACATTAAAGTCGGTAATGCTCTTCCACTTTCAAACATCCCAGTCGGTACGTTGATCCACAACATCGAACTTAAGCCAGGTAAAGGTGGTCAGCTCGTTCGCGCAGCTGGTACTTCTGCTCAGCTTCTCGGTAAAGATGGTAAATATGCGATCGTTCGTCTTCAATCAGGCGAAACTCGTATGATCCTTGCTACTTGCCGTGCAACAGTCGGCGCTGTCGGTAATGAAGAGCACGAGCTCGTCAATATCGGTAAAGCTGGTCGTTCACGCTGGCTCGGAAAACGTCCTACAGTTCGTGGTTCTGTCATGAACCCAGTCGATCACCCACACGGTGGTGGTGAAGGACGTGCTCCAATCGGTCGTTCGGGCCCACTTACTCCTTGGGGTAAACCGGCACTCGGATACAAAACTCGTAAGAAAAACAAAGCGAGCGATAAATATATCGTCCGTCGTTCTAAAAAATAATTACATGATTTCTGGACGGTTCGTAGGAACCGTTCCTGAATCATGCCAAAGGGAGGTACAACTATGGGTCGCAGCTTGAAAAAAGGTCCATTCGCAGATCACCATCTGCTCGCTAAGGTTGATAAAGCCAACGAAGCTGGTGACAAACATGTCATCAAAACTTGGTCACGCCGCTCGACAATCTTCCCAGAGTTCATCGGTCACACGATCGCTGTCTACGATGGTCGTAAACACGTACCGGTTTACGTGACAGAAGATATGGTCGGTCACAAACTTGGTGAATTCGCTCCAACACGTTCTTACAAAGGACATGCTGGAAACGATAAGAAAACGAAACGTTAATCTGAGGGGAGGTACTCATTATGCAATCAAAAGCATCGGCTAATATGGTTCGCATTGCTCCTCGTAAGGCACGTCTCGTAGTAGACTTAATCCGCGGGAAGCAAATCGGCGAAGCACTTTCGATTCTTGCTTACACGAACAAGGCAGCAACGCCAATCGTTGAGAAAGTATTGAAATCGGCAATCGCGAACGCTGAGCACAACTTCGACATGAACATCGAAAACCTCGTAGTCACTGAGGCTTACGTAAACGAAGGTCCAACGCTCAAACGTTTCCGCCCACGTGCAATGGGTCGCGCAAGCCGCATCAACAAACGTACGAGCCACGTTCACATCGTGGTATCTGAAAAATAAGGAGGGATTACCGTGGGTCAGAAGATTAACCCAACTGGTCTTCGCGTAGGTATCATCAAAGACTGGGAATCACGTTGGTTCGCAGATAAAGACTATGCTGATCTCCTTCATGAAGACTACGTAGTTCGTGAATATATCGAAAAACGTCTTAAAGACGCTAGTGTCTCTAAAGTAGAAATCGAGCGCGCAGCTAACCGCTTGAACATCTCACTTCACACTGCTAAGCCTGGTATGGTTATCGGTAAAGGCGGTTCTGAAATCGAAACACTTCGTAAAGACATCACTAACCTTGCAAAAGGCAAACGCGTTCACGTTAACGTCGTTGAAGTGAAAAACCCGGATGCAGTTGCTAAGCTCGTCGCTGAGAACATCGCTCGCCAACTTGAAGGTCGCGTATCGTTCCGTCGTGCTATGAAGCAATCAATCCAACGCTCAATGCGTTCTGGTATCAAAGGAATCAAGACTGAAGTTTCTGGTCGTCTTGGTGGCGCTGATATCGCTCGTTCTGAGAAGTATTCGGAAGGAACAGTTCCACTTCATACACTCCGTGCAGACATCGATTACGGTACTGCAGAAGCTGATACAACTTACGGCAAAATTGGCGTAAAAGTATGGCTCCACCACGGTGAAGTGCTTCCTACGAAAAAAGCAGCAGCAAACGAAGAATAATCCACATCCGTCTAGGGAAGGAGGCAACACAACATGTTGTTACCAAAACGTGTAAAATATCGTCGTGTTCACCGCGGCAACATGCGTGGTAAAGCGAAACGTGGTACTACAGTACACTTCGGCGAGTTCGGTATCCAAGCTCAAGAAGCTAGCTGGATCACTAGCCGTCAAATCGAATCAGCGCGTATCGCGATGACTCGTTATATGAAACGTGGTGGTAAAGTGTGGATCAAGATCTTCCCACACAAGCCATACACTAAAAAACCTCTTGAAGTCCGAATGGGTTCAGGTAAAGGTGCTCCGGAGGGCTGGGTAGCAGTCGTCAAACCGGGTAAAGTAATGTTCGAAATCGCAGGAGTATCGGAAGAGATCGCACGCGAAGCTCTCCGTCTTGCATCACACAAACTTCCAGTAAAATGTAAGTTCGTAAAACGTGAAGAAAATGGTGGTGATACGAATGAAAGCAACTGATCTCCGTCAGCAAACAACTGAAGAGCTTAACGGTAAAGTCGGTTCGTGGAAAGAAGAGTTGTTCAACCTTCGTTTCCAACTCGCGACTGGTCAGCTTGAGAACCCTGCTCGTATCCGTGAAGTGCGCAAGTCGATTGCACGCGCGAAAACCGTTCTTCGTGAACGCGAACTCGGCATCAACAACGCATAATTCACTCGGATTCTGAGAGGAGGAACACTCAATGGAACGCACTAACAACCGCAAAGTGTTAACTGGACGCGTCGTTTCTGACAAAATGGACAAAACGATCGTAGTTACAGTTGAAACAAAAGTAAAGCACAAGCTTTACGGCAAACGCGTAAACTACTCTAAAAAGTACAAAGCGCATGATGAAAACAACACAGCTAAAATCGGTGATGTTGTACGCATTCAAGAAACACGTCCATTATCTAAGGACAAACGTTTCCGTCTCGTAGAAGTCATTGAAGAAGCAGTAATCATCTAAACTCTAATTAGTTCGGGTGAATAAACATCCGGAGGGAGGTACAATCGTATGATTCAACAAGAATCTCGCTTAAAAGTAGCAGACAACTCAGGAGCTCGTGAAGTCTTGACGATCAAAGTCCTCGGTGGTTCTGGTCGTAAAACTGCTAACATCGGTGACGTTATTGTTTGTACAGTAAAACAAGCAACACCAGGTGGCGTTGTCAAAAAAGGTGAAGTTGTACGCGCAGTAGTCGTTCGTACTAAACGTGGCGTTCGTCGTAAAGACGGTTCGTACATCCGTTTTGACGAAAACGCAGCAGTCATCATCAAAGATGACAAAAGCCCACGTGGCACACGTATCTTCGGACCAGTCGCACGCGAACTTCGTGAAAAAGACTTCATGAAGATCGTCTCGTTGGCACCGGAAGTACTTTAATTCCAAAGAATTCCTACAAGGAGGTGCTCTAACGATGCATGTCAAAAAAGGTGATAAAGTTCAGGTTATGACTGGTAAAGACAAAGGCAAACAAGGCGTTGTCCTTACAGCTATGCCTAAAAAAGATCGCGTAATCGTCGAAGGCGTTAACATGATCAAAAAACACTCAAAGCCTTCTCAACTCAACCCGCAAGGCGGAATTGTCGAGAAAGAAGCACCGATTCACGTATCGAACGTTATGCTCATCGACCCTAAGACAGGTAACCCAACACGCGTTGGTTTCACTGTGGTTGACGGCAAGAAAGTACGTATCGCTAAAAAATCGGGCGAAGCTTTAGATAAATAAGAAGATTTAAAGAAAGGAGGTCCACTTTCTGATGAACCGTTTAAAAGCGAAATACCAAGACGAAATCGTCAAAGTAATGATGGAGAAATTCAACTACAGTTCTGTAATGCAAGCGCCGAAAGTCGATAAAATCGTAATCAACATGGGTGTTGGTGACGCTGTTACGAACTCTAAGGCACTTGACATGGCAGTCGAAGAGCTTCAGCTCCTCACTGGTCAGAAGCCACTCATCACGAAAGCTAAGAAATCAATCGCTGGTTTCAAACTTCGTGAAGGTATGCCAATCGGTGCGAAGGTTACACTTCGTGGCGAGCGCATGTACGAATTCCTCGACAAGTTGATCAACGTGTCACTTCCACGTGTACGTGACTTCCGTGGCGTATCGAAAAAATCTTTCGATGGCCGTGGTAACTACACGCTAGGCGTGAAGGAACAATTGATCTTCCCAGAGATCGACTACGATCGCGTATCGAAAGTCCGTGGTATGGACATCGTTATCGTAACTACTGCTAACACGGATGAAGAGTCACGTGAGCTTCTCACAGCACTCGGCATGCCATTCCAAAAATAAGGGAGGTCGACAACATGGCTAAGAAATCAATGATCGCACGTGAAGTAAAACGTCAAGCACTCGTTGAGCGCTACGCTGAAAAACGCGCAGAATTGAAAGCACAAGGCGACTACATCGGCTTGAGCAAACTCCCACGTAACTCTTCAGCGGTTCGTTTACACAACCGTTGTAGTATCACTGGCCGTCCACACGGTTACATTGGTAAATTCGGTATCAGCCGTATTAAGTTCCGTGATCTTGCTCATAAAGGTCAAATCCCTGGTGTTAAAAAAGCAAGCTGGTAATTCATTAAAGTTGTGAAAGGAGGTACATCGCATGGTTATGACAGATCCGATTGCAGATATGCTTACACGCATTCGTAATGCAAACATGGTTCGCCATGAGAAGTTGGAAATGCCAGCTTCTACAATCAAACGTGAAGTCGCTGAAATCCTCAAACGTGAAGGTTTCATCCGCGATGTTGAATATCTCGAGGACAGCAAACAAGGTACGCTCCGCGTATTCCTTAAATACGGCGCAAGCAACGAGCGCGTTATCACTGGACTCAAACGTATCTCGAAACCAGGTCTTCGCGTTTACGCGAAAGCTGATGAAATCCCGAAAGTACTCGGTGGTCTCGGAATCGCTATCGTTTCAACATCTAAAGGTGTAATGACTGACAAAGAAGCTCGCCAACAAAAAGTCGGCGGCGAAGTGATCGCATACATCTGGTAATACACGCATAAAAAGAACGGAGGTGTCTTAAATGTCACGTATTGGTAAAAAGCCAGTCGTCATCCCAGCAGGCGTTACAGTAACAGTTGAAAACAACACGGTTACGGTAAAAGGTCCTAAAGGGGAACTCTCACGCGAGTTCAGCCCAGCTATGGCGATCAACGTAGAAGGTAATGAATTGACTGTCACTCGTCCGAACGACGAGAAAGCAAGCCGTACGATCCACGGAACGACTCGTGCGCTTATCGCGAACATGGTCGAAGGTGTAAGCAACGGTTTCGCTAAGACACTCGATATCCAAGGTGTTGGTTACCGTGCACAAAAGCAAGGTAACAAAATCGTACTCAACCTCGGTTACTCACACCCAATCGAGTACACTCCGGAACAAGGCATCGAAGTCGAAGTTCCTACGAATACGCAACTCATCGTTCGCGGAATCAGCAAAGAACGTGTTGGTCACGTCGCTGCATTGATCCGTTCGTACCGTCAACCTGAGCCGTACAAAGGTAAAGGTATTCGTTACAGTGATGAAGTCGTTCGTCGTAAAGAAGGTAAAACAGGTAAGTAATTCGCACATGCGAATTGACCGGAAAGGAGTGGCATAAATGATCTCAAAGGCAGATAAAAACGCTACGCGTAAAAAACGTCATGGTCGTGTCCGTCGTACAATCATCGGGACTGCAACACGTCCACGTATGAACGTATTCCGTTCGAACAAGAACATTTACGTACAAGTCATTGACGATGCAACACATGCAACACTCGCATCTGCATCATCACTCGACCTTGAAAAAGGCAACACGACTGACGCTGCGGCAGCAGTTGGTAAGCTCGCAGCTGAGCGCGCTCTTGAAAAAGGTATCGAAACAGTCGTTTTCGACCGTGGAGGATATCTCTATCATGGACGTATCAAAGCTGTAGCTGAAGCAGCTCGTGAAGCTGGTCTCAAATTCTAATAGAAAAGGAGGGAACCTCTACATGCGCCAGTTAGAAATTAACATGGATCAACTCGAAGAACGCGTTGTTACCGTAAACCGCGTCGCGAAAGTAGTAAAAGGTGGCCGTCGCTTCCGTTTTGCTGCCCTCGTCGTCGTTGGTGACAAGAATGGTCACGTAGGTTTCGGTACGGGTAAAGCTCAGGAAGTGCCTGAAGCGATCCGTAAAGCAATCGAAGATGCTAAGAAAAACATGGTTAACGTTCCAATCGTTAACACAACAATTCCACACGAAGTCAACGGTGTATTCGGTGCAGGTCACGTCTTCTTGAAGCCTGCTTCTGAAGGTACTGGAGTCATCGCTGGTGGTCCAGTTCGTGCGGTTCTCGAATTAGCGGGAATCAACGACATTCTTTCAAAATCACTTGGATCAAGCACTCCAATCAACATGGTTCGTGCGACTGTCGAAGGTCTCACATCACTCAAACGTGCTGAAGAAGTTGCGAAACTCCGCGGTAAAACCGTCGAAGAACTTCGCGGTTAAGAAAGGGAGGGAAAACAGATGGCGAAACTCGCAGTTACCCTCACACGCAGCATGATCGGTCGTCCGGAGAACCAACGCGTTACTACTCGTACGCTTGGTCTCCGTAAGATGCACCAGACTGTTGTCGTACCTGACAACGCTGCTATGCGTGGGATGATTAACCACGTGTCACACTTAGTGACAGTAAAAGAAATTCAAGAGTAATAGTTCGATATAATTTTATGAGGAGGTGCCCCACTATGAAACTCCATGAATTGAAACCAGCTGCTGGTTCACGTTCAGAACGCAACCGTGTAGGTCGCGGTATGTCTTCTGGTAACGGTAAGACTTCTGGCCGTGGTCACAAAGGTCAAAAAGCTCGTTCAGGCGGTGGTGTTCGTCCAGGTTTCGAAGGTGGACAAAACCCACTTTACCGTCGTTTACCAAAACGCGGCTTCAACAACCCAACTCGTAAAGAGTTCGCGGTCATTAACCTTGACACACTCAACCGTTTTGAAGAAGGAACTGAAGTCACTCCAGAACTTCTTGTCGAGACTCGTGCAGTCAAAGGCATGAAAGACGGCGTGAAAATTCTTTCTAACGGTAAGATCGAAAAGAAACTAACAGTTAAAGCTCATAAGTTCTCCGACGCTGCGAAGCAAGCAATCGAAGCTGCCGGCGGTACGGTTGAGGTGATCTAATGTTTCAAGCGATCTCCAATATGTGGCGCGTAGCTGACATTCGTCGGCGCATTCTCTTTACCTTGGCCTTGGTCATCGTGTTCCGTATCGGAGCACATATCCCGGTGCCGATGGTAAACACGGAAGTGTTCAAGATCGACCAGAATGGTATTCTTGGTTTCTTGAACTCGTTCGGTGGGAATGCTTTGCAGAATTTCTCACTCTTTGCGATGGGAATCATGCCGTATATCACGGCCTCGATCGTTGTCCAACTCTTACAGATGGACGTTGTTCCAAAGTTTGCCGAATGGGCAAAACAAGGAGAGGCGGGCCGTAAGAAGTTAGCAACGGTAACGCGCTATGGAACGATCGTACTCGGCTTAGTCCAAGCGTTTGGAATCGCGCTTGGATTTAACCGTATCTACCCAGGTCTTGTCGACGAACAGTTCGGCACCTGGACATACGTTATGATTGCACTCGTATTGACAGCGGGAACAGCATTCTTGATGTTCATCGGTGAACTCATCACGGAGAAGGGCATTGGTAACGGGATATCAATGATCATCTTCGCTGGGATCGTCGCGGGCTTCCCGAATGCATTCCGCCAGATTTACGAAACGAAGCTCCAAAATGCAGGGGATGCTTTGTTTGTAAACGTGCTTTATATCGTACTCTTGCTTTTAATCATCATCGCGGTCATCGTCGGAGTCATCTACGTCCAGCAAGCTGCACGTAAGATTCCGATTCAGTACGCTAAGCGTACGGTGAACCGGACACCAGTTGGCGGTCAATCGGCACACTTGCCGATCAAATTGAACGCTGCCGGTGTTATTCCAGTCATCTTCGCGGTGTCGTTCATGGTGACGCCACCAACGATTGCGAGTTTCTTTGCAAGTCCGGAGACGGCAACGAAGATCCGTGACATCTTCGACTATACGAGTCCAATCGGTATGTCGATCTATGTGGCACTGATCATCGCGTTCTCGTACTTCTACACATTCGTTCAGGTTAACCCGGAACAAATGGCAGAGAACCTTCAAAAACAAGGCGGATACATTCCTGGTATTCGTCCTGGTAAGCAAACGGAGCAGTACATCACGAAGATTCTATACCGTCTGACATTCTTCGGTTCACTCTTCCTCGCTGTCATCGCGGTGACGCCGACATTCTTCATTAAGTTTGCTGGCTTACCGAACTCGGTGCAGATTGGTGGTACGAGCTTGCTGATCGTCATCGGTGTAGGACTAGAGACGATGAAACAGATTGAAAGTCAATTGGTTAAACGACACTACAAAGGCTTTATCCGATAAGGCGGGAGGAAGGGGACCATCCCTTTCCTTTCTGTTGTGTCTATAGAGCTATAGAAGTGGAGGCTACCGACATGAATCTAGTATTGATGGGTTTGCCGGGTGCTGGTAAAGGAACGCAGGCTGCGAAAATCATCGAAGACTATGCGATCCCCCACATCTCGACAGGCGACATGTTCCGCGCGGCGATCAAAGATTCAACGCCACTCGGACAAGAAGCGAAATCATACATGGATAAAGGGGAACTCGTTCCGGACGAAGTCACAATCGGCATCGTACGTGAGCGTCTCGCCAAAGAAGACTGTGCAAATGGTTTTCTCCTTGACGGTTTCCCACGCACAGTGAAACAAGCAGATGCTCTTGAAGCATTACTTGAAGATCTGGGCAAACAAATTGATCACGTCATCCACATCGGTGTAGACCCGGAGAAACTTGTCCCTCGTTTGACAGGTCGCCGGATTTGCCCAACTTGCGGAGCAACGTATCATGTTCTCTACAACCCACCAAAAGTGGAGGGGATCTGTGATATCGACGGATCAGCACTTGTACAACGTGAAGATGACCAAGAGGAGACAGTACGTCGTCGCTTGGAAGTCAACGTCGCTCAAGCGCAACCTTTGATTGACTTTTACGCAGAAAAAGGGTATCTTCGTAATTTGGACGGTGATCGTCCAATCAACGATGTATATTCCGATGTTCAGGCACTCCTTGGTGATCAGTAATGATCATCACGAAAGCGCCGCGTGAAATCGACATCATGCGTAAAGCAGGACAAATCGTCGCCCGGACGCATAAGGAGCTTCAAGCTCATATTCGCCCAGGTATCACGACGGGGCAACTCGACGCGATCGCTGAACGCTATATTCGAAGTCAAGGGGCAACACCATCGTTTAAAGGGTATAATGGTTTCACGGGTAGCATCTGTGCTTCCGTGAACGAAGAGCTTGTCCATGGTATTCCGGGAGATCGTGTACTTCAGGACGGTGACATCATCTCGATTGACATCGGAGCAGAGTACAATGGGTATCACGGAGATTCAGCCTGGACATATCCGGTAGGTACAATCTCTGAAGAGACGAAGCGGTTACTTGACGTAACTGAAGAATCTCTGTATAAAGGATTGGAGCGCGCCAAAGCTGGCGTGCACCTGACAGATATTTCGCATGCGATTCAGTCACATGTTGAAGCAGCGAATTTTTCTGTAGTCCGCGAATATGTGGGCCACGGCGTGGGACAAAATTTGCATGAAGATCCGCAAATTCCACATTATGGACCACCGGGGAAAGGGCCGCGCCTGAAAACCGGCATGACACTGGCAATTGAGCCAATGGTCAACGTCGGGAAACGCTATGTTCGCACACTATCCGACAATTGGACGGTAGTGACGGTGGACGGTAGCATGTGCGCCCACTTTGAGCACACCATCGCCATCACAGACGACGGCTACGAGATCTTAACGGTCGATGCAGAGTGAGCTGTGCGCGTTATTGGTGTCACCTTTCTATAAGCCAGTATCCACTCGTGTTTGTGACCGATGATCTCTCAATGGCTCTTGTAGAAAGCCCCTAGCGCTACAAATCGTCTGGGCTCCCAATCAACTTTATAGAGAAAGGGGTATAATTGATGGCGAAACAAGATGTAATCGAAGTGGAAGGTACGGTTATCGAGCCGCTTCCAAACGCGATGTTTAAGGTGGAGTTAGAAAACGGCCACACGGTCCTCGCGCACGTCTCAGGAAAAATTCGGATGCACTTCATTCGGATCTTGCCAGGAGATAAAGTAACGGTTGAGTTGTCACCATACGACTTGACTCGCGGACGGATCACATACCGTTTCAAATAAAAACTCCGATTTTTTCAGGAGGAGGTATTCACAATGAAAGTAAGACCTTCGGTTAAACCGATCTGTGAAAAATGTAAAGTTATCCGCCGTAAAGGCAAAGTAATGGTTATTTGCGAAAACCCTAAGCATAAACAAAAACAAGGGTAATTAAACAAGGAGGTGCACACATGGCACGTATTGCTGGTGTAGATATTCCACGTGAGAAACGCATCGTCATCTCACTCACTTACATCTATGGTGTTGGTAAAACGACTGCTCAAAAAGTCTTGAAAGAAACTGGTATCTCTGAAGATACTCGTACTCGCGACTTGACTGAGGAACAATTGAACCAACTTCGTGATGGTTTAGACAAAATCAAAGTTGAGGGTGACCTTCGTCGTGAAATCTCACTCAACATCAAACGTTTGATCGAAATCGGTTGCTACCGTGGTGTTCGTCACCGTCGTGGTCTTCCAGTTCGTGGTCAAAACACTAAAAACAACTCGCGTACTCGTAAAGGCCCACGCCGTACAGTAGCGAACAAGAAGAAGTAAGGGAGGGTAAACTAAGATGGCAAAACGCAAACAGAACGTTCGTAGTAAACGTAAAGTCAAAAAGAATATTGAATCTGGTATCGTGCATATCCGTTCAACATTCAACAACACGATCGTTACGATCACTGATATGCAAGGGAATGCAATCTCTTGGGCAACTGCAGGTAACATGGGCTTCAAAGGCTCACGTAAATCGACTCCTTTCGCTGCACAAATGGCATCTGAAACAGCTGCTAAAACAGCAATGGATAACGGTATGCGTACTGTAGAAGTTAACGTTAAAGGTCCTGGTGCAGGTCGTGAAGCAGCTATCCGTGCTCTTCAAGCAATCGGTCTCGAAGTCACTGCAATCCGTGACGTTACTCCAGTACCACACAACGGTTGCCGCCCTCCAAAACGTCGTCGCGTGTAACCCGTCTTGTACTGCAGAGCGGGGATTCGAGTAGACTTTTGTTGATCGTTTGACCAAGCAAGGCAGTAGAAACGTACACAAGGCGGTTGGCGATTGAACGCGATGGCCAACATGACGATATTCAAGGAGGGGTTCAGATGATCGAAATCGAAAAACCGAAGATTGAAACGATCGAGTTAAGCGAGAACGCTACGTTTGGTAAATTCGTAGTTGAGCCGCTTGAGCGTGGATTCGGTACAACGCTTGGTAACTCATTGCGTCGTATCCTATTGTCTTCACTTCCGGGTGCTGCAGTCACTGCAGTCCAAATCGATGGCGTTCTTCATGAGTTCTCGACGATTGATGGCGTTGTAGAAGACGTTACCCAAATCATCTTGAACCTTAAGAAACTCGCCCTCAAAGTGTACTCGGAAGAAGAGAAAACGCTTGAGATCGATATTCAAGGCGCTGGTGTTGTCACTGCTGCGAACATTACGCATGACAGCGACGTCGAAATCCTCAACCCAGAACTTCACATCGCAACGCTTGCAGAAGGTGCATCACTTCATATGCGTCTTACAGCACGCCGTGGTCGTGGGTATGTTCAGGCTGAAGATAACAAACGGGACGATATGCCAATTGGTGTCATCCCAATCGACTCAATTTACACGCCAATTCAACGAGTAAATTATCAAGTTGAAAAAACACGTGTTGGTCAAGATGCGAGCTTCGATAAATTGACGCTTGATGTTTGGACGGACGGTTCAATCCGCCCTGAAGAAGCAGTGTCACTCGGTGCGAAAATCATGACAGAACACTTAAACATCTTTGTTGGTCTTACAGACGAAGCGCTCCATGCTGAAATCATGGTCGAAAAGGAAGAAGATCAAAAAGAAAAAGTACTCGAAATGACGATCGAAGAACTCGATCTTTCAGTTCGTTCGTACAACTGTTTGAAACGCGCTGGTATCAACACGGTTCAAGAACTCGCGAACAAGAGCGAAGACGAGATGATGAAAGTCCGTAACCTCGGACGTAAATCACTCGAGGAAGTTCAAGCGAAACTCGACGAACTCGGACTAGGCTTGCGCAAAGAAGACTAATACTATTAATTGCACGAAGGAGGGAATCCATCCATGGCATACTCGAAATTAGGCCGTACAAGCTCACAACGTAAGGCACTTTTGCGTGACCTTGCGACTGATCTCATCATCAATGAGCGTATCCAAACTACAGAACAAAAAGCGAAGGAACTTCGTCCAGTCGTAGAGAAACTCATCACTTTAGGTAAACGCGGTGATCTCCACGCTCGTCGTCAAGTTGCATCGTTCGTTCGCCGTGAAGCTGCTGGTCAAAACGCAGAGGGCAAAGCACAAGACGCGATCCAAAAATTATTCGCTGATGTGGCTCCACGTTTTGCTGAGCGTCAAGGTGGTTACACACGCATCATGAAAATGGGACCACGTCGTGGTGACGGCGCAGAAATGGTCATCATCGAACTCGTTTAATCCTCATTAAATGATTCGCCATAAAAGGGCAGTGCGTATCCCGCTTCTGCCCTTTTGCTACAAAATGAAAGTATTGATTTGATGAAGGAGGAGAGATCATGGACAAGCTGATTGAACTGGAACAGGTCACCTATCGGTATCCGGAACAGGAGCAAGCAGCCTTACACGAGGTCTCTCTGACGATTCGTTCAGGTGAATGGGTCGCCATCGTTGGTCACAACGGCTCTGGAAAATCAACGCTGACGAAATTGTTTAATGGATTGCTGTTACCGGAGACAGGGACTGTTACGGTTGCTGAGCGCTTTTCAAGTGCAAATCCGGATCAACTGTGGGAGATGCGCCGAGCAATCGGCATCGTCTTCCAAAATCCAGATAATCAATTCGTTGGCACGACCGTGCGCGACGACGTGGCATTTGCTCTAGAAAACTGGGGTGTGCCACGCGAGGAAATGGTTCGTCGTATCGACGACAGTCTAGCGCGCGTTGGCCTTACGGATTTTGTTGATCGGGAACCCCATCAACTATCCGGCGGACAGAAGCAGCGTGTCGCAATCGCTTCGGCGCTTGCGATGCGCCCTGATGTTCTCGTGCTCGATGAAGCTACATCGATGCTTGATCCATTAGCACGACAAGAGGTCATGTCGACCGTTCAGGAACTCCATGCGACTCACCCAATGGCGGTCATCGCGATTACACACGAATTAGACGAAGTATTACGGGCTAGTCGTGTCATCGTCATGGATGCCGGGAAAATCGTATTAGAAGGATCCCCTCAGGAAGTCTTTCGTCATGCATCGTTCTTAGAAGACATCGGACTCGATGTTCCATTCGTTGTTCGGGTACAAGAACGTTTACGGGCGCAAGGTCTCTCACTCGAGGAGACGATACTAGATGAAAGAGAATTGGTGAACCGTTTATGCCAATCTTAATCCAGGAATTAAATTATACGTATCAACTCAATAGTCCGTTCGAACGAGTCGCGCTGCGTGATGTGAATCTTGAGATTCCGTCAGGGGCGCTTGTTGCGTTTGTAGGGCATACCGGATCCGGGAAATCGACGCTCGTGCAGCACATCAATGGGTTGCTCAAGCCGACAGCGGGGAAGGTACAAGTCGATGACATCATCGTCGAACCGAAGAAAAAACAGGACCTCAAGCCATTAAGACGTCGCGTCGGGCTTGTTTTTCAATATCCGGAATATCAATTGTTCGAAGAGACGGTTTTAAAAGATGTCATGTTCGGTCCGATGAACTTCGGTCATGATGGTGCGACGGCTGAGCAATTAGCAAAAGAGGCATTACGGACTGTCGGACTCGATGAAGTCTTTTGGAGTCGTTCGCCGTTTGACCTGTCTGGTGGGCAAATGAGGCGTGTTGCAATTGCCGGCGTACTCGCTAGTCAACCAGACGTGTTGATCGTCGATGAGCCGACGGCAGGACTCGATCCGCAAGGACGCAAGCATATGCTGAGTCTGTTTGCCCGGCTCCATGCAGAAACCGGTATGACGTTGCTCCTAATCACGCACGACATGGATCAGGTGCTTGAGTATGCCGAGCGCGTGATCGTCATGGAAGATGCACAGGTGGCGTTTGACGGACTACCGCTTGATCTGTTTAAAGAAGAGACTTTGCTCGAGCAATTCCATCTCGATCTCCCGCACGTCTTATCGCTTGCCTGGCAAGTCGCCGATCAGCGTGGGCTGGAACGTCCGGACATCCGGACGGAAACCGAATTGATCGACTGGTTGATGACGAAGGGGGTGAGCGAATGATCGTTGGACAACATATTCCCGGTCAGTCGTACTTGCATCGCTCGTCAGCACTCGCTAAGATCATCTTTGCTTTCTGCTTCATTCCGCTCGTCTTTCTCGCGAACAATGCAGCAACGAACATTTTTTTACTCATCTTTACGTTCTTAGCACTCATGAGTAGTCGCTTACCGCTTCGTTATGTTCTAAAGGGACTGCGACCGATTCTTTTCCTGATTGTCTTTACGTTCGTCATCCAACTGTTCTTCACGCGCGAAGGGGCTGTCCTCTTTGAGTTTGGCTGGCTTCGGATCTATGAAGAAGGACTGCGACTCGCGATCATCGTCTCATTACGTTTCTTCTATCTCGTCTCGATCACGACACTCGTCACGTTGACGACCTCACCGATCGAATTGACGGATGCGATTGAATTGTTATTGAAGCCGTTCAAGGTCGTCCGTGTCCCGACGCATGAGATCGCCTTAATGTTGTCGATCTCACTTCGGTTCTTACCAACCTTAGCAGAGGAGACAGAGAAAATCATGAAGGCACAGCAAGCACGTGGTGTCGATTTGTCAGCAGGACCGATTAAGGAACGTTTACGGGCGATCATTCCGTTATTGATTCCCTTGTTCATCTCCGCCTTTAAGCGGGCAGAGGATCTTGCGACAGCGATGGAAGCGCGGGGGTACCGTGGAGGAGAGGGACGGACACGTCTACGTGAGTCCAAGTGGACGATGCGGGATACGGGTCTGATGATCTTGCTCGTCCTCCTGACGATCAGTTTAGTAGGATTGCGAGGGATCGGGTAATGCGTCGTTTAAAATGTACGATTCAATATGATGGAACCGGCTACGCCGGGTATCAGGTGCAACCAAACGGATTGACGATTCAAGAAGTGATTGAAACGACGCTTGCGCGGATGCACAAACATCCCGTCAAGGTCATCGGGTCGGGACGGACGGATGCGAGAGTGCATGCCTACGGACAAGTCATTCATTTTGATACGGAACTAGCGATTCCCCCGGAGAACGTCGTTAAGGCACTTAATACGCTCTTACCAGCGGATATTCGTGTCCGGAGCTGCGAGGAGGTCGAATCGACCTTTGAAGCACGTTACGATGTCGTAGGGAAGGAATACCGCTATTTCGTCCGCCGCGAAGAAAATGCGTTTCGTCGGAATCTGTCGGTTCATGTTCCGTATCCGATTGATCTTGAGCGGATACGCCAAGGGATGGCGCATCTCGTCGGGACGCACGACTTCAGTTCGTTCTGTGTCGCGAAGACGGAAACGGATAACCGGGTCCGGACGATTTACGAGGCAGAGTTGATGACGATCGGTGACGAACTCGTCTTTCGGTTCCAGGGCAGTGGTTTTCTCTATAATCAAATCCGGATCATGGTCGGGACGTTACTTGACGTCGGACGCGGTCGTTTTGCACCAGAGGACATTAAAAAAATGTTGCTGGCAAAGGACCGGAACGTTGCAGGCGTGACGGCGCCTCCTCATGGACTCTATCTATGGGAAGTTTTCTATCCGGAGTGAAAAAAGGCAATTGACATTGGCTATTAAAAAACATACAATGTTTATTGGCATTTCATTTATTATGAAACCACAATCTTAGCCCCGTACACCTAAGATTATGATAGATTCACCTAGTGAATAAATGAAAAATCAAAAACAGAACTTTTAATTCCTTAGGAGGTATTTTACATGCGCACAACTTTCATGGCGAAAGCTACTGATGTAGAACGCAAATGGCTCCTTATCGACGCTGAAGGTAAAACACTCGGTCGCCTTGCGAGCGAAGTTTCATCACTTCTCCGTGGTAAGCACAAGCCTACGTTCACACCACACGTTGACTGTGGGGATAACGTTATCCTCATCAACGTTGAGAAAATCGTTTTAACTGGTAACAAACTCGACAAAAAAGTCTACTACCGTCACTCTGGTCATCCAGGCGGCTTAAAGCAGACTGTTGCACGCGATATGCTTGCTAACAAACCTGAGCGCATGCTTGAACTCGCGATCAAAGGGATGCTTCCAAAAGGTAGCCTCGGTCGTCAAATGTTCAACAAACTCCACGTCTACGCTGGAGCTGCACACAAGCACGAAGCACAACAACCAGAAGTTTACGAACTTCGCGGTTAATACGAATTTAGGAGGAACTACACGATGGCAGATGTACGTTACTACGGCACTGGTCGCCGGAAACACGCGGCAGCGCGCGTTTTCCTCGTTGCTGGAGACGGTAAAGTCACAGTTAACGGTCGCGATATCAGCGAATACTTCGGTTATGAGACATTGATCATGACTGCAAAAGAACCACTCGTAATCACAGAAACAGAAGGCAAGTACGATGTAATCGTAACGGTCAAAGGCGGCGGCTTCACTGGTCAAGCAGGCGCTATCCGTCACGGTATCTCACGTGCTCTTCTTCAAGCGGATCCAGAATTCCGCGGCGCACTCAAAGCGAAAGGCTTCTTGACTCGTGATGCTCGTATGAAAGAGCGTAAAAAATACGGTCTTAAAGCAGCTCGTCGTGCACCACAATTCTCGAAACGTTAATTCTTTTCGAATCCCTCTCACCCTTGTGGTGGGAGGTTTTTTTGTGCACTAAAAAACCGCTCTCCTGACGAAGTGTCAGAACAGCGATTAAAGTCAAGACGACGGAGTGGAGCGTAATCGGTGCAATATCGTCAGAAGAATATAGAGGATGACGATCGTCAGCGGGATGCTCCAAACAAAGACAGATTGTATGAATGCGATAGGTGTATGTGTCGTCGCTTGACCGACATGTCCCGTAAAAGAGGTTTCTTCACTCAAGACGGTTGCATTGTCCGGTAACTCCGTCTTGGTAGCTACGGTCGGTTGCAGCGTCAGATACAGGACGAAGCTAAGATGTAAGAGACAGGTGACGCCAAGTGTCCAAATGATGCGTTTTTTCATATGATGCTCCTTTTGATATGAGTTAAAATCATTCTGCATTCCATAAGTATAGCGGATTTTGTTTTCGGGAACAGGAGACAAAGGGAGTGAGCATAGATGGCATTATCAATCAGCTGGTTACTCGAGCGAGCGAATCGGAAGTTGAATGCTTCGGGACTGTCACGAGAAGTCGCCAAACGGACGCAAGAGGTCATCCGGGAGATGCATGCACAAGGGATTTATGTCGGTGTCGCCCAAGGGTACCGATCGATCGCAGAACAGAATCGGTTGTACGCACAGGGACGGACACTACCGGGACCAATCGTAACGAATGCACGCGGGGGACAATCGAATCATAACCGTGGAATTGCCGTCGACCTCTTTCAATATTCCCAAGACGGTACACAAGCGCTATTTCGAAATGACCAAAGCTTTCAAAAGATTGTTGCTGCGATGAAACGACGTGGCTTTTCTTGGGGTGGGGACTGGACGAGCTTTAAGGATTATCCACACTTTGAATTACTAGGAGTGTCTGAAGAAACGCCGAATCGCTCTCGTGCGATCGTTCCGTATCCAGGTCGTCCGTTGTATCAAGGGGCAGCCAATATGAATCCACGGGATATCGAACGAATTCAGCGTGCAGTCAAAGCAACCGTGACTCGGCGCTTTGATGCAGAGACGGCTCAGAAGGTGCGTGCCTATCAAACACGTCAAGGACTTGACGTTGATGGTGTCGTGGGTCCTCGTACATGGAACCGAATGTTCTAAAACGAGCGAATGATCGAGTAAAATGATGAAAACTGACACTGGACATGGAAAAGTCATCCTTTCCGGTGTCGAAATGTGCAAGCGCTCTCTTATTTTTGTTATACTAATAAGGATTAAATCGAACGTTTTCAGGGGGAAGGCACTATGTTGAATGAACAAGAAATTCGCGAGGTAGTCGGAACGCTCGTCGATCCGACGATTGACCGCCCGCTTGCAGATACGAACGGCATTCGTGACGTCCGGATTAAAGGTGATTATGTCAGTCTGAAAATCGCTTTAGCACAATCCGGTTCTGGGGAGCAACTCGTGCTCCAACAGCAAATCGTCAAGGAACTGAAAGAAAAAGGATTCAAGACGGTGGGACTCCGTTTTGAGGCACTCGGTGATCACGGGATCCAAGCAGCGACGACACCGTCGATCCTTAAACCAGAATCCGGTACGACGTTCATCGCGATCGCCTCCGGTAAAGGGGGCGTCGGGAAATCGACGGTTTCCGTTAACTTAGCAGTCGCCCTCGCACGAGCAGGGAAGAAGGTCGGTTTGATTGATGCCGATATCTACGGCTTTAGTGTTCCAGA
>NZ_CP142850.1:2837500-3064689 GCF_036287235.1 Exiguobacterium sp. 9-2
TGTTCATTCGTCATTTCGGCGGAACCAGCGTCAAACCAATGCGTCCTCGCTCCGGTTCAACATTCGTCACCCATACCGTCACGATATCCCCGACAGCGACAACATCAAGTGGATGTTTGACACGCTTACGACTGAGCTTCGAAATATGGATCAATCCATTCTCTTTCACCCCGATATCAACGAACGCACCAAAATCAAGAACATTACGGATCGTCCCTTGGAATTCCATCCCGACTTGAATCATATCCATCGATAGAACATCTTGGCGAAGTAACGGTTTATCGAGTGCTTCTCGCGGGTCACGTCCCGGACGTTGTAACGCCTCGATGATGTCACGTAACGTTGGCTCTCCGATCTCGAGCGTCTGTGCCATCTCCGGTAATGCCAATGTGGACAATTGTTCCCGGAGTGCATCCGTTCCGACTTGATCGAGCGTTAAACCTAGTGTCTTGAATAACCTTTCGACTGTTTTGTACTGCTCCGGATGGATTGGCGTCCGGTCGAGCGGATGCGTTCCATCTAAGATCCGGAGGAATCCAGCTGCCTGTTCATAAGCTTTTGCCCCAAGACGAGGGACTTTCAATAATTCCTGACGCGTCTTGAACGTTCCAAGTTCTGAGCGACGTTCGACGATTTTTTTTTTTCGCCGTCGCTTTCGTGATTCCTGCGACGTAACTCAAAAGCGGTTCTGACGCTGTATTGACATCAACTCCGACCTGGTTGACGACCGTTTCGACGACAAAATCAAGCGTCTCCTTCAATTTCGTTTGCGAGACATCATGTTGATATTGACCGACACCAACAGATTGCGGATCGACTTTGACGAGTTCTGCCAGTGGATCCTGCAAGCGACGTGCGATCGAAATTGCGGATCGTTGTTCGACTTGAAGCTCCGGAAACTCCGTTCGGGCAATCTCTGAAGCGGAATAAATACTTGCCCCTGCCTCGTCGACGATCGTAAAGGCAATATCTTTCTGCCCCTTCATCCAATCCGCAACGAATGCTTCTGTTTCCCGCGAAGCCGTCCCATTGCCAATCGCAATCAATTCAATACCATACGTGTCGACGAGCTTTTGAAAGGGTTTGGCGCGCTTCTTTCGCTTTTTGCTCTGACATCGTCACGTAGATGACACCGACTTCCTTCATCTCACCCGTCGGATCAATGACCGCCCACTTACACCCCGTCCGATAAGCCGGATCAAGACCAAGCATGACTTTCCCTTTCATCGGTGGCTGCATGTAGAGTTGACGGAGGTTCTTACCGAAGACGTCAATCGCCTGAAGTTCTGCTTTCTCAGTCAGTTCGTTCCGAATTTCTCGTTCGATAGCAGGAAAAACGGATTTTTTATACCCCGTTGTGATTGCCGCTTCGACGATGTCACGTTTCTTTGGCGCCAGTTGTGCATATGAACGAAGTAACGTTGGTAAAACCTGCTGTTCCTCTAATACGACCTTCACCGAGACGATTTTCAACGACTCAGCACGGTTGATCGCAAGAATCCGGTGCGGAACAATCTGTTGAATCCGTTCGTTGTAAGCATAGTACTGTGCAAAGACACCTTTTTCATCGACTGCGTCCTTTTTCTGTTTCGTGACGATTTCTGCTGAACGACGTATTTGCTTGCGTATGAACTCACGCACCGTCGCTTGTTCGCCCCACTCCTCAGCGATGATTGATTGAGCTCCGGCAAGTGCTTCTTCCGAATCGAGTGTACCGCTCAAACGCTGAAATGTCGCTTCATCATAGGCAGACTTGTCGCGTAACCAGTCAGCAAGTGGCGCAAGCCCTGCTTCCCGTGCGATTTCCGCCTTCGTCCGACGTTTTGGTCGAAACGGTAAGTAAATATCTTCGACTTGTTGTAAGGTCGTCGCTTCTTCAAGCGTTCGACGGAGTTCCGGCGTTAGTACACCTTGTTCCTCGATTTTTTCAAGGACGTCACTTCGTCTACTTTCAAGTTGTGTTAATTGTTTATGTCGATCGAGGATCGCTTTAATCGCGACCTCATCGAGTTCTCCTGTCTGTTCTTTCCGGTAGCGGGCGATGAACGGAATCGTACCGCCTTCTTCCGTCAATTGTAAGACTGCCTTCACTTGAGCAGGACGTACATTCAATTCACTTGCGATTCTCTTTTCCATCTGCTTCACCTCTCATTCATTATACCGAAGAATGCATGGAAAAGAAAAAAGACTGACACGAGGTCAGTCTTTTGAGAATACTTCATTTGGTTCAACTTTAATCGCTTCACGTAACTTCTGCAAAGCACGTCGTTGGAGACGGGACACATGCATTTGTGAAATGCCGAGTAGTTCTCCCGTTTCTTTTTGACTCATATTGCGATAATAGGCACATTCGAGGATAGAACGCTCGCGGTCCGTCAAGACAGCAAATGCCTTTTCAAGAATCAGACGCTGATCGACAGAGTCATAGCCATTCTCTTGATTACCAACGAGGTCGAGCAAGGTAACGGTACTACCTTCCTGATCTGCCTCAATCGAGCTATCGACGGAGAGAGCTTGATAACTCTTACCCATCTCGAGTGTTTCAAGGACTTCCTCTTCTGATACTTCAAGGCGAGCAGCAATCTCATCGATGCGCGGAGAGCGTTGTAGCTCCGTCGTCAATTCCTCGACTGCCTTCTTAATTTTCGGACCGAGTTCCTTAATGCGACGTGGAACGTGGACGCTCCATGTCTTATCGCGGATGAAACGTTTGATTTCTCCGATGATCGTCGGAACAGCAAACGATTCAAAACTGCGACCAAACTCCTTATCGAATCGACGAAGCGCCGCGAGTAACCCAATCATACCGACCTGAACGAGATCGTCATGAATCGGTCGACCACGCGAAAACTTTCGGGCCAAAGCTTCTACCAAGTCTGAATAACGCTCGAGTAATGCCGCATGCACTTCCTCATCTTGGTCGTCCTGCTGATACAAATCAATCAGTCGAAGTACTTCATCATCACTGTGATGGCGTTGTTGAGACTTTGCTGGCACTTTGACCCACCTCATCTCTATTCATATATTTTGTCATATGGACAGTGACGCCGTTCGCTTTCTCGATCGTTACTTGATCCATCAATGCTTCGATCATCAAGATACCAAGTCCTCCTTCATGCAAGGAATCGAGATCGTGTGCGTCCGTAATCGGCTCACTTTGGCGTTTGACCTCATCTTTATCGAACGTAATGCCGTTATCTTTAACGATGATCTCAAGACGATCATCTGGATAGACGTTGCAAGTCAAGGCGATGCTGCCATCTTCTTTTCCTTCGTACGCATGTTGAACAGCGTTCGCACATGCTTCTGAGACAGCGATTTTGATATCTTCGATGTCATCGTACGTATACCCCATTCGGTTCGCGACGCCTGAAACCGTCAAACGAGCGATGGCTACATATTCCGGTTTGGCCGGTAATGTCATGTTCAGTTGTTCGTTCTTCATTGCGTTCCACCTCGTACACCACTATCAATTGTAATGATGCTTGAAAGACCTGTGATCTCGAATAGACGACGGATACGTTCAGAGACGCCAACGAGCGTGAACGACGTACCGTTCTTTTTCGCTGCTTTGAGCGCACCGACAAAAACACCGAGACCGGTTGAATCCATATAATGAACTTCATCCAAGTGCACGATGACATCATTCGTTTCGACTGCCGGGACTAATTCTTGGCGAAGCTTTGGTGCCGTATACGTATCAATCTCACCTGCGATATAAAGATGCGTCTGACCGTCTAGCTGCTCTGTTTTAATTGTTAAATCCATCTTCAAGTTCCTCCTCAAGGAAAATCTGTCTATGTGGTCTTGCTATTCATCCTACCTCTTCCCTTTATAAAAAGGTCACTTGGGTATGTTTCCCCGTAAGAGAAAACTTTGAAACCCATTTTTAAAAAAAGAGGTCAAAAAAAGTCGTATACGCTAGTATCGACTCTTCTTGTGTTGCGCTTCTATGTAAGTGCCTAAAAATCAACCAAGCCTAAGCTGATTGCGACGGCACTATTTACTTTCATCATCGTGTCCGGATCTAGATGTGTGACTTTATCCGTTAGACGGCGTTTATCAATTGTACGGATTTGCTCAAGTAAGATGACCGAATCACGTTCTAATCCGTGTCGCTCTCGATATACTTCCACATGGGTCGGTAGTTTGGCTTTGTCGATCTGTGCCGTGATCGCAGCCACGATGACTGTCGGGCTGAATCGGTTACCAATATCATTTTGTAGAACAAGCACGGGACGAACTCCCCCTTGTTCCGATCCGACCACAGGTGACAAATTTGCATAAAACACGTCGCCACGTTTGACTATCAAAGCTTACACCCCGCTTACTTGACGTAGGAGTGAGAACTCCGCCTCCGTTTCAATCTGGAACATTTCGCCTACGATCGATAAATTGATTGCTGCCATTTCTTCGTAACCACGCTTCAATTCCTCACGTAGCTGACGCTTGCGTTCTTCGGTCGTATGATTCGACTTCATCCCAATCGTCTCCTTCGCTACATTTCGCTCAACAAACTGCATTTCCCGTTGTTGGACCAAGATAATGGCACCTCCAGATTCACTGAAACCTTAACGAACGACTCACTTTCTACTTCAATATATCAGTCGAATTCAGAAAATACAATCAAAATTCAAACAAATAACATATTTTTGCCATCTTATTGATGTCTTATTCGAATCACTGACGCGGAACACGTTTCGAGAATTGACAGAGAACTTCATAGTTGATCGTCCCGAGCCAATGGGCCGCTTCCTCGATTGGTGCCCCTTCTCCAATCAAGATGACTTCCGTTCCAATCGGATATTCTCGCGGTAAACGAATCATCAAGCGATCCATACAGACACGACCGACGATTTCGCACGGTAGACCGTCTACAATCAGTGAATAGCCCTGAAACTTGCGTGACCAGCCATCTGCATAACCAATCGGAACGGTACCGATCCATTCATCTGTCGGTGCCGTATAAGTCGCTCCGTAACTGATCGTCTGACCCGGTTCGACTTGTTTGACCTGCATCAGACGACTCTTCAGTGAAAACGCTGGTTTTAAAAATTCATAATGTCCTGCCATCTCATCCGACGGCATCGCCCCATATAACGCGATACCGACCCGAACGACGTTAAACGGCGCTTGTCCCGCTAAGCGAATCGCTGCCGCTGAATTAGCACAATGTACGTAACGAATGTCCGGTACTAGCGCGACATAGGATAAAAATGTCTCGAGCTGACGTTCGAACAATCGACTGTTCAGCTCGTCAGCGGTTGCGAAATGCGTATAGATGCCTTCGAGTTCGACAAGATCATTACACTCAACCAAAATATGCTTCAACTCATCGACATGCTGCAGTCCGAGTCGCCCCATCCCGGTATCGACCTTGATATGCAAACGGAGATGATCGATTTCCGTCAGATGCCGTTTCGCTTCTTGGAGCCAATCGGCTGAAAAGACAGGAACGGCGACATCGTAATTCGAAGCGACTGGCGCATGCTCCGGCAGTAAAGCTTCAAGCATCAAAATTGGCGCTCGGATACCCGCTTCTCGCAACTCAATCGCTTCTTCAAGGAGCGCAACAGCGAGTAAGTCAGCTCCATTTTCAAGGGCAATCTCAGCGACTGTCACTGCACCGTGACCATAGCCGTCTGCCTTGACGACTGCCATCACCTGTTGCTCGCCCATTCGTGTTTTAATTTCGCGTATATTGTGTGCGATCGCTTCCCGATCGATTTCAATCCAAGTTGGTCGATACATCCTAATCCCTCTTCTCTAATAAGACTTGCGCAGACGCGTAGTGCTCTGAATGTGTAATCGAGACATGGATGACGCCATCGAATGGTCCGCTCATGATCGGTCGTCCGGTCTCATCGTTTAAAACTTCGACGTCCTGCCAGGAAACCTCTTTTCCGACACCGGTTCCAAATGCTTTAACGAACGCTTCCTTTGCGGCGAAGCGACCTGCCAGGTACTCAATTTGCCGGTGTCCTGAAAGCGATTGAAATCGTTCCTGTTCTGCCTGCGTCAAAATTCTTCCTGCAAAACGTGGCTGTCGCTCGAGCGTTTGCTCGATTCGATTTAGTTCGACTAAATCGATCCCAATTCCATAAATCATCCGAGACGCCTCCACAGTTCTATTCTTCGCCATCTTCATATAGAATGAAGATGAAGCGAGGTGTTGTCATGTTTAGTCGAACGGAAAATCTACAAACGTTCACACGTTCTTATCCGGTCGTTTCGTTGTTCATTTTAATCCAAGTCGCCCTGTTTGTCATCGAACAGTTAGGTGGACTCCTTAATCTGACGTTCTCTCCCTTAAGTGCAGGCGCAGCAATTAATCTCTTAATCGGGCAAGGTGAATGGTGGCGTGTCGTCACGGCAACGTTCTGGTCGATTTGCTGCCTTTTATTTGCTCGTCGGTACGCTCGCGAACGTTTTGACGTACTTCACGAAAATCAATGAACCATTCTATGGACAAGCTGGAGCATCTGGCGCCATTCTTGGTCTGCTTGGTTTTTATGTCTACTTGAGTCGCTTCAAACGGACGGTCATCATGGCAGACGATACACGGCTTGTGTATATCTTCACTGCAGTCACGGCAGTCTTTACGTTACTTGGATCGAACGTCGCTGTCTTCGGTCACTTGTACGGTTTCGTCCTCGGATTCCTTTTCGGATTCGTCTTCGGCAACCGCGCCGTGCCATTCACACGTCCGTTCCAAACGGGTCGTCGGACAAGTGGTGGTCCTGTCTTCGTAAGCGGTTCTGGGCAGTTGGGTCGTATCTTCTTCTATGTCATCATCGCCTTTGCTGTACTCGGATTATTCTTCCGTTACCTATAAACCAGCATACAAAAAAAAGGACTACGCTACATGCGTAAGTCCTTTTTGCATTATGATTTTTGGCACATTGCGTTCAATACGTTTGCCCTTGTCATCTTTGCTCCACCACTCGAGCGGATGATTGGTCATGGTCGATTTGCTGCCTTTTATTTGCTCGTCGGTACGCTCGCGAACGTTTTGACGTACTTCACGAAAATCAATGAACCATTCTATGGACAAGCTGGAGCATCTGGCGCCATTCTTGGTCTGCTTGGTTTTTTATGTCTACTTGAGTCGCTTCAAACGGACGGTCATCATGGCAGACGATACACGGCTTGTGTATATCTTCACTGCAGTCACGGCAGTCTTTACGTTACTTGGATCGAACGTCGCTGTCTTCGGTCACTTGTACGGTTTCGTCCTCGGATTCCTTTTCGGATTCGTCTTCGGCAACCGCGCCGTGCCGTGCCATTCACACGTCCGTTCCAAACGGGTCGTCGGACAAGTGGTGGTCCTGTCTTCGTAAGCGGTTCTGGGCAGTTGGGTCGTATCTTCTTCTATGTCATCATCGCCTTTGCTGTACTCGGATTATTCTTCCGTTACCTATAAACCAGCATACAAAAAAAGGACTACGCTACATGCGTAAGTCCTTTTTTTGATTATTTGCGTAGAACTTCTGCCAAGTCCTTCACATCATCAATCAAGTTATGGATCGTCTCCTGATTATCCGTATAAAGTGCTTTTAATTCCTCAAAGCGTCCTTTCGGATCTTGTTTGACAGCAGACAATTGTGTTCCTGCGCCACTGAATGTTCGTTTCACTGCCGTGAACTGCGCTTGACGCGTATCTTTATGCAGTAGTGATAAAGTAGCGCCGACAAGTGCGCCACCAAGTGTTGCTACGACAAAATAGTTCTTCTTCATCTGTTAGTCCCCCTGCATCTCACTCATTTGTGTTGGTGGTACGATTTTATACCGTTTTCATGACGGGAGAAGGCGCGAACGACTTCCCTGCCTCTTCAGCATACTGGTCTACCGTGAGACGTTCAACTGATTTTGCATAACGAGCCCCGTCGCTTGTCTCATGGAACTGAATCAATAAGACGAGATCCGTCCCCTTCTCGACACGTCCAATCCGAAAAGCCTGGAAGCCACCATATTCTGCTCCAATGACTTTTGGATTCGACATCACTTGATGTACGAATAAATCTCCGCTATTTTGATCTGCCGGAATCGACCAGTAGAAGAGACTGCCTTCATCCGAAAAATTTCCACGTGATTCGAGCAACGTGTAGGTATTGCCACTTTGAAAAGGTGATTTCGAGTCCGTCTCTATCCAGAGGATAGCGTCACCGCTTCCGCTAGCAACACGAATGTGAGCGTCCCGAGAACGAATTTGTTCAACAAACGAACCGCTACCGAATGTGATCGAAAGTTTAGATGGCATCACAGGCCTCCGCAAGTTGAAAGTCTTTTTTTCGTCAAATCCATTTTCATCATGAGTCGTCGCCGCAAGTGTGACGTTTTTATAGTCAATCACGATCCGTGGATGATGATTCAAGTTTTCGGCGATACTCCCGACTTCCTGTACGAAATCCAGTGCAGCAGGAAACGATGGAAGTGTATACGTTCGGACGATTTCATCATCGACGATACTCCAATCCTGCAATCGTTCAAGACGCTCTTCCACTTCATACTCATTCAACCTAGCCATCCCTTTCTCCTCCTCTACTATCATTTTCGTCCTATACTTTATACCCCATTCTATTACTTCTCTATACCTGTTTGTATCCGATTTCTTCCTTTCGCCTTCTATGTGAGATAGAGTACAATGTGAAAGAGAACACTAATTCAAAACCGAAAGGGGCTCACGCACATGCGCGCTCTGATTGTCATTGATTACACGATCGACTTCGTTGCTGACGAAGGGAAGCTGACTTGTGGAAAACCAGGACAGGCGATTGAAGACCGGATCGCTACATTGATGGAGGAATTTTCAACAGAGGACTACGTCGTCATTGCCAACGATATTCATGAGGAAGGTGATACGTTCCATCCGGAAACTGTCCTTTTCCCGCCGCATAATATTCGCGGAACACATGGACGTGATTTGTTTGGGAAAGTCGCAGCCATGGCACGTGTCGCTGATCACATCATTGATAAGACGCGTTACAGTGCGTTCGCCGGGACGGACCTTGATTTACGCTTGCGTGAACGTGGTATCCGCGAAGTCCACCTCGTTGGCGTCTGTACGGACATCTGTGTCCTTCATACAGCTGTTGATGCCTACAATCTCGGATATCATATCGTCGTCCATGCCGATGCGGTCGCAAGCTTTAACGCGACGGGTCACGACTGGGCGCTTACACACTTTAAACAATCGATCGGCGCAGAAGTCGTCGGCGAATAAGAAGGGATTTGTCCGTTATGTTACAACGTAATCTTGCACTCCATACCGATCTATACTTACCACGGTGGATGTATATCTACTGGAAAGAAGGACGTCACAATGAACGTGCCGTCTTCGATGTCTACTACCGTTCGAATCCGTTTGCAGGAGGGTATGTCGTCTTTGCGGGTCTTGAGAACATCATCGAGTACATTCAAACACTCCGTTTCACGGAAGAAGACATCACGTACTTGCAAGAGATGATCGGCTTCCCAGATGAATTCAAGGATGAACTGCGTCAATTCAAGTTCAACGGTTCGATTTCCAGTGTCAAAGAAGGTGAGATCGTCTTCCCGAACGAACCATTGATTCGGATCGAGGCACGAATTTTTGAAGCGAAACTCTTACAGACCGCGATTTTGAACATCGCGAACCATGAATCACTCATCGCGACGAAGTACGCACGCATTCGTCAATCGGCACCCCGTGCGAAGTTTCTTGAAGCCGGTGCCCGACGTGCGCAAGGCATCGATGCTGCTTACTTCGGAACGCGTGCTTCGTACCTCGCTGGTTTTGACGTCACAAGTCTTGCTTCAGCAGGACGCGATTTCGGAATCCCATGTGGCGGAACGATGGAACATGCCGACATTCAATTCCATGATGATGAACTAACAGCATTCCGGACATTTGCTTCTCACTATCCGGATCAATCGACGTTACTCGTCGATACGTATGACACACTCAAGAGTGGTCTGCCGAATGCCATCACGGTCGCAAAGGAACTCCAAGCCAAAGGACATAAACTGCGCGGAATCCGGATCGATTCTGGTGACTTATCTTATTTGTCAAAACGTGCTCGTAACATGCTTGACGAAGCCGGCTTCCCAGAAGTCGACATCGTCTTGTCAGGGGATCTCGATCGATGAGTACGTCATCCAAGATTTGCGCATCCAAGGCGCCCAAGCGAATACGTTCCTCGTCGGAACACGTGGTATTACAGCTTACGAGCAACCCGCTCTCGGAATGGTCTATAAACTGGTCGCACGTGAAGTAGACGGCGAACTCACGCCTGTCATCAAAGTGTCCTCGTCAAAAGCCAAGACGACGACACCACACATCAAGGAAGTCTATCGCATCATCGATCCGGTGACGGATAAGTTTAAAGGGGATTACGTGACGTTGATGGATGAGGATCCATCGACACTTGAAGCCGTCGATCTCATCGACGTCCGGGACCCATCGTTCCGTAACCGTGTAGAGCAGTTCAAGGTCGAACGCTTGCTTGAACCGATCTTCAAAGATGGAGAGTTAATCTATACAGTTCCAACGATCGAAGAGATCCGTCACTTCCATGAAACGCAGATTGGTCGTCTTTGGGAGGAGTACAAACGTCTCCGTTTGCCAGAGATTTATGCCGTCACATTCAGTGACCGTCTCTGGAAACTCAAACTCGACATGATTCGGGAGACACGACTCGCGAGTGGTTTAAAATAAGACGCACAAACAAGCGCCGTTCTTCCTCCCTCAGGATGAACGGCGCTTTTCTCATGTTAATCCTGCTTCGTTTCCGACAGGTGTCATTTCTTTCTGTTGGCGCTTGTTCCATCTTCTTACGAAAGTACCACGCGAAACCAAGCGCACCTCCGATAAAGACGATATACGTTATGCGTTGACCGAATTCTGCTAAGGAATCCGCGTAAAAAATACTGATTAAATGATCACTTCCACTAATGAGTAGCAAACAGGCAATCAGGAGCGCAATGCGATATGCAAGCGTCGGGCGGTCTGTCGGTTCAGCATGCCAATACATGATGATATGGTGGGCAAGTAAGACAATACCCAGGATTCCTAATATTCCAATGAGTACTTGCGGCATAATGAACGATCCTCCTGTTAGTAATATCTAGTCTTATTTAAACATAGTTCACACGAATTTCGTCAGGAAAAGTTTCCCGTCCCCCATTCCTCACTGTATACTGTAGAAAAATCGTAAGCGATCAAGGGAGGGCATTTTTTCATGAAAACCTTTAAATTATGCACATTGCGCATTTTAATGGACGAGTCAGGACGTGATACGACGATTCCCGTCGCCATTCAAGACGGACTAACGGTCAGTACCGAACAAACGGCACAATGGGTCGCAGAAATCGTCGTTCCTTCGAGCGATCAGCCGATCGTCGATGAATTGTTCACAAAACATTTACGTGCTTTGATTGAAATCACGATCTCACGACCCGATAATGACCCTGCCGCGATGATCGTCACGCCTCTTGAACGGACTGCCTTAAGCGAACACGTCTCCTATGTCTTCACTGGTAAGATGGTCATGATGAAGAATGATTTATCCGAATCGATCTTACGTGAAGTCGTCGAGGATGGATTCGCTGGTGAGGAACTCGTCCAAGAATACAAGGATCGTCGTTCAAAACGCGGTGCACATATCACGAGTATCGCTAAAGAAACATTTAAACAGTATCTAGCAGAACATCCAGAAACACCGATTTCTTAAGGTTTTTCGACTTCGTCCGTGATGTGATCCGCTACATTGATTCGATCAATCGTATAGTGGTCCGTATATTGGATATAATTCGCACATGCATTTTTCAAAGGTGTCCGGTAACTGAATGTCTCATCAATCGACGATAAGGCTGCTTTGATCGTATGCGAGTGACAGACGATTAAGATTCGTTTCCCCTCATACGTTCGTGTCACTTCCTGTAATGCTTCGAATACGCGATCCTGAATCGCTTGTTCCGTTTCAAGACCCGGAACACGTTTCGTATCGTTCGCTTGAACAGCTTCATAAATCGACGCAACCGGTTCACCGGAAGCAGCACCAAATTCACGTTCGACGAGTCGGTCATCGGTCGCTGTGATCGTCAATCTGACCGCACGTCCGATGATTTCTGCTGTCTCAACAGCGCGAGACAACGGGCTTGCTAGCAAGACATCCCACTTTTCATTGGCTAGATAAGCGGCGCTGAGTTCCGCTTGTCTTTTTCCTGTTGCATTCAACGGGATATCTTCTCTTCCTTGGATTCGTTCATTTAAGTTCCAATCCGTCTGACCATGTCGCACTAAACAAATTTCAGTCAGTCATGCCTCTGTCTCCTTCATTCAAGAAATATGACTGATTGTATCATGTTTTTCATCGGGAAGTTGTCGCGGTGGCAATAACAACACCTGACAAGTGAAGCGTTCAATTCGTTCGAGCAGTCGTTCAATTTTCAATGGATTTTCTGTCTGTGCAAAACTAGCAAGTGAGTGGGTACCGTTCGGAAAAGAAAACAAACGGACATCAGCTCCGACATCGGCTCCTTTTTCAACGAAGTGAAGAGCTTGGGAAAACGGAACGATTGGATCTTTTTTGCCATGTAGGAGCATGATCGGTGGGGCGTCTGACGAGAGATGCGTCACAGGTGAAACGTGGGTCATGAGCTTGCGCCATTCTTCCCGTCCACCTTTATAAAACTTAATGTGAGCGATCCAGGTCTGAATGAAAGTAAACAATAAAAAATTCGTCGGTGGATATAAGGCAATGACACCACTAATCAATGGCATGTGTCGTTCATCGCGCTCACCAACGAAAGCAGATGGGGCAAGTGCCGTCGTCAGCATGAGTGCAGCTCCGGCTGAGTCTCCCCATACCATCATCCGTCCTCTTAAAATGCGAAGATCTTCTGCTTCTTTGTTCAAAAAGCATAAGGCATCCCTTACATCTTCGAGATTATCCGGAAAATAACTCCCTTCTTCAAACAGACGATAATCGATACTACAAACAGCAACCCCAAGTTCAAGCAGGCGATCAACGATCGGGCTAAAACAGAACATATCCTCGCGCTCTCCACGAACGAATGCGCCACCGTGCGCGTAGATCGCGACCGGAAACGGTCCTTCCCCCGGCGGATAATAGAGATCGAGTTGTAAGGTACGGTCTCCCACTTGTTTGTAAGTGAGTGTCCGCGGTGCGAGTTGTTTTTTTTCTGTGATTGGCAAGGCGGGTTCAGTCCACCGAAGTAATGCACCGTAATTATTCCAGATACTTGCTCCCGCAGCTGCCGTCGTTAGTAATGCAGCTCCCCCCCCATAGCCATGCATGCAGTTTCACGTTTCACTTGATCACCTCCAAAAGACGTACCAATTCCTTCACTTTTTTATCCTTTTACCCCGTTTTAAAAGAAGTCGAACGTCTCGGTATTCGTACTTGACGCTTCTCAAACGTTCCGCTATAGTGAAAAAGTCCAAATCGGAATAATTACGTTTTAATAACGGAGGTAACATATAATGAAAAAAATCATTCCTGCTTTAACGGTCGCATTCGCGAGCGCAAGTATCCTCGCAGCTTGTGGATCAAACACCGATTCATCGACTTCAGATGATAAAAAGACGGAAATCTATACATCGACGTTCGCAACAGCTGCCATTGCCCGTGAAATCGGTGGTAATCAAGTCAACGTCAAGATGATCGTCCCACCTGGAGCAGATCCGCACTCCTATGAACCGACGTCAAAGCAACTCACTGAGATTGCCAAAGGTGACCTTTTCCTTTTGACGGGTACGACACTTGAACCCTATTCAAAAAAAATCCAAGAGAGTCTAAAAGGCACGGACGTCCGGTTCGTCGAGACGAGTAAGGATGTCACTTTGCTGGAATCGGATGCTACGCTTCACGCACATGAAGAAGAGGGACATACAGAAGATGAGCATGCGCACGAAGAAGCAGGGCACGATGATCACGCAACTGATGAACATGCTCACGAAGAGGAAGAACACGATCATGGAAAATACGATCCACACGTCTGGCTTGATCCTGTCAACGCCAAAGCAATGGCACGTTCTATCACAGTCGCCTTATCAAAAGAAGTACCAAAAGACAAAGCAACATTCGAAAAAAACTTGAAAGCGTTCGATCAGCAAGCTGACGCACTCGATAAAGAGTTCAAGCAAGCCGTCGCTGACGGATCAAAAAAAGAACTTCTCGTCACACATGCAGCTTACGGTTACCTCGCCGAACGATATGGTTTCACGCAGCTTCCAATCGCCGGAATTTCCCCTTCCGATGAACCGTCACAAAAGCAACTGGCTGCTTTTTGAAAAAGAGCGCGGATGCATGATTTGAAATACGTCGCGTTCGAAGAAACGGTTTCACCAAAGGTTGCGCGTGTCATCCAAAAAGAAATCGGAGCTAAATCCGTGACGATCCATAACCTCGAGTCGGTGACGAAATCGCAACAAAATAGCTCGTATTTCAAATTGATGGAAGAAAACGTCCAGACGTTAGAACAGGCACTTCAGTAAAGTACAGTTGACACGCGTTACTCAATGCGGTACGGTAAGAAACGTGTTTTACAACAATTGAATGACTTCTTTTTATCGCGAGAAACGGAGGGACTGGCCCAATGATGTTTCGGCAGCGGCGACGATTTGATTCGTACTGTGCCAAATCCAGCAAGCGAAAGCTTGAGAGATAAGAAGAGCGTCTTTTTATTTCATAAAGACCTCCTTCTTTCTTGCGAAGGGGTCTTTTTTTGTATCTTTGAGAAATGAGGTATCAACAATGAAAGAAACGATTACGCCTAACAAATGGGCACTGCTTCCGCTCGTCGTATTCCTGGTCCTCTTCATCGGAGCCGGTATCTTCTATGACGATTTTTACAAATTTCCGATTCTGATCGCCGCTTTGATCGCGTTGATCTTTGCTGCAATCATGACGAAAGGATCGATCAATCAAACGGTCGAACGTATCGCAACCGGTGCCGGAAATCCTGATATCATGATCATGGTCTTCATTTTCTTATTAGCCGGTGCGTTCTCTGGAACAGCGGAAGCGATCGGCGCAATTGAAGCAACTGTCAATGCTGCTTTGACGTTCTTACCTCCTTCACTCCTGATGAGTGGGATATTTGTTATCGCAGCATTCATCTCGATGGCAATGGGTACCTCGACAGGAACGATTGCCGCTCTCGCACCGATTGCCTTCGGTATTCATGAAGCAACAGGTATCAACGTTGCGATCGCAGCAGCGTCAGTCGTTGGTGGTTCGATGTTCGGTGATAACTTGTCGTTCATCTCGGATACGACAATCGCTGCCGTTCGGACACAAAAAACGAACATGCGCGATAAATTCCGGACGAACTTCATGATCGTTCTCCCGGCTGCCGTCTTAACGGTCATCTTACTCGCGTTCGTTTCTGGTTCTGGCGATGCGGCAGCAGCTAAAGCATTCGAGTTCTACAAATTAATTCCGTATCTCGCCGTCATCGTCCTTGCACTATTTGGTGTCAATGTCATTCTTGTTCTCGTCGGTGGCACATTGCTTACTGGAATCATCGGTATGATCGACGGTAGCTTTGGCTTAAGTGGGTTCGTCCTTTCGATGTCTGAAGGAATGATGGGCATGGCAGAGATTTCCATCTTGACACTCCTCATGGGTGGTCTCGTCAGTTTGATCACGTTCAATGGCGGAATCGCCTACTTGAAAGAGACGTTGACGCGCAAGATTTCACAGCGTCGCGGTGCTGAATTCAGTATGGCAGCACTCGTCAGTGCGACGAACCTCGCAACGGCGAACAATACGATCTCGATTCTCGTCGCTGGACCACTCGCGGCTGAAATCGCTGATACGTATGAAATCGACCGCAAGAAATCAGCGAGTATTCTTGATATCTTCTCTTGTGGTATTCAAGGCATCATTCCGTATGGGGCACAACTGCTGATCGCAGCAGAGTTGACGAAGACAGCTTCACCAGAACTGATTCCGTATCTGTTCTATCCGTTCCTGCTCTTCGTCTGTGGATCGATTGCCATCATCTTTGGTTTCCCACGTCCGAAAAAATCAGTTGCTCAACAGGAAAAAATCTCTTCTTAACCAACGACAGGTCCGATCATGGTGATCGGACCTGTTTCATTATTTTTTCTGCTTCGCTTGTCGTTCTAAAATCAAATACGCGATTGCTGGAAGTGGAAACTGAAGGAGTCCCGCGCCTCCCCATACCCACGGGTTACGTCCTGATTTTCGTGCACTGAAAAATAGGCTAACTGCTTGCGTGACCAACAAGGCACTAATACTAAGCCAAGCTCCCTTTGATAGCTTTTTATTCTTTTGAGCCATCCTTTCTCCCCCTCTTTCTGACATACGGTCAGATGTGATGAATTCTCTTTTATTTTAACCCATTCTATTCCTCCATGAGCATGGAAACGGACGGTTTCGTTCGTTCGTGCTAAACTAAACGAGCAAATCTAAACTACGTTTTATGAGGAGGAGTAACACATGCAATACGCAAAACTTTCAAACGGTATTACGATTCCCCAAATCGGATTCGGTGTCTGGCAAGTAGACGAAGAAACAGAAGCACCCGCTGCTGTTGCTGAAGCACTACGTGTCGGCTATCGTCATATCGATACAGCTGCTGTCTATAAAAACGAGCGCGGTGTCGCAAAAGGAATCAAAGAAAGCGGCGTGAAACGTGAGGATCTCTTCTTAACGTCGAAAGTCTGGAACGATGATATTCGTGCCGGTCGGACGAAGGAAGCATTCGCAGAATCGCTCGAACGTCTCGAAACAGACTACCTTGACCTCTACCTGATCCACTGGCCAGTCGAAGGCTATATCGAAGCGTGGAAAGCAATGGTTGAACTTTATGAAGCAGGCAAGATCAAAGCGATCGGTGTCTCGAACTTCAAGGAACATCACCTCGATACATTGGCAGAAGAGGGCTTGATGGCACCAATGATCAACCAAGTCGAATTGCATCCACAATTGCCGCAACACGAACTGCACGAATACTTGCAAGATCACAACATCCAAGTCGAAGCATGGAGTCCACTCATGCAAGGGAAATTCCTCGAAATCAACGATTTCAAGGAAATCGCAGAGAAGCATGGTAAGACACCTTCACAAGTCGTCTTGCGCTGGCACCTCGACAACGGTATCGTTGCTCTTCCAAAATCCGTCACACCAGAACGCATTGCAGAAAACTTCGACGTCTTTGATTTCCAACTCGATGCCGATGATCTTGAGAAAATTGATCGTCTAGCAACGGATGTCCGCCTCGGACCGGATCCAGACGAAATCGATTTTTAATCTAAAAGTTATTGTAAAAAGAGTGATTTCCATGTGAAGTCATCTTGATTTAGATGAACGACAAGAGACCCGTTTCCAGTCGACGACTTGGAAGCAGGTCTCTTTTTTATAGATGGTACTAGTCATACGTAATAAATTAAAATCGTATCTTCCGCTTCTTCTGCCTTTTGAAAATAGGCACGCAGATCGGCGAACTGCTCCCAGACATATTCGAATTCGCCCGGTATTCCAGCTTCATCATGAATCGAAGCGAGTGCCCGTTGATCGAAGTTTCGCATCACTTCAGCGGAAATGATCAAAAGCGGTAAAGGAAGAATACCGACGATTGCCGCTTTTTCCTCATTGACGATCAACTCTTCACCAATGATCGCTCGCCCTAGATTATAGTGCGTGTCCTGATCAATATAGATATCGATTTGATTCATCAAATGGTAGATGGCATTCGTTTGTTCGAGGGCAAACAATTGTTCATGGTCGGGTTGTGTCTCATGAATGAATAATATCCAGTCCATGATGATGTGGGGATCGTTTCCGAACGACTCCCAGACCGCATCCGTGACGCGAACGAAATGTACGTTTTCCATTCTCCCCCTCCCTTCTGTACTCTGTATTCCCTTTTTAAATTCGTTCTATACAAAAAAAAGAGCCAGATTTCTCTGACTCTCTTTTCTTAGATCGCTTTTTCGTCTTCTTCTGACCCATGCCATGCTTCAAGCGTATGTTTTCCTGGCAAGTTCGGAATTGAATCCGCATAGAAACGCGGCTCTTTTCCTGCTTTTCGTTGTGTCACGTAATCATCGAGCGCAAGCTTCGCGATTTTTGCGAGGCGGAAAATCGCATATAGATTAACGATTGCCATCAGTCCCATACAGATGTCCGCTAAAGCCCAAACGAGACTAGCCGACTCGACAAGTGAACCGAAGACGATCATGACGAGGACGAGTGCACGGTATGCCATCATGACTTGTTTATTGTCACGGATGAACGTGATGTTCGATTCACCGTAATAGTAGTTTCCAACGACAGAACTAAAGGCAAAGAGGAAGATGGCAAGTGCCATGAATCCTGTCGCAAGTGATCCAACTTGCGACGCAAGTGCCCCTTGCGCTAAATCAATACCGGCTAAGGCATCTCCATTCGCATCTTTTGTCGGAACACCACTGACGAGAACAATCATCGCTGTCGCCGAACAGACCATCAACGTATCAACGAAGACCGCGAATGATTGAATCAAGCCTTGTTTGACCGGGTGGGAGACTTCAGCCGTTGCTGCTGCGTTCGGTGCCGAACCCATACCGGCCTCGTTCGAGAACAAACCGCGACGAATACCATTTAAAACGGCCGCTCCGATTGCTCCCCCTGCTAGTGTCTTAAATTCGAATAATCCTTCTTGGAAAATCAATTTAAAGACGTTCGGTAATACTTCAAGATTCGTCACCATGATATACAGGGCGATCAGGATATAACCACCTGCCATGATTGGAACCATAAACGAAGCGACTGTCGCAATACTACGAACACCACCAAAAATGATCAGTGCCGTCAAGACGACCAATCCGACCGTAATCCACATCTTATCCACACCATATTGACTTTGCAGTGACAAGGAAATCGTATTCGATTGGACAGAGTTGAAGACAAAACCAAATGAGATCGTGATCAGAACACTAAAGACGATTCCTAACCACCGTTGTCCAAGCGCTTTTTCCATGTAATAGGCTGGACCACCACGCCATTCTTTTCCGTCACGTACCTTATAAATCTGAGCAAGTGTACTTTCAACGAATGCTGATGCCGATCCAATTAAGGCAATCAACCACATCCAAAAAACTGCTCCTGGACCACCTAGTGCAATTGCAGCCGCTACACCCGCGATGTTTCCGGTACCAACACGCGCTGCCGTACTGATTGCGAATGCTTGAAATGGAGAGACACCGTCTTTTCCATCATCTGTTCCTTGGAACAATAAGCGAACCATCTCCGGAATCATCCGGAATTGAACGAACCGCATTCGAAGTGTAAAATAAATACCTAACACGACTAGCAGTGTGATCAATACATTTGTCCATAACAAATCACTGACTCTATTCACTAACCTCATTAATTCCTTTTCCATCAAAACTCCTCACTTTCATCCATCTTTTCTCTCTATTTGTATGTAAGTTTTTTTCACATGTGATTTATCATACGCAATTTTTTTTGAAAAATCAAACTCACTTATAACTCAGAACATAAAAAACGTGTTAAACCTCACATCAGATGTCAGGTTTAACACGTTCACATAGTTAATTCTTTTATTAGATGAACAGATTCAGGTTAGCACCATCTGTTGCGCCGAGATAACTCGCGACACCACCGTAATCAATGCCGTCGAGGAGTTCTTCTTTCTTAATGCCCATGATATCCATCGACATCGTGCAGGCAATCATGCGGACACCCGCCGCTTGCGCTTTTGCCATCATCGTCTCGAGCGCATCGACTTGTTTATCCTTCATGACTTTTTTCATCATTTTTTGACCAGCACCTGCCATATTCATGTTCGAGAGTGGCAGTTCCCCGGCGTGTTTCGGCATCATCATCCCCATCATCCGCTCAATACCGGCTTTCTCGACGGCAGGAGCATCCGGTTTTCGAATGATGTTCAAGCCCCAGAACGTAAAGAACATCGTCACTTGTTTCCCCATCGCTTGTGCACCTTGCGCAATGACGAAAGAGGCAAGTGCTTTATCAAGATCACCACTGAAGACGACCATCGTCGCATCATCTGCCGGATTGACTTGAACCGGTGCTGCAGCAGGTGTCTCCCCTTGCCCTTTTTCAAGCAAGACCTCGACGACTCCCTGATTCATTTCAGCTGAATGGACCGTGTGACCTAGTTTTTTCGCCCATGCTTGAACATCCGGCAAGAATCCTGGATCCGATGCCTTAACGAAAATTTGCTCGCCGTCCGTCATCTGATCGATTTTTGTTTTCAGCTCTAAGATTGGACCTGGGCACTGTAAGCCGCACGTATCGAGCAGCGTCACTTGTTCCGGTGTAGTCTTCGTTTTCGGCTCACGCTCCGTTACCGTCACAGCTGTCTCCTCCTTCACTTGGCTTCGCGCTTCTTGATCACGATGGACGACCGACCATGTTTTGTAGCCGCCGCTTAAGTTTTTCACATCATAACCGTGTTGTTGCAATAGTTGGCTCGCAACATATCCACGTAATCCGACTTGGCATGTCACATAGATCGTTTGATCCTTCGGCAGATCAGTCAACTTCTCACGTAACGTCGGTAACGAGATATTGACCGATCCCGGAATCGCGCCTAACTCGTTTTCCGATGGTTCACGGACATCGAGTAATAAGCCGCCATTGGCGACGATCGCGTCAATTTCGTGCCAATGAACGTTCGCACTGTCACCAAGAACGATGTTCGACGCAATATATCCTGCCATGTTGACCGGATCTTTCGCTGAACTATACGGCGGTGCATATGATAGTTCAAGATCTGGTAGATCAAGCACTGTCAATCCACCTTTGATCGCTGTCGCGAGGACATCGATCCGTTTCTCGACTCCTGTCATACCGATTGCCTGCGCTCCGTAGATCGTTCCTTCGATCGGATCAAATAGTAACTTCATCGAAATTGGACTCGCCCCTGGGTAGTACCCCGCATGCGATCCCGGATGCAGGTGCACAGCTTCATAACGTAGACCGAGCTGACGTAACCGTTTTTCGTTGTTGCCGGTCGAAGCGACTGTCAAGTCGAAGACTTTTGCTACCGCTGTTCCGAGTGTGCCGCTGTACCGGACATCGCGTCCTGCGATGATGTCAGCAACGAGGCGTCCTTGACGGTTTGCCGGCCATGCGAGCGGAACATGTGTCGCTTCCTTCGTGATATAATCTTTGACTTCAATCGCGTCACCGATCGCAAAGATTGATGGATCGGATGTCCGCAGTTGGTCGTCGACTTGAATCGTCTGTTTGATTCCAAGTGTTAAACCAGCATCTGCTGCGAGCGTGTTCTCCGGTGCAACACCAATCGATAGAATATTCATCTCTGTCTCAATCACGCGTCCGCACGTTAAGACGACACGACGACCTGCCTCTTCAAAACGAGCAACGCCATCTTCTAGAATCAACTCGACACCTTTCGCACGAAGATGTTCATGAACGATCGCTGCCATTTCCGGGTCAATTGGAGCCATGACTTGATTCGCCATCTCGACGAGGGTGACGTGCGCCCCACGTTCAGCGAGATTTTCCGCCATCTCGAGACCAATGAAACCACCGCCGATGACAAGTGCTTTATCCGGACGCGTCGTATCGACGTATTCCCGCATTCGGTCCGTATCTGGAATATTCCGTAACGTAAAGACGTTCGATGCATCACTCAATCCCGGAATGTTCGGACGAATCGGTTTTGCACCTGGAGAAAGAATCAGATGATCGTACGATTCATCGTATTCTTCACCCGTTTCGACGTTGCGGATCGTGACTGTCTTCGCTTCACGGTTGATCCGAATCGCTTCCGACAAATTGCGGACATCTAAATTAAACCGTGCATGCATGCCTTCTGGCGTTTGGACGAGTAATTTATTGCGATCTTTGATGACATCTCCGATATAGTAAGGCAGTCCACAGTTCGCGAACGAAATCTCTTTTCCTCGTTCAAGCAAAATGATTTCTGCCGTTTCGTCAATCCGACGCAGTCGTGCTGCAGCCGTAGCGCCACCAGCGACGCCGCCTACGATGATCGTTTTCATCTGATGATTCCTCCTCGATTTTCTATCTGCCACTCAATATACCCTGTTAGGTATGTATTTTCAAGTCAGTTGCTTGCGGCTTCACAGATATGACATATCCCATTCGTTTTGTATTTTCTTCCTATCTGAACGGACATTAGTTGCATTTCCTTCTGAAATGCTTGAAACTAAATCTATAGTATATAAAGGGGGATTTTGCAATGGACCAGGAACGTAACTCGAACGAATCAAACGAGAACAATAAAGTGACACCGATTCACCAAGATCGTCAACCCGAAACAAACGAACAAGGAATCGCGCCACAACAGCAACAACACTTAGAAGCTTTCCAAGCTTTCCTCGTTGAAAAAGGCATTCCAATGGAAGCACGTGAGAATGAGACACACGTCTTCTTCATGACACAAGAAAAAACACCTGCAGGAGCAGAACCGATGATGATGATCGTCTTCAGTAAGACGACGACAGATGTCGAATTGTTCGCTCGTACGGTGACACACGTACCAGATGGTGTCGAGGATCTTCCGATTCTTAATGCCATTAACGATTTCAACCAAGAGTTCAAATACTTCCGCGTCGTTCTCGATAGCGACCGTGATGTCACGATCGCATCGACAATTGATCTGGATCACGGCTTCAATCCAGCAGCGATCTTCGGACATTCTGTCATGATGTTCCAAGCATCGGACGAAGTCTATACGTATTTGACAAAACTGTATGAACAGTTCTGATTTTTGATTTTGGACGGCTTTGGATTCTTATTCCAAAGCCGTTTTTTATTTAAAGTTCAATTAAAAATATGAATTATTCTCCTTACGTTCAGATTTCTGAAAACAACTACATGATAGAAACTTCTTATCACTTTTGTAGGAGGTCACGATTATGAAAAAGCGCATAAAAGTAGCTTCGATCTTTATGTTAGCTGGCATCTTAGCTGCCTGCGGTTCGAACGCAACCGATACGACTGTACCGAAAGAAGAGCAGTCGACAGAAACGAAATCAGCGGATGCTGGAATCGCTGCAACGACATTGATAGATGAATTGACGATCTACAGCTCGATCAAAGCAGAACTCGACAAAGCGAAAGACGGACAAGCAATGGATTGGAAGATGGTCAAGACGAGTTATGAGGCAAAACTAAAAGGTGGTGTCAAAACGGTAGCACCAGAAATCGACCAAGTCATTCAATCCGCTTTAGTAGATGTTGAAGCGAAGAATCTCGATCAGAACATCGCACGTCAACTCGTCGATAAAGGTCTACAATCCTATTTCTATCAATTACAAAAGGCAACTCAAGCAAAAGCTGAAGAAGCACTCGTTGCGGGTAAACCGGAAGCTGCAACAGAAGCACTCAAAGATGTCGAAGCAATGGCCAGGACCACTTTCATCCCGACAGCGAAAAAGTGCGACGTAAGCTACGATTTCAAAAATGAAGACGCGATTGCTCAAGCAATTATTTCCGGTCTATCTGCCCAGCAAGAAGCCATTGATACTAAAAAAATCGGTGACTTCAATGTCGCGAAACAAGTGACGGATAAATCGATTTATCGTTCGTTCTACTTGGCTGCACTCGATTATGCTCAAAAAATCGAGGATGGTGTCAAAAGCGGGACGGACGAAAAAGAATTACAGGTAGGGCAAGCAGAAGGATATGCTTCCTTCCTTGCAGTTGAAAAATCTTTAGCGGATGGCGAGGAAGAGGCTGTCAAAATACTAAAAGAACGTTATGACTTCTCGAAGACAAAGCCAGCTGACGTTTCTTACAAAGAAATCGAAGGATTATTCGCACAAGCGTTGACGGAAAAAGTCGACGAATCTCATGAAGAAACACAAGAAGCAATCGAGAAGAAAGACATCGATACAGCGCGGGCAAAAGCAATGGAAGCTAACCTATTCATCGTTGCGATGAAACCCACGCTTGAAAACCGTCTCGGTAAAGAAAAAGTAGCGCAAATCACTAAAGATGCGAACGAATGGTTCGCGCTCGTTGAAAAAGGTGACATCACGGCCAAAATGATAGGTGAACGGATTACGGACGCACTCAAACCATTTAACTAAGCAAAAATGTTATGAAAACGGAGTGCTAAGGTGAACCTCTTCATGTCTACACCAAGCTTCCGCTTTACGAGTGATGCCCGATACGAATCAGAAGACGCGCAAGCGATTTGTATCAACTAACGATGCCATGATGGCATGACTATAAAAACCATGTCGATTCCCGAATGACACTGTGGAGATCGACATGGTTTTTTCATTGCTGTATATCGTAACGACGTTCCATATAATCAAAGGTACCGCCACTAATTTCAATCGTCCGGACCGGTTTAAAGCCAAGGCGGCGATACAGTCGTTGCGCTCCAACGTTCGTTTGATCAGCGTTTAACGTAAACGCTTGTAGTCCCTGTTTCTCGCCTACTTCCGCTGCTGCCTGCAACAGTTCCGTACCAATTCCTTTTCCACCATGACGCGCATCCACTGATAAGGTATCCAGGTAATAGACCGGTCCTTCCGTCTCGACGTCGATCTGGACGTCTTGACCTGTCCACTGTTTCAAATGTTCTTTAATTGGTTCGTCGAGTTGTTTCGCCTCTGTTCCGGCATAAGCGATCACGATGCCCGCTACTTCGTCCTTGATGATTTTCACGAGGATGTTCTCATGACTGAGCCGGTTTCCGGTTTGGGAAACGAAATAAGCGAGCCTTTCTAGAACCTCTTCTTTTTCTGTCGTTCCCGTCAATGTCTCAGCAATCTCATGAATCGCTTGCTCAATCAACGGGGCAATCTGTTGTGCTTCAGAAGCATGTGCTTGTCGAATCATCTAATCGTTCTCCTTTGAACTTATTTTCTAATTAATGAACCTGAAAAATCGGACTCGACGATGTCGAATCCGATACATGATTTTTTTAGATATTCTCCGTTTTACTGCGTCACTCTTTTTACGACAGGTGCCGGTACGATGATAGGCTCCCGTGTCATGACAGCAACGACACGACCGGCGATCGCTACGGCCAGTAATGTGTATAACGTCAAGCTAAGTGGCAGATAAACAAGTGAAATCACTAACACGATGGCGTCGAGTCCGAACAAAATCGTTCCGATCGATAGACCTGTCAGTTTGCTGAGTCCCATCGACAGTAGATCGTCTCCACCTGTTGCCGCTCCACTTTTCAAAACAAGTCCGAGACCATATCCGGTCACGATTCCGCTAGCGATCGCTGCGATGAGTGTCGCTGGCCAAGCCTGTTCTGGAAAGTGGAACAAATCGAGTCGGTGCCACATTTCATAAAAGAGTGATAACGCACCTGCTGATAGTAATGCTTCACTGACGAAACGCTTGCCTTTGAAGTACAAGGCACCGATGAAAAATGGAATATCGAGCACGATCATCGAGATCGAAGGATTGATATCAAAAAAGTATCGACCAAGCAACGATAATCCGATAAAGCCGCCTTCTGCTAATCCGAACTGTTCATTCAATGTGTAGTAACCGAACGCCATGATCAGCGTTCCGGTTAAGATGGTTGCGATTCGTTTCATGTTTTATTGTCCTCTCCCATTTACATCGTGGGAGAGGTTTTATACGTCCCGTTTGGGTATTCATCTATTTTCGCTCTCCCTGATTTTTATAAGCCATTACCGTCTTGTTCGTCTTGACCGGTACTGCTAAAAATCAGGTAAGCTGAATAGATGATTGGTCCTCTCGGTATCCATCGGTTTCCACCCCTTCATTAAAAATCTATTTTCATTATAACCCGAATTTCAGTAACTAAAACAGTTTTACGCATTCTTCATACAATCCAAACACTTTTGCTCACTCATTCACAATTTAGACAAGATTATGCTCAATGTTGAACAAACTACTTGAAAGTGAAATTGCGAAGGATTACACTAAGTATATCAAATGAATGTGATTTACATCACAAACAAAACACAAAGGAGACTTTACCCATGAAAGTAGCAGTCATCGGATGTACACACGCAGGAACAGCAGCAGTCAAAGAACTCGCTTCACAACAAGATGTCGAGATCACCGTTTATGAGCGGAATGACAATGTATCGTTTCTCTCTTGTGGGATCGCACTTCACGTCGGTGGTGTCGTCAAGCACGCGGAATCGCTATTTTACTCGTCACCAAGTGAACTTGCTGAGCTCGGAGCCGAGATGCGTCTGAAACATGATGTACTTGAAATCGATAGTGAACGTCAAACGATCGTTGCGAAAAACCTCATGACTGGTGAAGTCGTTCACGATACGTACGATAAACTCATCATGACGACTGGATCTTGGCCGATCATTCCAATGCTTCCGGGTATTGAGTTGAATCAGATCGAGCTCTGTAAAAACTATCACCACGCTCAAACAATCATCGAAAAAGCATCAGATGCAGAGCGGATCACGGTCGTTGGTGCAGGCTATATCGGTGCTGAACTCGTCGAAGCGTTTGAAGCCTACGGAAAAGATGTTACGTTCATCGACAGTGCAGATCGCATTCTCAACAAATACCTCGACCGCTCGTTCACTGACGTCATTGAACGCGAATTAACAGATCGCGGCATTCGTCTTGAACTTGGACAAACCGTCCAAAGCTTCAAAGGAGAAAACGGTGCTGTCACACACGTCGTTACAGATAAAGGCACATTTGAAACGGATCTCGTCATTCTCTGTGTCGGTTTCCGCCCAAGCACGGAACTCTTAAAAGGACAAGTCGATATGTTACCGAACGGTGCCATCATCGTTGACGATTATATGCGGACGAGCAACCCGAACATTTTTGCTGCTGGTGACAGCTGTGCCGTCTATTACAACCCAGCTCGGACACATGCCTATATTCCACTCGCAACGAATGCTGTCCGGATGGGTACGCTCATCGGAAAAAACTTACTCGCGCCAAAGATTCGTTACCAAGGAACACAAGGCACATCTGGTCTTCGCTTATATGATTTGAACATCGCGTCGACTGGTTTGACAGAAGAAGCGGCACCCTTGTTCGGACTTGAAGTGAGCAGCACGACAGTTACAGATGCGTATCGTCCAGAGTTCATGCCAACAGCAGAAGACGTCCAATTGAAGCTCGTCTTCGAGACGGCAACACATCGTGTCGTCGGTGCACAAATCATCTCAAAAGTTGATTTGACACAGGCAATGAACACACTTTCTGTCGCGATTCAAAATGACATGACACTTGAAGAGCTCGCTTTCGTCGATTTCTTCTTCCAACCGCACTACAACAAACCGTGGAACTTACTAAACCAAGCAGCTCTACAAGCAATGAGCGAGCGCCAATCAGCTCGTGTCTAAATTTATTGCAAGATAGATTAAGTGCAATTTTTCTCTATTATGAGGAGAAAGATTGCACTTTTTGTTCATTTCGAACCGTTTTCTATAAAAGAACACGTCATGCAGTTTGCGATTTGAATGCGTAATCAATGACTGAACGTTACAGTCACCTCTTCATTTTTCCGTTTCAATCTGATAAAGATGCTGCCAGTCCTGATACGACATCGTTCCGTTCATCGTCTCCATATCAAAGCGTAACGGTGCGATCAATTCGAGTGAATTACCATCTGGATCCTCGAAGTAGATTGCTGCGTGCGCATGTGGATGATTATCGAGAACGAGCGGTTGATTTGCTCCTGCTACACCGAAGGCTGATCGAACTTCAATCCCTCTCTCCTTTAACCAGTCCTGTGCTTTGTCGATATTTTCATGCTCCATCCGAAACGCAACATGGCGAATCGACGGATGATACGGTAACTCAGCTTGACCTGCTTTCCATAGCCCCAACCAACTCTTACCGTGCTCGATCCAAAAGAAAGCGACGCGTTCATTTCGGAACGCACATTCAAGACCTAACTCTTCGTAAAAGACAATCGATCGTTCGAGCTCTTTGACCGGTAAATGGGCTTCATAAAGTCCAGCAATCATCTTCTTCACACTCCTCTTTTTCGAGTGTAAACCATCAATTTCCAAATTTACTACCATCAAAAACGTTTAATCCGACTTGTTGAGGGAACATACAACCTATACCAAAACCAACTTTCAGGAGGAATGTTTACATGGCTGCATCGAAAAATCCGTTAACACAATACTTCAATGACGATTTCCCAAAACAATATCAGGACGCTCCAGCGGTTCAAGCAAAAATGGAACCTGTTCCCGATTGTGGAGAAGAAAGTTATAAAGGTTCTGGCAAATTGATCGGCAAAAAAGCACTGATTACGGGTGGCGACTCCGGCATCGGCCGAGCAGCAGCAATCGCCTACGCACGTGAAGGGGCTGATATCGTCCTTAACTACTTACCGGAAGAACAACAGGATGCTGAAGAGGTCAAAGCACTCGTTGAAGCAGCGGGACAAGAAGCATATCTCTTACCTGGTGATTTAAGTGATGAAGCGTTCTGTGGACAACTCGTCAAAGAAGCACACGAATCACTCGGTGGACTCGACATTTTGGCACTTGTCGCGGGTAAACAACAAGCTGTCGAAAACATTCTCGACCTTTCGACGGAGCAATTACGCAAGACATACGAAATCAACGTCTTCTCCCTCTTCTGGGTCGTCAAGGCAGCCTTGCCACTCTTAAAGGAAGGCGCTTCGATTATCACGACGACATCTGTCCAAGGATATAATCCAAGCGCGAATCTCTTAGATTACGCTTCGACGAAGTTTGCCATCAACGGTTTCACGCGTGGACTCGCTAAACAAGTCGCGCCAAAAGGAATCCGTGTCAACTCCGTCGCACCTGGTCCGATTTGGACACCGCTTCAAATCTCGGGTGGTCAGCCAAGCGAGAACATTCCAGAGTTCGGGCAGGAAACACCACTGAAACGAAGTGGTCAACCGGTCGAACTGTCTGATGTCTATGTCTTCCTTGCTTCAGACGCTGCAAGCTATGTCACAGCGCAAATCTATGGTGTCACAGGTGGAATCGAGTTAGCATAAGGATCGAATCTCGACAGGGTAGCTTCGGCTATCCTGTTTTCGCGTGTCTTAACGGGATATCAGTTGCATCACCCGGTGCCATTTAGTCTAATGAAAGTAATAACGATGAAGGAGTGAATCAGATGACTGAAAAAGAAAAGATGATTAAAGGGGAACTCTATTTAGCACAAGATCCAGAACTTGTGGCCGACCGCATCCGGGCACAATCGCTCTGTTATGAGTTTAATCAATTGAGTGTCCATGATCGTGCCAAGCGAAAGATGCTTTTGCAACAATTATTTCAGACGGAGCAAGCCGACTTTTACATCGAACCGACCTTTAAATGTGATTATGGCTACAACATTACGTTAGGGGCTCGTTTTTATGCCAACTATGACTGTGTCTTGCTCGATATTTGTCCGATTACGATCGGCGACAACTGCATGCTTGCTCCAGGAGTACATATCTATACCGCGACCCACCCACTCGATCCTGTCGAGCGCAATAGCGGTTATGAATTAGGAAAACCGGTCGTCATCGGGAACAATGTCTGGATCGGTGGACGCGCGGTCATCAATCCCGGTGTGACGATCGGAGATAATGCAGTTATTGCCTCAGGTAGTGTCGTCGTCAAGGATGTACCGGCAAACAGCGTCGTTGGTGGAAATCCAGCTCGGATCATCAAGACGATCTAATTCTCATCAAATTCTAATCTGTTCCTCAGTTTCCTTTCACGTGGTCTGGTTATTCTATGTATAAGAACAACAGCCACTACTTAAAGGAGGACATCATCATGACTGAAAAACGAACAGATAAAGGAAATAAACGCTTCAAAAAAGGAATCGCTACACTTGCCGTAACGGGTACAGTCTTAACAGGAGCCGGTGCGTTCCTACTCCTCACAGGCCCAGGACACTCTCTCGTCAACTCGACGGTCACCACTTCACAGCAGGCAGAGCAAAAAGTCGAAGCTGCTTCGCGCCAAGTCGAACAAAAGCTTCCTGCTTCCATGCGTGACGATCAAGAAATCGAAGGCACATTGCAGAAACTATCGGATCGTTCGATGACGATCGACGTTAACGGTGACGCTCAGACGTATGACTTTGCATCGTCAGTCGAACGCGAAGACGTGCAAGAAGGCGATTGGGTTAAAATCGATTTGAATGCGAATCAGCAAATCACGGAACTTGAGCGAGAAGATCAAGATGATCGCAATGACCGAGAGGACGATGGCAATCGTTCAAATGATTCATCGAACGATGCGAATGAACGGTACGGCATCCTTCGTGCCCTATCACAAAGTGAATTGACACTCGAACAAGAGGGACAAGAGACGATCTACGCAATGGCGGATCGTGCGGAACGTGACGCTGCGAAATCTGGGGATATCGTAAAAATCGAATTGAATGCAGACGGTCAAGTCCGTGAGCTTGATCGGGAAGATGACGACGAAAATCGTAATGATACACGCGATGAAGACCGTAACGATGCACGGGAGCAAGAAGTCCGCGGTACACTCTCTAAAATAACGAATCAAGAGATCATCATTGAACAGAATGGTGCGCAAAAATCGTACTCTCGTGCATCAAACATGGAACAAGATGATGACGTCCGAGTTGGTGGTTCCGTCAAACTTGAGTTGAACGCGTCAGACGAAGTGACAGAAATCGATGAATGATCATTAAAGGAGGATGTTTATGCCAACCACCATCTTAATCGTTGAGGACGATGCGAAAATCGCACGCCTCCTTGAACTCGAACTCCAATATGCCGGGTACGCGACACGTGTCGCCTCCAACGGAAAAGATGGTCTCGCTGCCGCTGAGCATTCGGTTGATCTCGTCTTACTCGACGTGATGATGCCGGAGCTGAGCGGCTTCGAAGTGTTGCGCAGGCTCCGTGGAAAAGGTATTCACGTCCCCGTCATTATGCTAACAGCACGCGGAGAAGTCTACGATAAAGTCGCGGGACTCGATCTTGGTGCGAATGATTATGTGACGAAACCGTTCGAGATGGAGGAACTCCTTGCCCGGATCCGAGCGTTATTACGCACTCCGACTTCAACTAGTAACGCATCGCGCACGTTACAGTTCGCCGATCTTGTACTCAATCTTGATCGACATGAAGCATTTCGCAATGAAGGGCGACTCGATTTGACACCGCGTGAGTTCGAACTTCTGACATATTTACTAGAAAACAAGGAACATGTCCTGACACGCGAACAAATCCTAAATCGCGTCTGGGGGTACGATTACTTCGGTGAGACGAACATCGTCGACGTCTACATCCGTTATCTTCGCAAAAAAGTCGATGCCCATCCTCCAGCTTTGATTCAGACCGTTCGTGGGGTTGGTTATGTGCTACGGGAGGCGATCCCATGAAGCTTCGAACAAAGCTTGCTTTATCCGTCACCGCCTTTACGACACTCTTGCTATTCCTTTCGTTCATCGTCGTGACACTCGTCGTCCAAAATCATTTAATTGAATCGCGTTATACCCAACTGGAACAGGCAGAGGAATTGATGGAAGATGATTCATCGGTCCGGACATTGCTGACGCTTCATGAGGATGCTGTCGTCTTATCGAACGAAAATGGACGCTGGGTCATCTCAAACGATGAAGATGGCGACGACTCGTCTACTGTTAACGGAGACGTACAAGCAAATGACCTCCCCGGTATCCCACGCTCGAAGGAACCTTTTAAGTCTGGCGATTGGTTCGGCATCGTCTATCAGGATCAAGCCTATCTGTTCGAAGATGAGAGCGTCGATGATACAGTCTCGACACTCGTTTTGACCTTCACCATCGTGTTGGTCGTTGGAATCCTGATCGCGTTCATCAGTAGCTTCTGGATTGCTTATCAGACGCTCCGCCCGCTCAGGCAACTAAATGATACGATGCAACGAATCTCCTCTTCTGGAACGCTTGAGACCGTGCAGACCAAACGTGATGATGAGATCGGTCGCCTCGGTCGCGTCTTCAATCAGATGATTGGTCGTGTCGATCAGACGATGGAACAACAACGGCAGTTCGTCGCGGATGTCTCGCATGAAATGAAGACACCCTTGACCGTCATTGAGGGATACACTCAATTATTGAAACGCTGGGGCAAAACGAAGCCCGACGTACTCGATGAATCGATCGAACACATCTTGCAGGAGACACATGCGATGCGGACGACCTTGATTGAGCCTATGCTCGAATTGTCTCGTCTCGGTTACGAGGAAACATCTGTCGAAGTAATTGACTTAGCAGAGCTTGGAAGCGAACTCGCTGATCGGATGTATCACGCAACAGGGACGATCATTCCTGTTGATGCCTCCGGAACGATTCGGGCAAATCGCGAAGCGGTGTTACGTATCTTGACGATCTATATCGATAATGTCCTGAAGTATGCTACTTCACCAAAATTGCACCTGCGCAAAGAACGTCTGGCTGTCCTTGATCGGGGAACGTCTCTAACGGACGAAGAACGCGCTCGGTTATTCGACCGGTTTTACCGACTCGATGCAGCACGCGATCGTTCAGGAAGTGGACTCGGATTGTCGATTGCTGCTGCACTTGCGACGACACATCATTTTAAGGTCGGTAGTGAAGCGCGTCAGCCAGATGGAAGCTGCTTCTATTTAATCCCCGAGCAGTCTGAATGAAACTTTTTCTACAATTGTGTCGTACACTTAAGGAAGAACGTCACATGATGAAAGAAGGAATTTCACGATGGCTAAAAAACGTTGGGGTGGACTTGCTGTTGCCGGCGCCTTTCTCTTGACGAAAGGAAAGGTCATCCTTGCCTTATTGAAATTTTCAAAGTTCGGAGGCACTCTGATTTCGTTCGGAATCTCTCTTCTCTTTTACGCTCAAATATTCGGTGTTTGGTTCGGGGTCGGATTGCTCTATCTCCTATTCATTCATGAGATGGGACATCTACTCGCCGCTAAACGACTCGGTTTTAAGACCGGTCCTGCCATTTTCGTTCCGTTCATGGGAGCCGTCATCGGCATCAAGGATACATTTCGAACGCCAAAACAAGAAGCGATTCTCGCGTACGGTGGACCACTGGCTGGTCTCGTATCCCTGATTCCGCTTGCGATCGGATATGCTGTGACGGGAAATGACTTCTGGCTCGTCATCTTCCACCTCGGGGCTCTATTGAATCTCTTCAACCTACTTCCCGTCAGTCCGCTTGACGGCGGACGGATTCTTGCGGGACTTCCGATCATCGTCTGGGTCGCGGGACTTGCTGCCTTGATTGCCTACGGTATCACCCACTTTAGTCTGATTTTGCTCTTGATTGCCTTTTTAGGCGGTAGTGCCGTTTGGAAAAGGTATAAGTTCGCGAAACAATATGAGGCGAACCGGTCGACCTTAATGTTGTACCGTGCCGCACGTGAACGCGTTTTACGGGCAAAGGCAGAGCAAGAACGTGCAGACGCTGAAGTCGCACTTGCTCCAGAACTAGAAGGTGAGGAAGAACAAACAATCGAGAGTACCTACGATCCGATCGCTTGGTCACTTCGTCTCGATTTACAAGACTTGCGACAAGCGAGTCCGGAAGAGGCACGTCAGGAAGCAGACGATCTGTTACGGTATCAATATGATGCCGCCAACGATTACGATGCCTTATTGCGACGGATCGATCAGCGGATTGAACCACTTCGTCTTGCTGAAGAGTCTGTTCAGTATCATCAGATGCCGAAAAAACAACAAACGATCACGCTCCTCGCTTATTTGGCGCTCGGTGCTATTTTATTCATTGCTTTCGAATATTCGAAAGGTTACCTGCCTACACCATCTTAAATCGAGATCCATCGGATGCGCTTCATGGCGCATCCTTTTTTCATAGAACGAACACATTGACTAGAGTGATTTCTTGCATCTCGTTAAAGAAGCGACTACTCTGAGTAAAACCCTACTTACCACTTGTCTAAAATAGGAGGTCCTCCTTCCATGAATAAAAACACTGCCCGTTTGGGTGAAGCACCTGTCAATCAGCTTTTACTTAGTCTCTCTTTACCAGCGATGGTCGGGATGCTCGTCACGGCACTCTACAATATCGTCGATACGATTTTCGTCGCTCAAGGAATCGGTACGGCTGCCGTGGCCGCCGTCGGAATCGCTTTCCCCGTCCAGCTCGTATTAATGGCAATCGCCAACTCGATCGGGATCGGTGGTGCTGCAATTGCGTCACAACGACTCGGTCAAAAACAAACAGATGGTGCCAGTCGTGCTTATGCCAACGTCTTGATGGCTGTTTTCTTCATCAGTATGCTCGCTATCATCAGTGCTTTCATCTTCGTCGAACCGTTGCTACGTCTCTTTGGAGCGACGGATGAGATCATGCCGTACAGTATCGCTTTCTTACGCGTCCTCTTGATCGGATCTCCTTTCTTCATGTTGACGATGGCGTCGAGTGCGATGCTCCGCGCAGAAGGACGCGCGAACTATCAGATGCGCGTCATGCTGACGACGGTTGCGATCAATATCGTCCTGACACCGCTGTTCATCTTTGGTCTTGATTGGGGCATCCAAGGTGCTGCACTCGGGACAGTCGTTGCGCAAATCGTTGGTGCTGTACTTGTTTTTCGATTCTTCTTTACGAAACGCCGACAAACTGGCTTGACGCTCAATCGGAGTGCTTTTAAACCTGATTTCCGATTAACGTTCCGGATGATGCAAATTGGATCATCGTCGTTCATCATGCAAGTCTCTCAATCCGTTCTATTCATCACCGTCAATCATATGCTCGTCCGGTACGGGGGTACGACAGAACTGGCAACGTTTGCAGTCATCAATAAGTTCATGGCGCTCGTCGGTATGCCGATCATGGGGATCGTGCAAGGGATGCAACCGATCGTCGGGTATAATTTCGGATCCCGGCAGTTTAGCCGGATGTCGCTTGCCATCAAGTTGGCAATCCGCTACGGCTTATCGTTATCGATCAGCTTGTGGTTACTCATTCAACTGTTCCCTCGTTTTTGGGTCGGCTTGTTCACAGAAGAGGCGACACTTCTACAGGAAGGCTCGAGTGCGATGCGTATCTTATTCGCCTTATCGTTCGTCTACGGAATTCAAATGATTGTCAACGGAATGTACCAATCGCTTGCAAAAGCAAAAGTCGCTTTATTCTTGTCCTTGTCACGCCAAACGTTATACACGATTCCACTCGTCTTGATATTGCCAGTGTTCTTCGGTGTCAATGGTGTCTGGTTCGCTTTTCCGATCGCTGATGCAATGGCTGTTTTGACGGCCCTTGTTTTCGCCTATAAAGATCGCGTTCTGTTATTTAAACCGGAAGAGTACGTCGCAGAGGAACAAAAAGTCGCTACCGCGAAGTGAATGGAATGGATCTAAGATCGTCTGCTTTGCAGATGGTCTTTTTTGATGGACTTCCAGAATACGAACATGTATTCTGTTACTAGTGAATGACAGAAAGGAGCCTGCTGGATGTATACATTAGCAATTGACTTTGAAACGGCAAACCGAAATAGTCGAAGCATTTGTGCGTTTGGTTGGTCCGTTCTCTCGAACGGTCGTGTCACGGAGAGTAAACAGGTCTTAATCAATCCAGAAGAAAATTTCGATGCTGGAAACATTCGGGTCCACGGAATTCGTCCGAGCGATGTCTTTGATGCGCCGACGTTACCTGAAGCAATGGAAGCCCATGGCTTATACGATTTGATTGCAGGCGCTCAACTGATCGTTGCTCACAATGCATCATTTGATATGGGGGCACTCCAAAAAGCGATTCAAAAATACGATATGTACCAGATGTCCGCTTTCACCTACGGCTGCACGGTCAAATTATCCCGCAAATTGTATCCTTGGTTGCCGAACCATCGATTGAATACGATGGCAGAGTTTCTCAACGTCTCTTTCCAGCACCATGATGCGAAAGAAGATGCCTACGTCTGTGCGTTACTCTTAAACGATATGTTGGAACGAACGAACCTACAGGATCCGGTCACTTTGCATACGTTCTGCGGCGTTCGGATGGGACAGGTTGCCTACTAAACAAAAAAACACTCCCGACTGATGTCAGGAGTGTTTTTTTCATGGTGTTATTTGCTCGTTTGTTTGATTGGGAACCAGCCTGGGCGACTTGTGATGCCTGCCCATAATGCATCTGGAACGACGAGTTCTGCTTGTGCTTCTGGATCAAGTTCTGTCCGGATTGACGCAAGGTCACCCGCTTCGACTTTCTCAACCCATTTCGGTTCCATGATCAGTTCACGACCAAGAGCGATCATTGGAACGACAGCCAAACCTTGTTCGACTTCGTCCGCTGTGTGAAGCGATCCGACACCGATGATAGGTACTTGTTCACCAACACGTTCTTGAACGAGTGTAATAGGTGATGTCGTTTCATTTTCATCACGAATTGAACCTGCGAAGAAGTCCATCACGGAAACGTGCAAGTAATCGAGGTCTTTTTTCGCCAGCTCATCGACGAGGCGCATCGTATCATCGAGTGTGATTCCTGGATTTTCAATTTCTTCTGGAGAGAAACGGTATCCGACGATGAACGAAGGATCTTGTTTCGCGACAGCTTCGACTGCATCCACGACAGCTAATGGGAAGGCGAGACGTTTTTCTAAGCTACCGCCCCATTTATCTTCACGACGGTTTGAGTGTGGTGAGAAGAACTGTTGGATCAAGTACGTGTTTGCACCGTGAATCTCAACACCATCAAATCCAGCTTCCATCGCACGGCGTGTCGCTTGACCGAATGCTTCGATGATTGCTTCGACTTCTTCTGCCTCTAACGCACGTGGTGTCATCGCACCTTCACGCACGGGTGCAACAGCACTTGCACTGACCGTTTGCCCACCGACGAGTTCTGGTGGTGCCATACGACCAGCGTGGAAGATTTGTAAGATCGCTTTTGCGCCTTTATCTTGAATCGTTTTCGCGAGTCGCTTCAGACTCGGCACGAGATCGTCACGATGCGCACCAAACTCATTCGGGAATCCTTGACCGTCTGCTGTGACGTTCGCACATGCTGTAATGACAGCGCTGACGCCACCTGAACGTTCTGCGTAGTACGCGAGTTCCGCATCCGATACTTCGCCGTTCTCTTGTGCCGCATAGTTCGTCATCGGTGCCATCAAGACGCGGTTTTTCAGCGTCACACCGTTTGGTAGTGTAAATGGTTCAAACATTGCTTGAGTTGCCATGAGTGAAGTGCCTCCTCTAATTTCTTGAATTGAATATCGACAGTATACGCTCGTCTTCCTCTGAATAGCTACTGATGTGCTTACGCGATGTGTCACTTGCGGATCGCTTTACGACGCCCTCCCGGCCACCACCAGTTCCAGTGACCAAATAGCTTCATCAGTGCGGGGACAAGGAGCATCCGGACAATCGTAGCATCAATAAAAATTGCAAGCGCGATACCGACGCCAAGTTGTTTGATCGGACTAACACCTGTAAAGGCAAACGCACCAGTGACGACGATCATGATCAAGGCAGCGGACGTAATGATTTTACTCGTCTTCGCCAGTCCCATCTCGGTCGCATGATCGTTATCGCCCGTCTCGTCATAATATTCTTCCATTCGCGAGACGAGGAACACTTCATAATCCATCGATAAGCCGAAGACGAGTGAGAAGATGAAGACCGGTGTTAGAATGCCGATCGTCTCCTGCGGAAGAACTGCGCCGGACTCGAACAAGACGACGAGTAATCCAAACGTTGCTCCTAAACTGAGCAAATTCATCAGAATCGCTTTGATTGGAATCAAGATGGATCGGAACGCGATTAGCAGAATGATGAATGTCGCCAAGACGACGACACCGATAGCCAGTGGGAGTTTCGATTCAATGGCATCATAAATTTCCTGATTAAAGGCTGCTGGTCCCCCGACAAGGTAACCGTCCGCCTGCACCTTCCGTACCCAGTCTTGCGAAGTAGCATCGCCGGGATTTCCTTTTAAATTGACGTTGATCCGTGCTTGATCGTTCTCTGATAGAAACGGCTTCAGTGCATCGCGCCCAGCCGAAACAGCGAGTAACTGCTCGAGCGGAACCTGTTGCTGTTCCGCGATCGTTGCGGCGGACACGACGGAACGCACTTCTGAATCTGATTCGAGTCGAATCGTCACATCTTCGATTTTTTCTCGTCCCACCTCTGAGGAAGCATCCGCAGACAAGATGAGAACGGCGTCCGTTCCATCGTTCCCGAATGTTTTTTCCCACGACTCAAAGGCCAGACGCGACGGATAGGATTCCGGCAGGGCAGTTGCTTGCGGAATGTTCAACGTCAAGTCACGTAACGGAAATAAACAAGGTAAAAGAAGTAATAAAGATAGAATCGTCACTGTGACAGGGCGCTTCATGACGAAACGTGCGAGGCGGCGCCAACGATCTTCTCCACGACCTGCTTGTTGCCGGAAAAGTCGTCCTTTTTCTAGTACCTTCCCGAAAACGATTAATAGTGCCGGTAGTAATGTCAACGCACTGACAACCGCCCCGAGTACCGAAACGAGTGTCCCGATTGCGACAGCGCGGAAGACATCAACATCAATCAACAACAATCCGGCAAGTCCGACGAATACACAGATTCCGGAAAATAAAATCGAGCGTCCTGCCGTCTCGACCGAACGAATCGCTGCCGACCGAATCCCTTGTCCGTCCTGCCGTTCTTCACGGAACCGATTAACGTATAACAACGAAAAATCAATGCCGAGTGCCAGCGAAATCATTGCGACCGCATTCAAGACGAAGATCGATAACTCTTGTTGTCCGGCAACGAAATAAAGAACACCGGCACCAAAAACAAAAGTGACGAGTCCCATGATCAAGGGTAAGATGGCGGCAACGGGTGTACCGAAAACGAGTAGTAAGACGATCAATGCTGCCGGAATTCCGATTAACTCAGCTCGGATGAGGTCATTTTTGGACGCTGTATTCAAATCATCAACGACGACCGGTTCACCCGTTAGCCGAATCGTCCCGGTACCATCCAGTTGACGTGTGACCGCTGTTGCCCATTTCGCATCAAGTGTTGGTACACCGACTGTCACGTATCCCTTATCGTCCCGCATCGCTCGCGGATTTTCGACGGGACCAATGACGTTCCCGACTCCTTTGATGTCACGGAAGCGCTCGACATGTTGTACCATCGTTTGTCGTAGATTCTCTTGATTCTCAAATAGGACGATGATCGTATGTGGATCCTGCCCAAAATCTTGAGCGAGCACCGTTTCGACACGTTGAAAATCACCGTCACGTGTAAATCCATTTCCTTCTAGACGATCGGGTAATTGATATGCAAAATAACCAAGCACGACGAGTAGAAGCCCCCAAACGACCAACACTCCTCGAAAATACGCACTAATCAGATGACCAAGCCGTTCCATGATGCGTCTCCTTCCTGTATAAACGTACAAAAAACATCCTTCTTGCTGAAAAGCGAAAAGGATGTTTCATTACGTCTTTTGAAAAATTTGAACCCATGTGTTGCCGAATGTAGTCGATGTCGACACGATCGCAAGACGCCGCGCCTCTTCATCGAGTAACACACTTTTGAGTAAAACGGAGGAGTAGCATCCCTCGAACTTATATTTCAGCTGACTCTTCTCATACAAGTAAAACCGAGAGGAATCGGTGATCGAAAACAATTGGTGCCGGTGGTCAACGAGTGAATACTCCGCGTAATCCGAAAAAGGAATGACCGATTCCTGATTCGTCGCGGCATCCCAAATCACATACCGTTCTTGTAGATCATCATAGGAGATGATCGTCGTAGGTGCGATGAATCGCTCGAACGTCAAACGTGTATCATATCCTCGCTCAACTAAGCGTCCGAACAGCGGCACCTCTTCATAGTTTGAGTACCGCCAGTCCCCTGTTTGAACGTTCACACAGACGACGTCCGTTTCTGCCGTGTATAGGAAGATTTCATCATCTTGCCACAAGAATAAATTACTGAACCATGCTTCGGAGAAAGCAGCGGGTCGCTTAATGTAATTTAAATGCCCTTGCTCTAAATCCAATAAACCAAAATAAGCTGACTCTTCAAATACGATGAACAATCGTCCACCGCCTGGCTCAATGTACCAGGAGAATGGAACATACGCACATGCTGTTTCCCACAGTGGTCTTAAATCCGCATCACATTTCATAAATCCGTGGCGATCTCGAAAAAGAAGCAAATCCTCCCCGATGCGATCAAACAGTGAGACGGATTCATGGAGTAACAGCTCTGCAGCAGGTTTATACATATGCATCACTTCCTACTTCATACGGTATCAACCTTCTCAGTTTCTCGCTACTATTGATGCGCTTGGCTTGCACCTCCTGTTATACTAACTTCATGGAAAAAGGAGGACGAACACGATGAAACCTTTACAATTATCCGCAGAGACAGCTGTCGAACTTGCGAAACGTCTGAACGTACCACTTGAACAACTAATGCATATGCCACGCCATATCTTGATTCAAAAGCTCGTCGAACTCGAGCAGGAACAAGCGAACACGGAACCTGATTCGTCTAGCGAATCGGAATCTTGAGTAAGTAGCCTCTTTTCCAACGGTGGAAGGAGGCTTTATTTTTTACCTTAGGATTGCGGATGGTATTCTGATTTACCGTACCGGAAGACATTAATGATCGCTTTCCCATCACTCGGATAACCGTTCGGATGATCGATCGGGAAGAGGGAGAAAAAGACGAAATAAAACGAAAAATACGCGAATTGATAGGTAAAGATTGATGCTTCGAACACACCGGCATAAATCAGACCATTGATGGCTAAGATACTCGCCACGTTTGCAATCGATCCACCGGCATAAACCAGAATGTTAGCGAATTTCGTCTCGTTACGTAGTGCCTCATATTGACACCAGCCATCCCAAAAATAGACGCGATTCAAACGAATCGGACCAACACGAAGCAACGACTTTCCTGAACCGATATTGATCTCCATGTTTCCGCCGAATAATCGGGCAAAAAAGTAATGTCCCATCTCATGAATCAATGTCACGATAGGCAATAGTAAAAAGAACGACAAAAAGAATTTCCATAAATCACCGAAACCGAACATACAACGTACATCCTTTCACGTCAAAACAACATTTAAAATACTACATATGAATTGTTCCCGAAAGATGTATGTTCAAACAATCTTTCAATGATTTTCGTAAGTCAATTGTATGACAGGCTGACATCGGACTGTCATCCGCACACAAAAGAAGGACGAAGCCATTTAGTGCTTCATCCTTCTCCATTTAATCGGTTTTCTTTCGACGCTTGTTCGCTGCGTACAACAATCCGATGATCGTCAGTGCTGCACCACCTGCTACCGCGTATTTCTTGTAATCTGCTTTTCGTTCCGCAATAACCGTAGTCGTCAATGCTGGAACGACTAACTGTTTTTCTTCGTGCAACCGTGGTGCGTGTAATTTAACGGCACCCGACTCAACCAACACCTCGAATTCACCATTTGGCAATTCAATCGTGATATCTTTTTCCGTCGCATTGTGATAGACACGCTGCCGTTCGACGTATCCTTCATATGTTCGCTTCAGTTCAAAGGCAATGACACCTTCCTCTTCTTCAAGGAAACGAAGATGTTTTTTAATCATCGCCGCGTTTGCGAGACGGAACATCGGATACTGACGACGAAGGGCAATCAATCCTTTGACGTACTCGACTGCTGGTCGCTCTGTTTCTGCCCGTTCATAGTCGAGACGATTCACGACCTCTCCGGCATTGAAACTGTCACGAATACCGTCTTTCGTCCGGAAGAACTCTTGTCCGGCATGGAGGAAAGGAATCCCTTGTCCCGTCAAAATGATTGCATTTGCAAGCATTTGCCGTTTCCGACGAATCTCTTCCGTGTCTTCTGGACGAGACACCGTCAATTTATCCCAAATCGTCAAATCATCATGAGCCTCGACGTACGAGACGACTTGATTCGGCTCATCGGCAAACCCTTGCGAAGAGACGTTACCAGCGATTCCCCGTTTGACTTCACTCGTCCGGTCAAATGCACCACTGATGAAACCACAGTCTTCTGGCGTTTGGACGTCGCCTTTGACCCCGTCCCGTAAACCGTTGTTGAAATGAGCGATTCCTGGCATCTTCGGTGCGTTGAAATAGTTCGCTTTTTCTTCCGGATCAAGTGGCGTATCGAGGTCCCAGCCTTCACCGATGATCAGAATCGATGGATCAATCCGGTCAAGTGCATGGCGCACTTGATTCATCGTCTCAACATCATGAAGTCCCATTAAGTCGAAGCGGAACCCATCGAGATGGTATTCTTTCGCCCAGTACGTCACACAATCAAGAATGAACTTTCGCATCATCAGACGTTCAGATGCAGTATCATTTCCACAGAAACTACCGTTTGAGAGACTCCCATCCGCCTCTTGACGATAAAAGTATCCAGGAACGAACTGACCAAGCGGAACCGTCGCCGCATCATACGTATGATTGAAGACGACGTCCATGATGACACGGATCCCGCGATCATGTAACGCCTGCACCAATTGTTTTAATTCAAGGATCCGCGTTCGTGGATCATCCGGATTCGAGGAGTACGAACCTTCCGGCGCAAAGTAGTTCACCGGATCATAACCCCAGTTATAGTTATCCGGGTCGTTCGGCGCTGTCTCATTGACCGAGCCAAAATCATAGATCGGTAGTAACTGGACATGTGTCACACCGAGGTCTGCCAAATAATCAAGCCCTGTCAATCCACCATTTGGTGTCCGTGTCCCTGCTTCCGTCAGTCCAGCGAACGTACCACGTGCAACGACACCACTGGCCGGATGACTCGTTGCATCGCGTACGTGTAATTCATAGACAACTGCGTCTTGCGAAGAATGGAACAATGGACGTTCTTCAATCCATCGTTCTGGTGTCACACTGGTCGGGTCAATTAATGCGCCGCGCTTTCCGTTCGTTCCGACGGCTTTCGCATACGGATCGACCGCCTCGACCTTTTGTCCGTTGATGCTCGCTTGAAACGTATAGAAATAACCTTCATATGTCGCTCGATCGAGTTCAACGACGTACGTTCCCCGTTCGTCTGCCACCATCTCGACCTCTTCGACTTTTCGTGCGCGTAGTGTCTTGTAGAGACGAATCACGACACGTTCTGCTGTCGGCGCCCACAAGCGCACGTGAATCGCTGTCTCTGAGAAGGTCGCTCCTAAATCATTTCCACTATAGGCAAATCGCTCATCCAGTTCTTGCGGTGTGAGCGTCAACATGTCTGCTGTTTGTTTCAAAGCCAAGCACCCCTTTCATTTCATGGTTTTTATTATAACAAAATTTCAAAGCAGTGGACGCTTCCGGTATTCCTCTCTAAAATAGAGAGTGGAATGAAAGGGGAGATTGAAATGGCAGCAAAAGATAATTCATTTGATATCGTGTCACAAATCAACATCGAGGAAGTCAAGAACGCGGTCCAAATCGCACTGAAGGAAATCACGAACCGCTTCGACTTCAAAGGTTCAAAGAGCGACATGAAGCTCGAAAAAGAGGATTTAATTCTAATCTCAGATGACGATTTCAAACTCGATCAAGTCAAAGATGTCTTAACAGCAAAATTGATCAAGCGCGAAGTCCCAACCAAAAACCTGCAGTATGAAAAAGTCGAGCAGGCTGCCGGGAATACGGTCCGACAACGTGTCATCCTGAAAAGTGGAATCGACCGTGACGACGCGAAAAAGATCAACAATGCCGTCAAGGAATCGAAATTAAAAGTGAAGACACAGATCCAAGATGACCAAATCCGCGTCACAGGTAAATCACGTGACGACTTACAACAAGTCATGCAGATCGTTCGTGAGCTTCCATTATCAGTCGATGTTCAATTCATTAACTTCCGTTAATCGATTGATCTGAACGCTCATATTCAAAAGATAGGTATAACGCATTTTCGGGTATCTCCTTAACAAAGGAGTGGTCGATCATGCGTTATGCCCTTTTTGCGGATCTTCACAGTTCAGTAGCCGACACAGCGGCTGTCCTAGCTGACATACGACAGCTCGCTCCCGATGCGCATTTGTTTTGTCTCGGTGATGTTCATGAATGCCATGTCGGTAAAAAGCGAGCGAAGCGCTATTCTTTCGAATCGCTCTCCCTCGTCGTGACGCTTGATGATGATTTTTTAAACCTAATTGATTTTAAGACGTTACTGGGTAATCAAGAAGAGCGCATCCTGTCGCTCGTTCCACCGCAACTATCTCCTGTCATCGATGCGTTACGCGACTGCCCTCGAAAACAACACATCGAGGGTGCATTGTTGATTCATGGAGATCAATTGAATTGGTCCCGTGATTTTTTGCCTGATCTGTCACAGCAACGTGAACCAGTACTCTTTTTTGGTCATAGTCATATCAGAGGTTTGTTTCGAAATGGTATTGCTCTGTCGAGCCCATTGTATCAATCTTTATCCATTAATGGAGGACGATATGCCATCAATCTAGGTCCTGTCGTGTTCGAACGAGAATGGTGTCTTTACGATTCAGTGCAACAATCGATCGTATTCTATCAGGCGAAGTAAGAGGATACGACAAAAGCCGTCGGGCACAGGGCTCGACGGCTTTTGTTCATGCATCTTATTGATCAGAGATAACGGACAAGCGATGCCTTGACGATATCCACTTGTGTGAAGTTCGTCTCTTCCGCGAATGCTTCGATGACTTGACGGACATCCCCTTGACGACGAACGAAGCTCGTCGGAACTGGTGTTGTACCGACAAGTTGCTCATGCAAACTCGTCAATCGATGATCATCGATGATCGTCGTCATCAAATCAAGGAACAGAAGAACATGCAGACGGTTCAAATAATCCCATGGTTTATCTTCCGAACGGAATTCATTACGAGCGAGCCATTTTTTTAATCCGATCGCATCGATTTGACTCAACGTCTCTGTCGTGCGTGCCGACTTCCAAAGCGTCAACAGTTCGCCGAGTTTTTTTCGTGTCTGTTTCTTACGCATGAAGAATTCAAAATTGTCTTTCGTGCGCAACGCGTCTCCTTCAATCGGAGCAATCAAATCAGCTTCCGGCGCCGTCACGAAATCGTGAACGAAATCGACAGACTCTCCCGGTAACCAAGCAGCGACTTTCCCGTGAAAATCAGCCATGAAGGCGACCGTTTCTGCCAAAGGCTCCTGCTTCATCTGTGAAGCAGCTTGCTGTAATCGGTCTTTCGTCTCAGTCTTCATAATCTACCTCTTCTTATTCGTGGATTGGTCTTACATTTCTTCTGGAGCGCCGACACCAAGCAAACGAAGACCCTCTGTCAAGACGATCGTGACCGACTTGACGAGTGCAAGACGCGATTGTTTTGCTGCGTCATCTTCGAGAACACGGACGTGTCCGTAGTATTTATTGAAGCTTTGTGCAAGATCTAAGACGTAACGGCTGATGATTGACGGCTCGCGACGTGTGAACGCACGATCGATGACCGTCGAGAATTGGTTCAGCATCGATACGACACCCCATGCATGATCATCGGCACTGCCAGCGAATGGTGTGCCATCATAGCTACCTTTACGGAGCAATGAGTGCGCACGAGCATTCGTGTACTGGACATACGGTCCTGTTTCACCTTCGAATTTCAACATCTGCTCAAGATCGAACTCGATGTTGTTCATCCGTTCGTTCTTTAAGTCGTGGAAGATGACGGCGCCAACACCTACTTGACGAGCTGTGGCTTCGGCATTCGCTAAGTTCGGATTTTTTTCCGCGATGTTTTGCTTCGCGACGTCGATTGCTTCTTGTAGTACTTCTTCAAGCAAGACGATCCGGCCTTTACGCGTCGACATTTTCTTTCCGTCTTTCATGATCAGACCGAACGGTACATGGTGCATTCCGTCGACGTTCTCAAATCCAAGTTTCTTCAGGACTGCGAACAATTGCTTGAAGTGAAGCGCTTGTTCCCCACCGACGACGTAGAATGCTTGCTCAAAACGGTACGTTTCGAGACGATAGACAGCAGCTGCTAAGTCACGTGTCGCATAAAGCGTTGCGCCATCCTTCTTTTTAATTAAAGCAGGCGGCATACCTTCTGCTTCGAGGTCGACGACCATTGCCCCTTCTGATTCGACGAGTAAATCTTTTTCTTCAAGCAAATCGATGACGTGTTGCATCTTATCGTTGTAGAAGGCTTCTCCGTTCAAGCTATCGAATTTAACTCCGAGCATCTCATAGACACGGTTGAACTCGACGAGTGAGACTTCACGGAACCACGTCCAAAGTGTTGTTGCCTGCTCATCACCTTGTTCGAGTTTTTTGAACCAGAGACGTCCTTCGTCCTCAAGCGTCGGATTTGTTTCCGCTTCTTCGTGGAACCGGACGTATAATTTCAACAATTCCTTGATTGGTTCTGCACGGACCGCTTCTTCCTCACCCCACATCGTGTAAGCCACCATCAATTTCCCGAACTGTGTTCCCCAGTCCCCTAAGTGGTTGACACCGACGACGTCGTACCCTTTTTTACGTGAGATTTGGTTGAGCGCATTTCCGATTACTGTTGAACGTAAGTGACCCATCGAGAAAGGTTTCGCGATGTTTGGTGATGAAAAATCAGTGACGATCGTTTTTCCATTCGCTTCACTTGATCCGAACGCCTCTTGCTCCGTCAGGACTTGGTTGACGATTTCTTGCGAGACGACTTCCCGGTTCAAGAAGACGTTAATGTAAGGACCAACAGCTTGAACGTTTGAGAACAACGGCGCATCAATTTTTTCTGCGAGCTCCGAAGCAATCATGTTCGGTGCTTTACGGAATGCTTTCGCGAGCATGAAACATGGGAATGCCAGATCTCCATGATCTTCATGTTTCGGTTGCTCGATCAGTTGTTCGATTTGTTCAACCGATAAGGCACCTTCCATGACTTGATGTAATACTTCTGCATACTGCGCTTTATAACTCATCTTTATTTCCTCCTGCTTTACTGATTTTTTGGCAATAAAAAACGCCCCTTGCGCCACGCGCAAAGAGACGGAATGACCGCGGTACCACTCTTCTTGGTGTCACTCGACACCCACCTTGTTCGGGGATAACGGGGTTCCCCCGGCTACGCCTTTTCCTTCAGGAATCGGGCAGCGTCTCAGAAGTGCGTTTCACGATCGGTTCGTCCTCAGGCTTCCACCATTCCCTGATTCGCTAGTTGACGAAAATCAACCGTTACTCTCTTCATCATCGACTGTATTCGATATCTTTCACATTATACGCAATTCTTTCTTTTCTCTCAACCTTATTTTTTTGGTAAATGGCTTATCAAAATTTCCACAATTCGGGTATAGGAATAAAAGATACTTCTCAGGGGGAGGGATGTTTCATGCGCTACTACCAACATGTAGCCCGGGCGAGCTGGATCGTCTTCGGTCTCGTCGCTTTGACATTATTAGTGATCGGCATCGTTCATCCACCAACCTTCCATCCTTCCATCTCCATCATCAACACCCTTTATTTGTTTGGACTCGTTCTCCTGTTTCAGTTCGATAATGTCCGTCGTGGTGGCATTTACTATACATTCCAAGAAGGCATCATCTTATTTTTATTCCTCAATTACGGTTTGACGTACGCTTTGATTTTAAGCCAAATCGGTATTCTCGTCTTTCAATTCATGTCTCACCGAAAAGCGATTCGCTGGAAACGTTTCGTTTATCTCTACCCAATCAACGCCTTGTTCGATTTAGTCTACATCTCGCTTCCGGCCTTTGCGTATTATGCGCTCGGCGGACCAATCGGCTCAAACTTTACGTATACGAAAGCCTTACTCCCTTTCATCGGCTTTTTGATCACTGTCTTCCTTGTCTCTTACTTCCAATGTCTGTTCGTCAATCGCTTCCTCTACTTGAAATACGATTGGCGACGTCTCGTGAAGTTGCAGTCCCTCGTTTATGGAATCAGCATGTTAAGTGCTCTACTTGGAATCTGGTTCTACGATGAAAGTCCGCTCGTCGCGGCTACAGTATCCGCCTTGATTCTCTTCTTGTTCAAACGTCTGTTGCAAGAACGTGGTGACTTCCTTGAAGCAAACGATAATGCCAAACGATTTGATGATGCGAAGGAACACTTGTTGATTTCCCGCTTCGAGCGCGAGACGATCGATTCGTTACTCCTCGATTTACCACATCTGTTGCCGTTTTCTGAAGGTTGGATCTCAATTCAACAACAGCGGAAACAAGTCATCTATAACATTCGGACGAAACAACCAATCGACGTGTTACCACTGTTTCATTCCTTGTCAGCTGACGATTTGCATACCCCAATCATCTATGGTCTGCGTTGCGACTGGGGAAACGATATTCAAATCGGATTGCCTGTCGATCGTCACTCGATGCTAGCGATTCCTTCGATTACGAGCGGAGAGGTCGATGTTTCGATCATCCTGTTCCATCAAGTCGCAGACGCCTATGATGTGACAAATGCTGACGAATTATCTCGTTTGCTTCGTACCTTTTGTCGCGTCTTAGAACGCTCACGTGAAACGGTCCAACTCTATACGGAAAGTCGGACCGATGCTTTGACCGAATTACCGAATAGCCGTGCTTTTTATGAACACGGTCGGCAGGAATTTGCCGCTGACTCCTACCCGCTCTCCGTAATTCTGTTCGATATCGATCATTTCAAACGTGTCAATGATACGTACGGTCATAAAGTAGGTGATCTCGTCCTTCGTGAACTCGGTCGACGCATCCAGACGATCCAATTGCAACATGATGATGTCTTTGCTGCTCGTTATGGTGGGGAGGAATTCGTGCTTCTGTTGCGAAATGGTAGTCAAGAGGCTGCTATTCAGATTGCCGAGACGGTCCGCCATACGGTCATGGATCGTCCCTTCCTCGTCGATGGTCACCGACTGTCCTTAACCGTCAGCCTCGGAATTGATACAGTGGATGAAAGATATCAACGGACGTTCGAAGAATCGTTACGTCAAGCCGACCATGCACTCTATGTCGGCGGAAAACACAACGGACGCAATTGTACCGCGCATTATGCAAACCTTTGAAAGGTCGTGACTCTATTGTCGATTACGGAAATTGAAATGACGCTACCGACATCACAAGCCCACCGGACGATTCGAATTCATCGTCCGCCCCATTTGGATCCTTCTGAAGCATTACCAGTAATTTATATGCACGATGGACAAAACGTCTTTAGTGGAGAAACCGCCTCGTTCGGAAAAGGCTGGGAGATTCATCTTGCACTACAACAGACACAGATTCCGGCAATGGTCGTCGCGATTGACAGTCCAGAAGATGGAATGGATCGGTACGATGACTATGCTCCTTGGAGCGACGAAGCCTTATTGATGCGGAGCGCCTATCCTTCGCATCGGACGTCAATTGGTGGCAACGGTAAGGTCTATATGGACTGGATCATCCGCGAGTTAAAACCATACATTGATGCCAACTATGCGACACGCCCTGATGATACGACAATGATCGGCAGTTCGATGGGTGGCGTCATCTCGCTATATGGATTATTCGCGTATCCGGAAGTCATCACGCGCGTCGCTGCCTTATCGACTGCCGGATGGGCAAACTTCTCCTCACTCCTTGAATTCATAGAGCGAAGCCCGTCTCTGTCTGCAACGCATCGCTGTTATATGGACGTCGGCACAAAAGAAGTGAGTGGTCCGATGACCGAGACGGATTATTTACACACGAATGATGTCTTAGCGCGAGCGATTGAACAGAAACTCACTCAAAGTCGCTATACGATCATTCCGGAAGCAATCCATCATGAAACGGCCTGGGCCAAACGTTTGCCAGATATTTTACGTTACTTGTTCCCGTCCTCTTGAATACACAAAAAAAGCCGGACGGTTTCTATTAAAGAAATCATCCGGCTTTTTACGCGTGCCTTATACTAATTCTTCTTGTTGCTCTTTTTCATAACGGTTGCGCGGATGCTCCCGGCATTCATCGGAACACGAACGCATGACTTTTGGTTCGCATTCTTCACAGCAGAAGTGCTGTCGATTACATTCCGGGTTTGCACAATTAACATAGCGCGTCTCCGGTTTTCCGCAGTAGTAACATTCTGAGACGACAGACGGATTGACGGCATTGACAGGAACTTGTACACGCTCATCAAAGACGTATAGTTCACCTTCCCAGTCTTCTCCTTGTGTCTGTTCATCTTTTCCATACATGACGACTCCGCCTTTCAGGTGGAAGATATCATCACTCTGTTGCCGTTTACGGAAGTACGCCGTGAATTTCTCACAACGAACGCCACCCGTACAGTATGTGAGAACCTTTTTCCCTTCAAACAAATGCTCGTTCTCGTCTAGCCATTCAGGGAATTCCCGTGAAGCATCGACATCGACTTTTACGGCATTCTTGAAGTGTCCGAGGTCGTATTCGTAGTTGTTGCGTACATCGAGAATGACGACGTCATCTTGTTTCATCATTTCTTTCCACTCTGCTGGTTCAAGATACGCAGCGTGTTCTTCTGGTACGTTGAATTCGTCCTCAAAACGCCATGTGACGAGTTCTTTTTTGTAACGGACGAACGTCTTTTTGAAGGCATGCTCTTCAACTTCATCAATTTTGAATTCGATGTCAGCGAATCGTGGATCCGCCGTCAAGTCCTTCATGTATTGTTCCGTTTGTTCGACCGTTCCAGAGAGTGTGCCGTTGATTCCTTCTGGTGCAATCAAAATCCGACCTTTGATACCGAGCTCTTTACAGTAAGCAAGATGCTCTTTCGTTAGCTGTTCCGCATTTTCAATTGGAACATACTTATAAAATAATAGTACGCGATAAGGTTTCATATTCCTCATTAGCCCCCATGTCAGTTTTTTGCAGTAAAACGAACGTTGGCAAACGAAGCGTCTAGCTATTGACTAGCTGGGAACGCCTGCAAAACGCACCCATTTAAGTATAATACCAACTACCTTTCGAATGTACAATCTACAATTCCTGAATCCCTTTCAAGGAATTTCATTCCCTTTCTGAATCAGAAAGAGGTAAAATAAAACACAGTAGTACATCTCGCAAGGAGGATTCCGAATGCTCCATACACTTCGTGACTGGATCGAGCAGATGATTTTCTTTCTCCAAGACTTACCTGGAGGAGCTGCCACCGGTTTGATTGCCCCGTTTCTTGAGTCTCTATTTCCTTTCCTACCACTCGTCCTGATCATTTCCGCGAATGCGGCAACTTATGGTTTTGGTATGGGTGTTCTCGTATCATGGGTCGGGAGCATGCTTGGATCACTCGTCGTCTTCGCTTGTATTCGATATCTATTTCGTCGTCCGGTCACGCGTTGGCTTGAAAAACACCATGCCGCGCAACAGTGGATTGAACGTGTTCGTCACATGAGTCCCATCTCACTCGGATTCTTTTTTTCGCTTCCATTCATGCCTGCGTTCATCATCACGTCCATTTCTGCCATGATTCAACTATCGCTGCGGACGTATTTGATCGCTGCTGGTGCCGGGCGTCTGATCGTCGTCATCATCTTCTCGCTAATCGGAAAGGAATGGTCCACGTTCCTCGAACGTCCGATGCGTCTTGTCCTTCTATTTTTGATTTTACTCGCCATCTGGGGAGTTAGTCGCGGGACGGAAGAATGGTTGAAGCGTCGTGCCCTTTCAAAACGTGCGGATCATTTACGAGAAATCGAAGATAAGATCGAACGTCCATCTGAAAAATGACTCAAGCCTGTCTATGATTCCATAGACAGGCTTTTTAAGCTGTTCTCATTTTTCTAGGGACTAGGTCTTTTGAATCATTTTATAAAGTGATTAATATATAAAAATAACGTTCAAACAATGTTCAATATTGAAAACGCTTACATTAAATTGGTATGACCAATATTAATATAATAATGATCTTTTCTTCTTAAAAATTAGGATAGCTTTTCCAGAAACGACATCCTTATAATGAATTTACATTCATTCCTTAAAGGAGGCGTCCTCATGCATCAAGTGTCCGAAGTTCAAAAAAATGAAGCGACTCAATCTGCTCCAGCCATCGTCGAGAGTGCTACCTTTCAACAATTGATGCGCCAAAAGAACGGCTTCATTCTTCCAGCTATTAGTTTTTGCCTTATTTTTTATTTTGCGCTTCCGATTTTGACAAGTTACTTCACGATTTTGAATGAGCCAGTATTCGGTGATATTACAGGAGCTTGGGTATTCGCATTTGCCCAGTTCATCATGACGTGGACGTTCTGCATGATGTATAGCAAAAAAGCACGTGCCTTTGATCGACTCGTCGAACAGATCAAGGAGGAGTCGAAATGAATTATACTGCCGTTGCCTTATTCGCAGCGATCGTCGGTTTGACGCTCGTCATTACATACTTTGCTGCCCGTAAAACAAAAACAGCTAACGACTTTTATACAGCGGACGGCGGACTCACTGGTGCACAAAACGGGATGGCGATTGCCGGCGACTATATGTCCGCCGCCTCGTTCCTCGGAATTGCCGGGATGATCGCTTTAGCCGGATTCGACGGATTCTTTTACTCGATCGGCTTCCTCGTTGCTTATCTTGTTGTCTTGTACCTCGTTGCCGAACCACTTCGGAACCTCGGAAAATACACGATGGCTGATATGATTGCCGCTCGTTTTAACGCCTCAAAAGTTCGTGGAGTCGCTGCCATGAACTCGATCGCGATCTCGATTTTTTACATGATCGCGCAACTCGTCGGTGCAGGTGCCTTGATTGAATTGTTGTTAGGAATTCCTTATACGACGAGTGTCATCATCGTCGGTATCTTAATGACGGTCTACGTCGTTTTCGGTGGTATGACTGCGACTTCGTGGGTTCAAATCATCAAAGCGATTCTCTTGATGGCAGGAACAGCCGTCATCTCGTTCATGGTCTTCGCGAAGTTCGATTTCTCGATCTTCAAGATGTTTTCAGAAGTGAAACAAGCCACGCCGCTCGGGAATTCATTCTTGAATCCTGGAAACAAATTTAAGTTACCACTCGATACGATTTCGCTCAATCTCGCGCTCGTTCTTGGAACAGCTGGATTACCACATATCTTAATTCGTTTCTTTACTGTTAAGGATGCTCCGACAGCTCGTAAATCCGTCGTGTACGCGACATGGATCATTGGTGTCTTTTATATCTTGACGATTTTCCTCGGCTTTGGTGCTGCTGCTTTCGTTGGTTCTGAAGATATCATCGCTGCTAATGCTGCTGGTAACATGGCTGCGCCACTTCTCGCTAAAGCACTTGGTGGCGATTTACTCTTTGCCTTCGTCGCTGCGGTCGCTTTTGCGACAATCCTCGCTGTTGTTGCAGGACTCGTCTTATCCGCTGCGTCTGCCTTTGCTCATGATTTTTATAGTCATATTCTACGCAAAGGGCAAGCAACGGAAAAAGAACAGATGACGGCAGCACGACTTGCTTCCATCGCTGTCGCCTTGATTTCGATGGTACTGGCATTGTTCGCACAATCGATGAACGTCGCGTTCCTCGTATCGCTTGCCTTCGCTGTCGCGGCAAGTGCCAACTTGCCAGTCATTCTCTTGACGATCTTCTGGCGCCGTTTCAATACTGGCGGAGCTGTCACAGGTATGGTCGTCGGGTTATTCTCTTCACTGATTCTCGTCGCACTCAGTCCAAACCTTTGGGCAGTCGACGGTTCAGCCTTGTTCGTCGGGGAAGCCCTCTTCCCGCTGACGAATCCAGGAATCGTCTCCATCCCGCTTGGTTTCCTCGGAGCTATCGTCGGGACATTGTTGACGAAATCGAACGAGGTTGCCGGTAACTTCGAACGTATCTTAGTCAAGGCCAATACCGGTATCGATGCAGCAACGGAAGTCGCCGCGTCAAAAGAATAAGTTCCCCTTAACGGCTCCTTCAACCCCCTTGAAGGAGCCGTCCCCTTTTACATTCTTCTCATTCATTGCCATACTAAGTGAATAATAGAGAAGAAAAGGAAAGGAAGACTGTACATGGATCTCGCTTTTTATTATTTCTTAATCCTCGGATTTTTCATTGGAATCATTTCCGGATTTTTCGGAATCGGTGGCGGTATCATCTTGACGCCTCTGTTACTCATTTTAGGATATGCTCCAAGTGTCGCGATCGCGACGAGTCTTATGCTGACACTTGGATCTACCGTTTCAGGAACGATCTCTCACTTACGTCTTAAAAATGTCGTCTGGCGCGATAGTCTCGTCGTCGGTGGCGTCGGAATTATCGGTTCGACGATCGCGACACCACTCGTTCTTCGTCTAGAGGCAGTCAATGGTGCTCATCTCGTCATCTCAATCGTTTATATCGGTCTCTTACTCTACTTCGCGAATAAATTTTTACGTCCGAAATCAACGACGGGTGAACAGACGGGGTGGAAAAATCGATATCTCGCTCTTGCCTTCACTGGTTTGTTCGCCGGATTCATTTCTTCATTACTTGGTGTCAGCGGTGGCTTCATCATCACCCCGTTACTCGTCGGGATCGTTGGCTATGAGTTGAAACGTGCGGTCGGAACGAGTATTGCTTCCGCGTTGCTGATTGTCCTATCGGGACTTGTCAATTACACGGTCGCAAGTACGAACATCGATATCCTGGTCGGAATCATGCTGATCGTCGGTGCCTTGCTCGGAGCACCGATTGGCGCGAAGCAATTGACGCACTTCGAAAGCCCATTCGTCAAAAAGTACCTCGGTATCTTCTATTTGACGGTTGCGATCAGTGTTTTACTCGAGGTCATCGGCTGGAACGTCGCTTCACTCTCTGTCCTCGTTGCGCTGAGTTTGATTTTCTTACTGACACTCCTCATCTACAGTCGTCGTCGGACGAATGGATGAATCGTCTCATCATAAAAGCCGTGGTGCCTGTTTAAAGGCATCACGGCTTTTGTTCGTTTAAGCGACTCGTTTATGACCCGTCCGTTCGTAATTCCTCGTTTGTTCAATGACCAAGTGCGACAAGAACAGCATCCCGATCAAGTTCGGAATCATCATCAATCCATTTGCGATATCTGCGACGAGCCACAACGGTTCTAATTGCGCGACGGCACCATAACAGGCTGCGAGTGCAAAGAATACACGGTATCCTTCGTTGAAACGTGTCGTACCGCTCAAGTACTCCAAGCACTTCTCTCCATAGACATACCAACCGATGATCGTCGAATAACCGAAGAAGAAGACGGAGAATGCGACAGTCCATTCTCCAAATGATCCAAGGACGCTCGCAAAGGCGGTTGCTGTCAGTGCTGCCCCGGAAAGATTCGCATCATGCGTCATACCTGAATGTAGTCCGCCTGACGGATCCCAAAAGCCTGTCGTCAGAAGGACGAGTGCCGTCATCGTACAAACGATCAAGGTCACGATGAAGGTACTCGTCATCGAAATCAATCCTTGTTCGACCGGACGCTCACTTTTCGCAGATCCGGCAATCAATGCTGCTGTCCCAAGTCCTGCTTCGTTCGTGAAAATACCACGTGCTACACCGACTTGCATCGCCATCATGATCGATACACCGGTGAAGGCTCCTGCAGGCGCAAGCGGCTGGAGGGCGTACTCAAAGATTAAACCAAAGGCTGGTAGAATCTGATCCGCCTTCAATATTAAAAGGACACAAGCGGCACCGATATAAAGTAAGCTCATGATCGGAACAAAGATCGTCGAGATCGCACTGACGCGTTCAAGTCCACCACGAATCGATACATAGACTGCCAGCGCGAGCAGAATGCCGAAGAGTAGAAGCGGTACATGAAACGATTGCTCAAGCACCGTTGCCATCGCATTCGCTTGCACGGTGTTCCCGACACCAAATGATGCAATCAAACCAAATGCCGCAAACAAGATGGCGAGGAATTTAAATTTTGCACCTAGTCCCTTTTCGATATAATACATCGGTCCACTGACAGCTTCGCCGCGTTCATTTCGACTTCTAAAAAGAATCGCAAGAAGACTTTCCGCATATTTCGTCGCCATTCCGATCAAACCGATGATCCACATCCAAAAGACTGCACCCGGTCCGCCCATCGTCAAGGCGACCGCGATTCCCGCGATGTTTCCGTTCCCGATCGTCGCTGCAAGAGACGTCATTAACATCTGAAAGCTACTAATTTCCCCTTCACCCTGTCCTGATTTTTGAACAGACAATTGAAACGCTTGTTTCAAGCGACGAAACTGAAGACCACGTAAACGAATCGTAAAGTACACTCCCGTTCCTACTAACAACACCATGCTTGGAATTCCCCAGACCCAAGCAGATATCAGACGTAACACATCCATGCCATTTCATCCTCTCTCTTTTTTCCGAGGCTTACCGTAGCATGGAGTTGTGTTTTCATACAATACGAAAGAATAATTTTTGTGATTTTACACAACAGAAGCTATACTAAAGATACTGAACGAGAGAGAAAGAAGGGATTCCTCCATGTTAGAAGCTTCATACCATTCGTTAGACGATTTAGCGGAAGCGATCGGTATCGCCTTAAATGCGCCGATTACGATTGAAGATCGTAATCACCGTCTCCTTGCCTATAGTACGCATACTGCTGACACGGACCCTGCTCGTGTCGCAACGATCATCGGTCGCCGGGTACCGGAATCGGTCATTGACCAACTCTGGAAAGACGAAGTCATCCAGAGTCTCGCTACTCAAGACGATCCGCTCATCATTTCTGCACGCACGGATGTTGGACTGAATGACCGCGTCGCCATTGCCATCAAACAAGATTCAGAAATTCTCGGCTACATTTGGTCGATTGCTCGCAGTACCCCGTTCACTCCATCAGAACTAGCAGATTTAAAGAAAGGAGCTCTGCTTGCTCAACGTCAATTACTAGCGATCGACATGCAGAAAAAACGGAAGGAAGAGCAGACGGAACAATTCTTCTTTGAGTTATTACATGAAGAACTATCCGAGTCGGAGATCCTGAAGATGTTTTCTAAGCTCCATGTCGCACCCCCTGGCATTAGTCGTTTGACGGTCATCCGTTTTTCTGAAGCAATCACACCACGACTTGCGGATCGTCTGCGCTATTTATTGACGATCCAACAGACAGTTCGTCCATTACTTTACGCATATGATGAAACAGATTTTATCTTGTGGATCAGCACAAACGACCGCGACGCAGAACAAGAGCGTCTACAGTTTGACGCCTTCATTCAGTCCTTCCGTCAATTGCTCGCGGAGCGGTTTGATTATACGGATTTCGTTGCGGCAAGTAGTGAAGTCTTCACGGGCGTCCAAGCGCTTCCGGAGCGTTACGAAGAGGCGGGTATCGTCTTACGTTTGAAAGATGCCTTTCCATTCGAACTGAAGAACGTGACGCGTTACGAACGTCTCGGCTTGTTTCAGCTCTTGCCAATTTTTTCAGAACGTTTGCGACGACGAACGGTTCGTCTCGAAGAAATCGAGCGATTGCGTGCTTACGATGTGAAACATGCCTCCTCTTTATGTGAGACGCTAGAATGGTTTCTTCATTATGATGGGAACGTCAAGCAAGTCGCTTCCCATCTCCATGTTCATCCGAATACGATCCTATATCGGATGCGACGGATCGAGGAGGAAGCTGGTATCCGGATGGAATCACTACCCGAACGTTCCTTACTTTATTTGTACCTAAAAGCAGACCGATATCCTTTGTGATTTTACACAAAGGATATCGGTTATTTTTGAAAACGCCGATAAAGTAGAGCGCTTTCATTTCTCGTATACTGAAGAAGAAGAGAAATTGATTTGTTTATTTGCGAAAGGGGATCGCGTTCACATGATCATTGGAGTATTAAAAGAAATTAAAAACAACGAAAACCGTGTTGCATTAACACCTGCCGGGGTAGCAGCGTTACATGCACAAGGACATCGTGTCATCATTGAATCGATGGCAGGCATGGGGAGTGGCTTCACGAACGAGGAGTACGTCAAAGCTGGTGCTGAAATCATCGCGACTGCTGCTGAAGTCTGGGCAACAGCCGAACTGGCTTTAAAAGTCAAAGAGCCAATCGCTTCAGAGTACCAATATTTCCGTCCGGACCTGACATTATTCACGTATCTCCATCTAGCTGCTGAGCCAGAACTGACACGTGCACTCGTTGATTCGAACATCACAGCAATCGCTTATGAGACAGTAGAGAAGAACCGTACACTTCCATTGTTAACACCAATGAGTGAAGTCGCCGGTCGTATGGCATCACAAATCGGTGCACAGTTCTTGGAAAAACCACACGGTGGTATGGGCATCCTGCTTGCAGGTGTCCCTGGGGTTCGTCGTGGAAAAGTAACAGTCATCGGTGGCGGTGTCGTCGGAACAAATGCTGCGAAACTCGCTGTCGGTCTTGGTGCAGATGTTACGATCATTGATGTTAGTCCAGAACGCCTTCGCCAGTTAGATGATATCTTTGGTAACTCGATCAATACATTGATCTCAAACCCGTACACGATTGCTGAAGCGGTCGCTGAAAGTGATCTCGTCATCGGTGCTGTCTTGATTCCAGGTGCAAAAGCACCGAAGCTCGTCACTGCCGACATGGTCAAACGGATGAAGCCAGGTGCTGTCATCGTTGACGTTGCCATCGACCAGGGTGGAATCTTTGAGACGGTTGACCGCATCTCGACGCATGATGATCCAACGTACGAAAAATTCGGTGTCGTTCATTACGCGGTCGCGAACATGCCGGGTGCCGTTCCACGTACGTCTACCCTGGCATTGACGAACGCAACGCTTCCGTATGTCCTTGAACTCGCGAATAAAGGCACACATCGTGCGCTTGCTGAAAACAATGCTCTTGAAAAAGGATTGAATGTCGCGCAAGGCTTCGTCACGTATGAAGCGGTCGCACGCGATCTCGGATACACGTACAAATCCGTTGAAGATGTACTTCACTTACACGCATAATTTCGAAAGTAAAAATAGCCGATGCTTCCTTTTCTAGGAATGATCGGCTATTTTTTATGAAAAGAAGAAATTGCGGACGAATCTCTTTATTATTTCTTGAGGCACCACTCGGCTTGTCATATGATGAAAATGAAAATATATGATTTTGAATTAATAGAGGTGATTTCATTACATGACACAAACCGTAACCGCTCATTCTCATGAACTTCAGAGCCATGTCGCTGAAGTTGCGTTACTCGAAGCACTGACATCTGATACAGAAGAGAACGTACGTATTGCCGCAACCGAGCGCTTACGTGTTCTTGTTCCATCCCATCCATTGCTCAACATTGCTACAGCCCATTCCCTTTATTTTAAGAACGAACTCACTCAAGCGCGTCGACTTATTGAAGAGACGCACCAGCAAATCGGCGAGCATGTGCAAGGATACATTCTTCTCGGTATCATCAGTGAAGAGGAAGGATATATGCACGAAGCAGAACAGTTTTTCCTTTCAGCCATCACACGGTTCCCGGAAGAACCGGCAGGACATCGTTCTCTTGCCGTCCATTACAATCATCGACAATTTTATGGAGAATCAGCCGTCCATGCGTTTACATATTTAAAGAAAGTTGGCGCATCTGGAATCGATACGCTGATGGCTATTGATTCCATCCAACAACTAGACGGTCATTCGATCGATATGTTGGAAACACTCTATGCGTTAATCATCGGGGTATCTCATCTCGATAAAACAGCTGTCTTTCATGCGACTGCTTCTGCTAATCAAGGTATTCAATACGAGATGCTACATGCTACATTGCGTGAAGACAGCGACGATACACTCTACGCTAAACTCGACGAACGCATTTCCAATATGCTCGAGCACGGCTTGTACGCAGCTGTTTATGACGATTCCGAAGAAAAAATCTATCGCTATGTTTTCCGTGATATGTGTCGAGATATGACCATCCGTCATGCAGGATGGCGTGCGTACCCAGACTATATTCGACTACGTTTTCTCTATTTCAAACAATTGTTGTTACGCGACTGAAAGTCAAAAAGCAAACGCAACGAGTGCCGCGATCGTCCATGGCAAGATTAAGTTGTCGAGATCGCGATATGAGATTGCTTCGATTAAGGCTGCGATGTTTGCAAGCAAGAAGCCGTAACTGACAGCGAGCCAAATCGGTTGTCCATAAAATAAGAACGTTACAGTCAAAACAAGGAATGACGCTAAAAACAAAGCGATACTTCCTTCAAAGGAACGTTTCGTCTCACCGCGGACGTAAAACGTCTTCCCGAAGCGTTTTCCGACGAGTGCCGCGAGACCATCTCCCCAAGCGAGCACCATGCTTCCCGCAACGAGTGCCATCGGTTGTCGTTCGAAGAAGAATAGGACGAGTCCTGCCAATGCGAGCGGATAATAGACCGTTCCATAAGAAGGACGGTCGACGCCATGCATCTGTCCGATTCCTTTTCGTAATGTCAACAGATTGACGAGAGCAAAGAAAAGTAATGGTACGATCGCGATGTACCAGTGATCAAGCCATAGCAGCGCAAGAAATACCCAGTGACCGACAGCGACATGAATCCATTTCCGAACCGTCTCGGGAGAAAAACCGAAACGGCGTCCAACGAATTCAAGAATGACGAGAATGAAGCCAACGATTCCAATCGTGCCAATGGCAGCAAACCATTCCATCGTGATTCCCCCTTTCCTATTATTGTACGTTGTTTTAGTTGCCATTTGCCCTATTGAACCTTCATTTGATAACATAAGGTCAAATGACGTCCTAGAGAGGAAGTTTTGGAAATGTATGATGCTCAAGCAGTCCAAACATTATCAAGTTGTCTGCAACGCCTGAACGAGGGGAAAGGAATCGAACCCCTCGTCGCAATAGAAGGAACGGAATTGCCAAAGGTCATCAATCGCCTGAAACAATTCGATCCATTAAAAAATGGTTTATCGATCAATGAAATCGTTCATTTGGCAAATGCTCTAATCGGAGAACACATGTCAGCGACGACGATCCAGAACTGGACGAAACGTGAAGTTCGGGACATCATCGGCGTACCGCACCGTGGGAAAAAATACTCGATCAATCAAGCCGCCATCATCTACCTGTTGGATGATTTAAAACACCTCTTCTCGTTAGAAGAAACACGGGAACTGCTGACGATTGTCTTCCAGAACCCAAATATCGATGAGGATGATTTAATCAGCCCTCTTAATTTTTATCTCGTCTATACGCAGCACGCGGAGACAAGTGGACCGATCGAATTAACGGAGAAGCGTCTCAAACGCTCGCTCGAGCGGATTAACGCCTACCGCCCTGAAACTGTTCATGTCTTACAACTCTGCCTCTACGCCCGTCGTGTGTCGCATTTGACACACGAAGCCAAACAACGCCTCCATCATGTCCTGCAAACGACATGATGAAAAAAAGATGCCATCCATGTCATGGAAGGCATCTTTTTTTATTTAAACAGCTGTCAGTGATTTATAGTGGACGTTGTTCGTCAGACTTTTCAGGACAGAGAGTAGTTCGTACATCGAGAGCTTGTCAGCATCCTTGACAAGACGGTATTCATCACCGTCCTGCAATAATTCCGCAACGACTTCTCCGGCTGCACTCCGTACGGAGAATTTTCCTTTTGTCAGGTCGAAGGAAATCGTGAACGTACCACGCTCATATACGTTGTACTCACATTTCTTCGAGAAGAGCGAAAACTTCTCGCGCATTTGACCTACCTCTTGTCCATCATGGTTCATCACGACCCATTTCTTACATGTCGGAATGAACTTACCAAACGCTACCCCTCTACCTTCACCATTCATTACTTGAACACGACCGTTTTCGTCGTGTTGAACCGCACCGATCATTTGGTGCGCTTCATCATAAATCGCGGCATGACCTTGCGAAAAAACGCAACCCTGCACATAGACAACTTTGCGCAACAGAAATTCTCCTCTCACTGCTAAAACGTGCTGGTTTTTCGTCCCCAGTTTATTTAGACATCCTGTATAGTTTAACTTTCTTTATCTGTATGATATTTCGTTAACGAAAATGATTATTGCACCGTTTCTTCAAATTGACAACCCCCTTTTGTCGACAATCATTCGACAAGTTCAATGCAGGTTCATCTCCTTTGCAAATGCGAGCAATTCTTCCCGATCGATGAGGCGAACTTGATTCGGTTCTGCCAGTTGATACGCGGCTTCTGTAAAGGTCGAATTCGTAACGACCCATCCCTCGTCCATTTCGTAGAATGGAACCGAGGCAGCGACCTGTTGAACCGCTTCGAGCCCTACAGCCGCACTGTATCGCTTCGCCTGGATGGCAATCTTATACCCTCGTTCATCCTCTATCAACAAATCTGCTCCGAAGTCGCGTGAGGCAGGTGTCAACTCGACCCGATATCCTGCTGTTTCAAATAAATCGGCAAGCCATTCTTCAAATTCTCGTCCTTCCATTCGATCGAGTCTTTTTTCAAGCGACGGCGTTAAAACGGACAAAAGAAGAAAAAGGATACACCCTACTATACTGATGATTAAGATTAAAGGTTCCCAAGAACTCGAAAAAAAATAAGTTCCGAAAATTCCTATCATGGCAAACAAAGCTGCTAGTAACAATCGTTTTCTTTTTAATTGTTTCATCCTACTTTTCCCCTCTACTTCGTCGTGACCTTTTTTTCACTATACTAAAATTCTTCGTTGGTTGCTTCCTTCGACAGGAAACGCGGCTCGTCTTGCAGAAGTAAACTAACGAGGAAAGACTGTCTTAAAATCCACGGTCGAAGACCAGTCAGGAGGTAGCTCATGGCAGAACATTCATCTCCTTCATCGCTACGGATCATCCATTCGACGTTACGTGCTATGAAAGAACCCGTACTTCTTGTCGATGCAGATGGAAAGATTCACTTTCATAATGACGCGTTTCAACACCAGTTCATGACCGCTCCGGATAAAGAAACGATCCAGGAACTTTTTTCGATTACGGATGATTTGTTTCCGATCCAACAGGAAACCATCATTTTGACGACACATCAGTTAACAGTCACAGCGATTGAAGAGACGGACTATTTTCTTGTCCATGTCGCTTCTCTTAAAATAGAAGACTTATTCGATTCAACGCTTGATGCTGCCTTATTCATCACAGATCCGGAGTTTCGGATTCGAGCATACAACGAGGTAGCCAGTACCTTATTCCGATTCGATCTTGCTGAAGACATCATCGGTCTAAAACCGACGATTCTCCATGACGCAAAGGAAGTCGCTACCCGCCGTCAACATCTTGAACAACTGAACTTAAAAGATTTATCAGATGAACAACTCTTCTTACTCCATGGTCGGGACGCGGAAAATGAATGGACCTATCATCGTCTGGATGGTTCGACGTTCCATGGACGGCTTTATATGACACGTCTGCCGAATGATACGTACTTTTTACTCATTCAGGACATCACGACACAAAAACAAATCGAATGGCACCTGACGAAAAGTGAACGCCGCTTCCGACTCTTCTCGGAGTCCGTCGTCGAAGCCGTCATTTTTCATGATCATGGCATCATCATCGATGCCAACCGTGCAGCAGAGGTCATCTTCCGGACGAAGCTTGAAAAGATGAAAGGAAAAACGACACTTGAGTTGATTCATCCGGATCATCATGCGCGTGTCTTACAACGAATCGAAGAGCATCGAGAAGAGCCCTATGAAGTTCTTGGTCAACGTGCTGACGGAACTTCTGTCGAAATCGAAGTTTTCCCACGTGAAATCATCTACAACAAAATTCGCATGCGCGTCGCCGTCGTTCGGGATATCACGGAACGAAAAAAAATCGAGAAAATGCTTGAACGTGAAAAAAATGCCATCATGCGTCAACGTGACATCACACAATCGATTCTTCAAGCCTCTAATGAAGGATTCCTGCTGACGGAAGAGGATGGAAGTTTCATCTTCATGAACGTCAAAGCACGCAAGTTACTTGATGTACCAGGGATTGCGCCAAGTAAGATCCAAGAACGGATCAGCTTGATCCCGAATCTTGATTTGAATACCCGATTCGATATGTTACGACAAGTCGAAGAGCTACTCGCCGGAAAACATTCTGAACTATCGTTTCGTTTTACGTTACAGCGACCGAACGAATCAAGTCCACTTTATTTTGAATTTTATGCGACGGCGATCAAGAAGGAAAAGAGTCGTATTTCTCGTCATGGTTTCTTATTCGTTTTCCGTGACCGAACTGAGGAAGCAAAGATGGATCAAGTCAAGGATGAACTTGTCAGTACCGTATCGCATGAGTTACGGACGCCACTCTCATCGATCCTTGGGTATATGGAATTGCTTCGCTACCGAGAGCAACCAGCTGATAAAATCAAACGTTATGTCGAAATCGTTCATGAAGAGACCAAACGGCTGACGACACTATTAAATGAGTTTTTAGATATTCAGCGTCTAGAGGGTGGAAAACAGGAGTATATCTTTACCTCGTTCTCATTACGCGATCTCCTCACATCGACCGTCGATGCCTATCGGGAAACCGTCGAACACCGGATTGAATTGGAACTGCCGGAAGATCCTGTACTCGTTTTTGCGGATGAGCACAAAATCAAGCAAGTCATGTTGAATTTGCTTTCGAATGCTATTAAATACTCTCCACAGGCGGATCACATCCAAGTCCGTCTCTCGGCAAACGAAGAGAAAGCGACGTTCTCCGTGACCGATTACGGACTCGGTATTCCACAAAATGCATTCGACAAACTCTTTACGAAATTTTACCGGGTCGATAACTCGGACATCCGAAAAATTGGTGGTACCGGACTCGGTCTTGCCATCTGTAAGGAAATCATCGAATCACACGGAGGAGCGATTTCAGTTGAATCAGAAATCAATGATGGTTCGACGTTCACCGTCGTTCTCGAACGCGATCCAAGAAAGGAATGGAATTGATGCGGACCTATTTCATGACGGGTTTTCCCGGCTTTTTAGCGACCAAACTAATTGAACAACTCGCACGTATTCCAGATCAAATCGCTTGTTTTCATGTGCTTCATTTATCGTCAGAACGAAACGCAGCTGTTAAGCGACGCGATGATCTTTTAGAACGCACATCCTTACGACCTGAGCAACTCGCGTTGCACGAAGGCGATATCACGCTCGAACAACTTGCTTTGTCGTCTGATACACGGATGATCCTGCAACAAGAGGTCACACATATCTTTCATCTCGCCGCACTGTACGATTTAGCTACGGCATATGAACCTGCCTTTCGGATCAATGTCATCGGTACCGCGAACGTGACCCAGTTTGCCCACACGTGCCGTGCTTTAGAACGCTACATCTACTTCAGTACAGCGTATGTCTCCGGTCTGCGCTCCGGAACGATTCTCGAAGAGGAATTACAGGCAAGTCGCTTTAAAAATGCTTACGAAGAAACAAAATACCTTGCTGAAGTGCGCTTACGCAAAGAACTCGGAACGATTCCCTATACAATCATCCGCCCCGGCATCGTCGTTGGACATTCTGAAACAGGTGAAACACCGAAATGGGATGGTGTTTATTTCGTTTTGAACGCGATGCGTCTCCTGCAATCCTTTGCTCCTCTTCCGTATCCTGGTCGAGCAAACGCGCTCGTCAATCTCGTGCCATATGATTATGTCATTGAAGCGACTGCTTATCTCAGTCATGCACCCGTCGGAAAAAATAAGACATATCATCTGACGGATCCATTTCCACATGGCGCACGCGCGATTTTCGAGATGTTACATGTCGCCTATTATGGACGTTACCCGCGTGGTATCGTACCATTTCGGCTCATCAGTACAGCGTTGACACCCACCGTCGCAAAACGACTCCAGATGCAACTTCAGACACTCGATTATTTCATCCATCCTGTTCAATACGATACAACACAGGTCTTACGTGATTTACGAGATACTGGAATCATTTGTCCGGACCTAACAGAAACGATGCCTCGGCTCGTCCAGTATTACCAAACACACGCGACACACTAAAAAAGTCCAATCGCTCTTCCCTAAGGGAAGTCGATTGGACTTTTTTTATCGGTTACCCGATCAACATATTTTCTTTTGGATAACGAATCGTCCGGTCTCGTTGTGCCGCAAACGTGAACAAGATCGTCAAGGATCCCACACGCCCGAGCAGCATCATGAACATGATCAAGAACTTCCCAAAGCTATTTAACTCTGGTGTCACATTCAATGATAGACCGACCGTCCCGAATGCAGAGACGGTCTCAAAGAATAGACCGATGAACGATAGATTCGGTTGACTCAACGCAAGGAGCGTCGTAATCAAAGCGATGAACAATAAACTGAAGACAGCAATCGCATACGCTTTTTGGATTGCCTGTGCTTGCACCGTCCGTCGCATCAGAACGGTCTCACGCTGTCCGCGTAGATACGTCCAGACATTCTTTAAGATGACCGCCGCCGTCGTAACCTTGATCCCGGAGCCTGTCGACGCGGAACCTGCTCCAATATACATTAAGACCATCATCAAGCCGATCGAGAGCGGCACCATCGTCGTTAAGTCGATTGTCTGGAAACCAGCCGTCCGTGTCGTGACGACTTGGAAGAATACGATATGAAGTGCATGAAAGAACGACTCGTCGCGTAATGAACCTAAGTGAGACACCCATTCATAGAGCATCATCGCTAAGACACCCAGTCCGTTAATGACGAATAACGACAGCACCATCAATTTCGAGTGTAGGGAGATTTTTTTGAAGCTTCGTTTTCCCGCGATGTCAGCAATGACCGTAAAGCCTAATCCACCAATCATCAAGAGCGCCGCGATCGTCAGGATGAACGTCGTATCTTGTTGGAAACCAATCAAGTTATCGCCCCAAAGTGCGAATCCTGCATTGTTAAAGGCAGATACGGCATGGAACAAACCGTAGTAAAGTGCTTTCCCAAAGCTATATTTGTATTGAATGAACAAATCGAGCGCAATCAAGAACATACCAACGATTTCGACAAGGACTGTCGTGACGATGATATTTCGAACAAGACGAATCGTTCCCCCTGGGCTATCGAGGTTGAACATTTCTTGGATGATGATGCGCTGACGAATTCCGATCTTTCGCCCTGTCACGCTCAGCAAGACGAGCGCAATCGTCATGAAGCCGAGCCCTCCGACCTGAATCAAGAGCATCATGATAAGTTGCCCGAACAGATTAAAGGCTTCCGCGATATTAATCGTCGATAGACCGGTAACGGTTCCGGCAGAAGTCGCGACGAACAAACAATCGATGAAGGAGATATCTTGCCCCTCCTGTTGCGAAATAGGCAACCATAACAAAAAACCACCTAGCAAAATCGTCAATGTGAAACCCGTCGCGATGAAGCGTGCCGGTTTATCGAACAACTGATGGTAAATCAATTCACCCACACGACCAAAACGTGCCAGTGGTGAACGTCTTTTATGCGAGAACATCTTACTCCCCCTAGATTTTTTTCAGACAGAATTGTCTTTATCATACTCCCTCGAATTAAGAAGTTCTATCGAAATATGCAATCGACTAAACGTTTTCTTATTTTTTTGGTAAACTAGATAAAAGTGGACGTGTAATCATTAAAGGAGGTTGAGGGAAACAGTGGACCCTAAGACGGCTGATCATTCGATTGAGGATGTCTGGCGAAGGCTGGAACGGCAATCACAATGGATGCCTGCGCAATTGTATTATCAATTTGAGGAACTCTTGTCACTACATTTGGAGCAACCGATTCTAAATGAATTGTATCAAGTGTTAAAAAAATACGACGTACTGACCGATATAGAGCGTGACGAACGAAACGAAAGCATTCAAATGCTAATCGATGAAAACGGCGCTTGATTCTCGGTTTTTGGATTTCCGAGCAGAAGAAGTGTCTTCTGCTCTTTTATTTTTCGTTCTTATACGCATTACATACAGAAAGGTGGCACACATCAATCATGGATATCGTGTCGATAATCGGGATCATACTAGGTCTTATCACATTGATCGGAGGAATGATCTTAAAAGGTGCGCCTCCAGTCGCCCTACTTAACCCTGCAGCCCTCGTCATCATCTTCGTCGGGACAGCCGCTGCCATCATGATTTCCTTCCCGAAGGAACGCCTAAAGGTACTACCGGCACTGTTTAAAGTCATCTTTTTCGAACAAAAATTAATGACGAAACAAGTCTTACTCGGACAGTTTCTGACACTTTCGACGCAAGCACGGAAAGAAGGACTGCTGTCATTAGAAGCAGCTTTAGAAGAAGTCGACAATGCGTTCATGAAGCGTGGTGTCATGATGGTCATCGATGGGCAGCCATCTGAATATGTCGAGGACGTCATGACGCGCGACCTCGAAAACATGACGGAACGGCATCATGCCAATGCAAACATCTTCACGCAAGCTGGAACTTACGCTCCGACCCTTGGGGTTCTCGGTGCCGTCGTCGGTCTTGTTGCCGCTTTATCCGATCTGTCGGATATTGAAAAATTAGGTCATGCGATCTCAGGTGCCTTCATCGCGACGCTGTTCGGGATTTTCACTGGGTATGTCCTTTGGTTCCCGTTCGCAACGAAACTGAAGCAAAAATCAGCGAGCGAGATTCAACTGTACGAGATGATGATCGAAGGCATTCTGTCGATCCAAAACGGTGAATCACCAAAAAACTTAGAAGATAAGCTACTCGTGTACCTGACACCGAAGGAGCGTGCGAACTATGAAGCGGAAAAAGAAGCCGCATGACGAACATATCTCCGAAGGCTGGTTGATTCCCTACGCCGACTTATTGACCTTACTTCTAGCACTCTTCATCGTTCTTTTTGCTTCGAGTAATGTCGATGCCGTCAAGCTAAAAGCGATGTCCCAGTCGTTTAGCTCCGTCTTCAATGGTGGTTCAGGGATGATTACGAACAGCTCGCTCTCCACTCAAGAAGAAGAGGATTCGAAAAAACTCGACGCGCGAACGAAGGCACAAAGCTATGAAATCGCAGAACTCGAGAAGATTAAAGACGAAGCAAACAAATATATCAAAAATGAACAACTCGAAAAAGACATCAAGGTGGAAATTACAAATGAAGGACTTGTCTTCACGATTCGTGACCGAGCCCTCTTCTCGCCAGCTCAAGCAGAAGTAAGAGGACGCTCGCTTCAAATCGCAGAAGGCATGAGTGCTCTACTCGTCAAGGCAGGACAACGTCAGATTCAAGTCTCTGGTCATACGGATAATATCCCAATCAATACGGCACAGTATCCATCAAACTGGGAACTCAGTGCAGACCGGGCGATCAGTTTCATGCGTGCCTTACAACGCAATCCAAAGCTCGAACCAAAACGGTTTACTGTCAGCGGTTACGGAGAGTTCCAACCGATTGCGTCCAATCAAACAGAATCCGGTCGTAGTCAGAATCGACGTGTCGAGGTATTGATTCGACCATTGATCGACTTAAAAGCAAACGTACTCGACGAAACGAAAGTTAAGTCCGGCACGTAAAAAAAGATCCTTCGTGGTTACCCACGAAGGATCTTTTCAATAATACGGACGAATCATGATATAGACGATGACGCCAGTGAAGCTGACGTATAACCAAAGCGGCATCGTAAAGCGTGTCCATTTTTTATGCTTTTCGAAATTTTGATTCACAGCATGCGCGAGTGACATCAAGACGAGCGGAACGATGACTGCAGCTAGAATGATGTGCGTAATCAAGATGAAGAAATAGATTGGACGAACAAATCCTTCTCCACCGAACTTCGTCGATTCACTGACTGCATGGTACGTGACGTATGAAATCAAGAATAGCGTTGTCGTCGTCATCGCACCACCAATGAAGCGGCGATGATTCACGCGGTTACCGCGACGAATCGAAATCCATGCGCCGAGCAACAGCATGAAGGTAAAACTATTAAAGATGGCGTTCAAAAAAGGAAGTAACGTCCAATCGAATCCTGAGTCGACTTGTACAGGTGGCGCAAAAAATAAGAGAGCCACGAGTAGGTTAATGACAAGAGTCAACAGGATGACGAGTGGGACAAAATTCCGTTTAGTAGCAGGTTGTTGCATGAATCATTCTCCTTGTTTCCAGTCGAAATAACGTTTCAACCATTTTGGGATCGGACCAGCGAATAAACGCTCACGCCAGTAGACATCAGCAGCACGCTGAACGGCAGCACCACGAATCGGATACGGATGCACGACACGTGACAGTTGACCGACCTTATCTTTACGTGCCATTGCATAGACGACTTCTTGCATCCACTCGCCGGCTTGTTCTCCGATCGCATGTGCCCCGATCAGTTTCCCGCGTTTATCGGCGATGAGCTTGACGCGCCCTTCCGTCTGACCATTGATGACGAAACGATCCACTTCATCGAGACCCGTCTGGTAGACTTTGATGTCACCGTGTTTCTTACGTGCTTCTTCTTCTGTCAAACCGAGATGGAACAATTCAGGCGTTGTGAATGTTACCCACGGGACCGCTCGATAATCAGGTTTCGTCCGTAAACCGAACAAAGCATTTGTGACGACGGTTTTTCCTTCTAGTCCTGCGACGTGCGTAAACGGTAAGGAATCAATCGTATCTCCGACGGCAAAGATATGCCGCTGACTTGTCCGGAGCGAACCGTCGACTTGGACGAATCCTTTTTCGACATGAACACCAGCCCGGTCAAGACGTAACGCCTCGATGCGTGGCTTACGACCGACCGCGACAAGAACGGCATCCGTTTCGATGACACGTGATTCCCCATTTGCTTCGACCGTCACTTCGATGCCTCCAGCTGACTTGCGGACATGCGTGACCTTCGTATCGAGATGCAACGTCAATTCTTGCTCGAGCTGACGTTGAATGACTTCGACCATGTCACGATCTTCTTTTCCGAGCAGCGTCTTCATGCCCTCGATAACTGTGACTTCCGTTCCGAGGTGCGCGTAAGCTTGCGACAGCTCAAGACCGATCGCCCCGCCACCAATAACGAGCAGCCGCTCAGGACGCTCTGTTAATTCAAAGATCGTCTCGTTCGTTAAATAATCGATCGTATCTAGTCCATCAATCGGTGGAATGATCGGTTGAGATCCTGTTGAGATCGCAAACTTTTCACCAACGACAAGCTGTCCCGCTACTTCGACTTCATGTGCACTAAGGAATGTCGCTTCTCCGATATAGACATCGACACCAAGATCTTCAAATCGTTTCGTTCCATCATGTGATTGAATGATGTTACGCGCACGATCAACGCTTGCTTTCGTTTTGGAATAGACCGCGTCTCCGTTCAGCGTCACGTTGTATTTTTCAGCCGTCCGCTTCATGACGTGCACGTCGTGTGCGGCTTCAATCAAAGCCTTTGAAGGAACACAACCATAATGGAGACAATCTCCACCTAGATGTGCATGACGTTCAATCAGGGCAACATGTGCACCAAGACTTGCTGCACCGGCAGCAATCGTCATTCCGGCTGCACCACCACCGATGACAACTAATTGATAGGTCTTCATCGCAAACCCTCCTCATACCGACGTGTGATGTCTTCCATCCGTTTACGGTTGACGCCCCAGTCAGAGTATCCGACGCGTGATGCCGAACGGAAATGAATCACTTGTGCGGCTTCATCGAAGTAAAATTCGACGTCATCCTTGAAGCGAAAGACTTTACTCGTAAAGATGGCATGGATGTATGTTCCTTCCTCCTTAACGATTTTTACTCGGTCGAGGCTTTGTAGAATACGTAAGAGGTGGAACTTCGAATCCGCAAGCGTTCCTTTGAACGGGAGCGGACGCATTTTCATATCCTGTAGATCGGTTTGAGTAGATACCGCATTCGGTTTTCCGGAGAGCGGTTGAAGCGTACCATTTGAAACACCAAGTGCCATGACTGATTCCTCCGTTTCCTATCATCTGATCCATTTCGTACTATAATCCACTTTACTTTACCAGTTTCTGTTTCACTCTGCCTGTCTGAGTGTTTACGCTTTCGTGACAGGGAGCAGAATCGTCGCGATGACGCCGCCTTCTGGCTGATTGTCGATGAATAGCTTGCCTTCATGTGCTTCAACAAGCTCTCGACAAATCGATAGCCCGAGTCCCGTTCCGCCCTTTCCTTTTTGCACTTGATAAAACTTTTCCGTGACATGACGTAGGTGTTCTTTCGGAATACCAGGTCCTTCGTCACTGAAAGAAAGGAATAACACACGCTCGGAACGAACGAGTCGAACCGTAATCGCTCCTCCAATTGGTGAAAAACGGATTGCATTATCAAGGAGGTTCAAGAAGACTTGTTTCAATCGGTTTTCGTCGTATAGACCAATGACTTGCGCCGGTAACTTTTGCACAATCTGAACATTTTTCTCTTCCAGCTTTTGACGTAGTTGCGCTGCGACGGTCTCGATGATTTCCGTTAAGTTGACTTCCTGACGGTATAGGACGAGACGACTCGTCTCGAGTTTTGAGAAATCGAGTAACTGTTCAACGAGCGAAATTAAACGCTCCGTCTCTGAATGAATGATGCCCATCCCAAGCGACGCCTCTTCCGGCAACTGATCCTGTTCGACGAGTAACGTCTCACTCCAGCCTTTGATCGATGTCAACGGTGTCCGTAACTCATGGGAGATACCCGAAATGAATTCATCTTTCAATGTTTCCTGTTGTTTGATCTGTTGCCCCATATAATTGATCGTCCGTGCTAGTTCTCCAAGTTCGAACGAATACTCCTCGTTCACCTTAACGTCGTAATGTTGTTTCGCGATTTGGTCCGACGCACCGATTACCTCTTGAATAGGTCGAACGATCGAAGACACCAGACGTGAGGAATAAATGAAGGCAAGTCCCCAAACTACTGTACCCAAGAGGACGATCGCTAAACAAATTTCAATCACACGTCGGTCGATTCGTTCAAGCGATGTCGTATAACGGAGCGCTCCCGTCGTCTGACCGAATGACACGACAGGTTCCGTCACTTCCAGCAAATGCTCTCCCGTCGCCTCATCGTCATATCGTTTCGTGACGGTTTGACCCGCTCTTACTTGATTGACTGCTTCTCGCGTCAATTTACGTTGCGAAATGAACCCTGTCGAGGAATAACGCGGAATGCCTGTCGCATCCAACACTTCGATTTCTGCATCTGGATAGGCATAAGAATCGAGTACATCATGAATCGTCGCTTCGGAATCCGTGTAATCATAAGCGAGACCGCTATTTGCAAACAACACCGCACTCGCATTCGCATGACGTTTCAAGACATCCGTCACCGTCACGTAATAATAGTTATAGGTCACGAACGAGAGAATCCCGATGACAAGTAGGACCGTCACCGTGATGATCGTCATGAACCGCATTAATATCTGGCGCTTCATTCTTCGTTACGCCACTTGTATCCATGTCCCCACAGTGTCTCGATAAACTTCGGTTCCGCTGGATTTTCTTCGATTTTTTGACGAAGACGGCGAATGTTGACATCGACTGTCTTTCGATCGCCGAAATAGTTCTCGCCCCATACCGCATCGAGTAGTTCATCTCGCGACATGACTTGATCCTCATTTTTAATGAAATGACAAAGTAAATCATATTCAGTCGGCGTCACTTCGACGTCAATGCCGTCTTTTTGGACACGCTTCGCTCCTAAATCAATTCGGAACGGTCCAGAAACAAGTTCACGCGGCTGTTTTCTGCGGCGTAATGTCTCTACCCGTCGTAACAGCGACTGGATACGTGCGAGTAATTCTGCTGGACTGAACGGCTTCGCGATGTAGTCATCCGCCCCTACGCTTAGTCCCATGACTTTATCTTCTTCTCGCGTCCGTGCCGTCAGCATGATGATCCCGACCACTTCATCCTTCGCCCGCGCCTGTTCACAGACAGCGAAACCATCGACTTCCGGCATCATGATATCCAGTAACAGAATATCAAAGGTTTGTTGATCAAATTGCGCGAGTGCCTCTTTTCCGTTTTCCGCTTCAATGACGTCATAGCCTGCCCGTTTCAAATTGATGACGATGAAACTGCGAATCGCGTGTTCATCCTCGGCTACTAGTATTTTGGTCATTCTTTTCTCCCCCTGATTCTTTATTCCACGAGTGTGACACGATTGACGAACATTTCATAATCCTTCGTCGCATCGATCACATAGACATAATCGATGCCCTCTTTAATTTTTCGTTTTTGGTCACTAGCAATGTATTGATTCTTTGGAATGATCTCTAATTCAAAATCAACCTGCTTCGTATCCCGATTGATGAAACGAACGCGATTTTCACGTTTTTCGATCGTTTCCCGTGTCGCCCAATTGGCCGGGAAACGCATAACGAAATTGTATTCCTGATCAATGTACTGCTCTTCCCGTAGTTCGAATCCACTCTCAAGAAATGGCGGATTGTCCGATCCATTCCATGTGTAGTACGCGGTGATACGTGGTTTCGGCTCACCTTCACGCCCTTCACTACCGCCCGGCGTATATTGATGACCGAACTCGACGATTCCGTCTTGATCGACATCCTTCGGAAACGTATACATCGGTTCAACGATCTCATCGACTTGACCGAAGCGCACTTGTTCCAACGTATCGTTCGCTAAACGGAATAATGCGATGTGCATCTTAGCATCACGTGTATAAGAGACAATCAAGCCTTTATTGCGCGCAGCATTGATCGTATCGACTTCAAATAAATCATGTTCTGCGAATAAATCGCCATCTTTTGTCGCTAGCGTCGTCTCTTGACGCTTTTTCGACAAGATATCCTTATAATAGATCAAACGAGATGGACTTCCCTTTTGTAGAAGCACCATATCTCGCTCGCGATCTTGATTCAAATCATCCACCGACAGGCGGTCATACCGATCCACCTTCGTGACATCTCGTTGCTTCGACAACAGCTGTTCAATGATATATAACGTGTTTTCACCATAACTGGTAATCCCGATGACTAAATGGTTTTGTTTATGTTGCGCGTCAGATACGACTTCGAGTCGATCGATGGCTCGCCCATCAGCAACTGTCTGCCGTGTCACAAGTCGCCATTTTTCACCTTGTCGTTCATGAACGAGAAGATGAATCGTGAAACGTCCATCCTGCTCACTACGGTAGAAGGTGATCGCCTCATCCTTACCGTTTCGATCTAAATCAACGAGTTCGTATAGACGGGATACTGCTTGATTTCGTGGCGCCACGATTTCTGCCTGTTTCGGCAAATCGCGGTCAATCCGCTCTTTCAACGACTGCTCCCATGCCGGAAGGGACGGATGTTGGAGTAGAGAGGCGGGATGCGGAAACATCGTACTGCATCCTGCTAATAATAGACTTGATATGATCATGAAGAGATATTTCATAAAGTTGGAATCCTTTCCGTACGGGCTCTGTTTCCACTTTATCATACTCTCTCAATGGAGAGTATATTGTCGAATGGGACACAAGTTGTTACGATATACAGATAATTGAAAGGGGTTTGAATGTATGACGTACAAAATGATTGTTCTCGATTTAGATGATACCTTGTTGACAAGTGATCATACGATTTCACCACGTACGAAAGAAGCCTTACTTGCTGCGCAACGTCGTGGGAAGAAAGTCGTTCTTGCAAGCGGTCGTCCGACATATGCGATGCTTGATCTTGCAGAAGAACTAGAACTCGCACGATACGGAAGCTACATCCTGAGCTTCAACGGAGCTTCGATCATCGATTGCAAAACGAACGAATCACTTTTCCTCAGTACCCTCTCTCCGGAGACGGTCCATCGTCTTTATGATGTAAGTAAACGGGAGGATGTCTACATTCACACGTATGTCGGACATGAGATTCTGACAGAACAACCGAACGAGTATACGACACTCGAAGGACAATTGACTGGTATGGACGTCATTCCCGTCGCTGATTTTAAAACAGCGATTCAAACACCTGTCGTCAAGTGTTTAATGATGGCAGAAGAGACACACCTCGCGCGGGTCGAGCAGACGCTTCAACAAGAGCTTGCAGGGGAACTCGCGGTTGCTCGCTCAAAGCCATTTTTCCTTGAATTCACGGAAGACGGTGTCACAAAAGGCACAAGCCTTGCCTTACTGTCTGAGAAGCTTGGTATCGCTCAGGAAGAAGTCATTGCTTGTGGAGACGGCAACAACGATCTATCGATGATCGAATGGGCAGGTCTTGGCGTCGCGATGGCGAATGCAGCCGATACCGTTAAAGAAAAAGCCCAGTATATGACCGCTTCGAACGATGAAGATGGTGTCGCCCTCGTCGTCGAAAAGTTCATGATGGATGAAGAACCGACTATCTCAAGTCACTAAGTAACTCAAAAAAGCGTGTGTTCCGCATTCAACGGAACACACGCTTTTGATTTACGATAAACACCAGTCAATTGGCTCTCTTCCCTGCTCTTTCAGCCAAGCATTCGTTTGCGAATAAGGTTTGCTACCGAAAAATCCTCGGCTCGCTGATAAGGGACTTGGATGAACGGCCTCGAGAACAAGATGACGATTCGTATCAATCAGCACCTTTTTACTCTTCGCATGATTTCCCCATAGGATGAACACGATCGGTTGTGTCTGTGTTCCTAGGACTTCAATGACCCGATCCGTGAATGATGCCCAGCCTTTTTTAGCATGCGATCCCGCTTTTCCTTCTTCAACCGTGAGCGACGTATTCAGTAAAAAGACACCTTGTCGTGACCAAGCTTCGAGATTTCCGGATGTCGGAGCCGGACAACCGATATCCGCGACGAGTTCCTTATACATGTTTCGAAGGGACGGCGGGATCGGAACTCCGTCATGGACAGAAAAGCTGAGTCCGTTCGCTTGTCGTGGACCATGGTAGGGATCTTGTCCTAAAATGACGCACCGGACGTCTTCCGGTGCGACCGCATCAAACGCATGAAAGATCCGCTCTTTCGGAGGATAGACGGTCGTCGTTTGATAGGCTTCCTTCAAAAAAGCCCACAATTCCTGAAAATAAGGTTTTTCCTTTTCTTCTTTTAACACCGTTTGCCAAGATGGATGCACATGGATCCGCTCCTTTTTCAGTCTCAAGTCGCTGTTCGTACGTCTTGATTCTGCTATGATGGATGATGAGGTGGGAAACTATGATTCAGACAAAACAATTATTTGGACTACCATTCGTCGATGCGACACCTTCGCAATGGTATACCCATATTAAAACAATCTTACACGACCGCGGAAAAGCCTTTCTTGTCACGGCGAATCCTGAGCTCGTGTTGCGTGCATTGCGCGAACCTTCTTACGAAGCCATTTTACGGCAGGCGACGTTTATCACACCAGATGGAATTGGTGTGACCGCTGCCAGTAAACGAATGGGAGCGCCCCTCACTGCGACATTGCCAGGGATCGAGACGGCACGTGAACTATTGCGGACGGCAGATGCACTGAAGAAGCGTGTATTTTTGCTTGGTGGACGCCCGGAAGTTATGAAATCGTTGATCCATCAGTTATCGATTCGTTTTCCGAACATCCGCTTCGTCGGAACGTTTCACGGTTTTGGAAAGACAGAGGAAGCAACGCAAGCGATCGCAGAAGCACAAGCTGATCTTATCCTCGTCGCACTCGGTGCGCCAAAACAGGAGGAATGGATCGCTTCTGTTTATGATCAAGTCGATCACGGCATCTTCATCGGTGTCGGTGGTGCATTCGATGTCTGGTCCGGACATAGTAAGCGTGCTCCAAAATTATTCCGTCGCCTCAAGCTAGAGTGGCTCTATCGTATCTCGACGCATCCCCGCGGCTTTGAGAAATTAAAAGATTTGTTGCTCTTCCTGACGCTTGTGCTTCGCAAAAAATCAACGCTCTCTTAACTCAATACAAATACAAAAAGGCTCCCGACACGGCGGGAGCCTTTTTTACGCTTATCTTATGCGTTGACAGTCGAGAATGAACGACCGAGTTCTTTCGCTTTTGCGATTGCTGCTTCTTTGATTTCTTCTGCTTTTTCTGGGTTCATCGCCATACCTTCGATGAAGAGGGCATCGTAGTCTGTTACACCAGTGAAAGCAAGTGCTTGACGGAGGTAGTCATCACCGAAGTTAAGACCAGATCCTGTGTACACGCCACCTGTCGCTTGGATGTGGAGTGCTTTTTTGCCTTCCATCAAACCTTTAGGACCTTCTGCAGTGTAAGCGAATGTTTTACCTGCAAGAAGTACGCTGTCGATGTACATTTTGAGACGTGCTGGGAAAGAGAAGTTCCACATTGGTGTGACGAAGACATACTCATCTGCTTCCATGTATTGTTCGAGATGTTTTGTCATCGTACCAACTTTTGCGATCTCCACTTCTGTTAATTCTTCGCCTGTTGCGAATTTGCCCCATGCGCTTAACACGTCTGTGTCGATTTCTTGGACTGTTTCGTTATATAGGTCAAGAACTTCTACTTCAGCTGAAGGATTCGCTGCTTTATAGCTTTCGAGGAATGCTTCACCGACTTGAAGGCTGAAAGAGTGTTCTGTAGCTTTTGGGTTAACAGTTACATAAAGTAATTTAGTCATTATTATTTCTCCCTTTTATTTAAAGTAAATTCTGTAACTAAACATACCAACCACCTTTTCGTTTGTCAATTAGTTTGACTTCTGATTGTAGAAAAAAAGCTCAAGTCCGTGACTTGAGCCTTTTCCATCATATGAGTGCTAATCCTTATGCATTTTCGAGCGGCGTATAATGTTCGGCTCGTAAACCGATTCGTTTCAATTGATCAATCAACTGTTCCTTTTCCGACACTGACAAATCCTTGAACAAGTCTGCTAAAAAGGCTTCATGCTTCGGGAATGTCTCTTCCATCAGTTCGCGTCCAGCTTCCGTTAATGTTCCAAACGTGACACGACGATCCGTCGCACATGATTTTCGCGCAATCAATCCACGCTTTTCGAGTTTATCGACGACATACGTCACACTGCCGCTCGTTAACAGAATTTTATCACCGATCTGTTGTAAAGGCGTATCCCCTTTGTGGTAAAGCAATTCCAGGACTCCGAATTCCGATAAATTCAACTGATGTGTTTTGATGTCTGCCTTTACTTGCTCCGTCACCGCATGCATCGTCCGAGATAGAACAACGAGCATTTTTAATGCCAGCTTCGAGTCTGTCGATTCCATTTTACGTTCGCCCCTCTTTGTGTTGTATCGTCACAATCATAGACTTCTTTGTCTACTCGGTCAATTCTTGCTGAATTTTCTCAATCAATCCATTGCTCAAAAATAGTTCTTGCCGTGAAACGCGTTTCATACCCTATCGTCTTGATATACACTAAAAAGGAGGTAATCATCATGTCGATCCATACTCGGTTAACCCAGCTATTCAAGCGGAATGTTGCTTTTGAATGGGCGATTGAACAATTGCATACACCAGCAGGCTATTATTTGTGTCAACACACGTTGGTTGATCAATATCCTGATTTGTCTCCTCAAGAAAAAACACGACTGCTCTCAAAAATCAATGAATTGGCTGAACAGACATCTCCATTCTCGGCTCCCGTCTCCCGACAGGATTGGCGCCGACTTGAACAACGATTATCTCGCCAGACCTAAAGGAGGGATGCGCGATGACGAACATCCGAGACTTGGCACGTGAAGCAAACGTGTCCGTCACGACAGTCTCACGTGTACTAAATGATCACCCATACGTGGCGAACGAGAAGCGACAAGCTGTCCGAGAAGCGATAGTAAAACTTGGCTATATCCGTAATCAAACCGCTGTCCATCTTTCGACGGGCATGACGAAGACGGTCGGTGTCATGCTCCCATTCGTTGATCATCCATATCACGCCGCCATTCTCCAAGGCATCGCACAAGCGGCTTTTGACGCCAGTTATCGTTTCTTGACGTGGCAAACGAATTATTTGGAAACGCGTGAGCAACTCGCTCTTGATGCGCTAGCGCAACAGGAGATCGACGCACTCATCGTCGTGTCGCACAGCCTTCCGTTATCAGCGATTTTACCGTACGAACGCTATGGACCGATTGTCTTTTGTGAACACCACGAAGACGTCGCTGCTGTCTATATCGATCACTATACGGCCTTTCAACAGGGACTTGCACATCTACGACAACAAGGACATACAAGCATTGGTATTTGTCTCGGGCGCCCCGACAGTACGAATAGTTTGGCGCGTAAACATGCGTATCAAGAAGTTGTCAGTGACGCGTTCGTCTACGAACTGACATTGACGATCGAAGATGGTGCGAACGTCGCAAGGCGCTGGATGCAACAAAAACAACGACCGAGCGCCATCTTGACTGCCAGTGATCACGTTGCCGCGGGACTGATCTTGGAACTACGAAAACAAGGCTATCAGGTCCCGGGAGATCTCTCTGTCATTGGCTTTGATGGAAGTGAACTCGCTGAAGTCTTATCGATGACGACGATCGCGATTCCATATGCTACGATCGGACGACATGCTTTTCAGCTAACAGTTCGAAACGATATAAATATTCGTCCGCAAATCGAAGTACCGTCAACGTTCATTGCTGGAACGACCGTTCTTCCTTATACCTGAATCCATATAAAAAAGCGACGAGTTCATCGATTTGAATTCGTCGCTTCATTTCGTTTAAAGTGCCCCTGCTGCTACATACCGTGATCCCCAGTAGCCGCCACGGAACGATTCTTTGACAACTCTTCCATAATACGAGTTCGCATTGATCATCGTACTCCCATCGACAGCGATCCCAACGTGCTGAATGCCACTACCGTGTGTAAAGAAGACGAGATCCCCGGCACCAGGAGCTGTACGTTTCGTCGATGAATACTGAGCAGCTGCTGTGCGCGGAAGTGATTTTCCTAGTGCTTGATAGACGTAACGTGTAAATCCAGAGCAATCAAAGCTAACTGGACCCGTCGCGCCAAAAACATAAGGGCGTCCTTTAAGACCTTCCGCTACCGATACGATTGTTGATCCTGTTTTGCTCAATCCTTTTGTTGCTTTTGCATTGTATGCTTTCGTATACATCGAAGCGATATACGCTGTTTTTCCTTGATGACGAATTTGGTACCAATCTTTCACTTTTCCGCTCACTGCCACAGACTGTCCAAGTTTCAATTGACCGACTCGCTTACTCGATGCTGTCGCTTTCGCTCGGATATTTAACACATCCACGGAGATCGTGACTTTCTTACTCGTTGCGGCTTGTGTTGATGACGGAACGAGTGTCCAGCTACTGATTAGTAACGTTAAGGTTAGCAAAACGCGAGTGACAGTTTTCATCGATTCATTCTCCTCTTATGTATGAGTATAATATGCACTTGAATTGTCAGATAATTTCTGTTTTTATCCTATCACGTTCCAGATTTTCATCATGTTACAGTTATTTAACGCGAATTCTTTCTTGTAATACTTTTGTAACAAAATAAAAAAACAGATATGCTGAATGGCTTATTCTCGCCATTTCTGCATATCTGTCCGTTTTAGTGATTTAATCGTTTTTTCAAGAATCAATTGACTTCTTTTTTCGGAAACGTGCTAAGAATTCGTACACGATTGGAACGATAAGAAGTGTCAACAATGTCGAACTTGTAAGTCCACCGATGACCGTCACGCCTAATCCTTTTGAAATTAATGCGCCACCTTCGAGTCCAAGGGCGAGTGGTGCAAGGGCACCGATCGTCGCAAGGGCTGTCATCAAGATTGGACGTAAACGTGTACCTGCTGCATCGAGTAGTGCTTGACGCGTCGATAAACCTTCTGCTTCTTTATGAATGACACGGTCGATCAAGACGATCGCATTTGTCACGACGATCCCAATCAACATCAAGGCACCGATTAAGGACGATACAGAAATCGTCTCGCCTGTAATCAGAAGTGCAACGAGCCCACCGATGATTGCGAATGGAAGTGAGAACAAGATGACGAGTGGCGTCAATGCTCCTCCGAACGTAATGACAAGGACGAGATAGACGATGGCTACAGCTGCTGCCATTGCTAGACCGAGTTGTGTGAATGATTCTTGGATCTGTTCAGTAACTCCGCCTTGCTCATATGAGACACCCGTTGGACGATCGATATTCTTGACGGATTTTTCAATCGCTTGAGAAGCTTCTGTTGCTTTATCCGTTTTCAGTTCTGCTGTCACAGTAGCAACGAGTTTTCCATCGCGTTCGTTGAGTGAGTCAGGTGTCGTTCCTTTTTTCACTTCAACAAAATCGGACAGTTTACGAACACCAAGTGGTGTCACGACATCTGTCTCTTCCAAGTCTCGTATCGAATCATATGTCGTTTGTTCGTTTGGAACGATGACATCGAGTTCCTTCCCATCCACCTTAATAGTAGAAAGTGGTTTTTCCTCACCTTGGACATTCGCGATACCTTGTGCGAGTTGTGCTGTTGAAACACCGAACTCAGCCGCTTTTTGCTGATCGACTTCGAACGTATACTGCGTATAAGCTTCTTTTAAATCTGTCGTTACTTTTCGAACATATTTCGTTTCGCCTTCGATCGCATCGACGAATTTCGGTGTAACTTTTTCTAAATCTTCAATGTTATTCGCGAAGATCGAGTACGAGACACCTGACGACGCAGCTCCACCACTAAAGTCTTGCTCTTTCCATTCTCCTGTCGGAATGTCGGCATTCAACTGCTTGATTGCTGTCTGTTTAACATCTGCGAAATCTTCTGTGTCTGGATCATACTGGACGATAAAGACACCTTGTTTTGTATTCCCTGGGTTCAATGGATTTTCTCCACCGACGGTAAACTGAAGATTGTCGATATTTTTTTGTTTGTTGAAATAATCTTCTGCTTGATCAGCTGCTTTTAACGAATCATCCAACGTTTGTCCTGGTTTTGGATTGTACGTGACATACAGTGTTTTTTCTCCTTCTTGATTCAAGAAGTTGACACCAATTGTTGGTACAAGTGCAAAACTTCCGATCAATAGTAGGACGGATAGTCCAAAGACGATGAATTTATGGTTCAACGACCAATTCAGCATACGACGATAACCGTTCGCTAACTTCCCACCTTCTTCTTTTTCTGGTTTTGGTGCCTTACCGCGCTTAAAGAGCGAGTCCGCAAACATCGGAACGACCGTGACCGCTACGATCAAGGACGCAAATAGTGCAAAGACGACTGTCAATGCGAACGGTAAGAAGAGTTCTCCGACGAATCCCGTAACAAATCCGAGTGGTAAGAATACAGCAATCGTAACGACCGTTGACGATGCGATTGGAATGAATACTTCTCGTGTTGCACTGATGATCAGTTCTTTTCCTTTTAACTTTTCTGTCGGATCCGTCAAACGACGGTAAATATTTTCGATGACGACGATGGAATCATCAACGACTCGACCAATTGCGACCGTCATTGCCCCAAGCGTCATGATATTTAAAGAAATATCCATCTGCTTCAGCACAAGAATCGCCATCAGAAGAGATAGTGGAATCGAAATGACTGCGATGATCGTTGATTTGATGTTTCGAAGAAACAGCAAAATGATGACGATGGCAAATAATGCACCAATCAGTGCCTTACTAATCATCGTTGAAACGGATTCCTCGATTGGTTTTCCTTGATCAAGTGTCACAGATGCATTGACCGAACCGTTTTCTTTTTCAAAGTCTTTAATCGTCTGCTTGACGCCATTGACGACATCAACCGTATTTGCGTCCTGCGATTTCGTCACTTGAACACCGATCGATCTTTCGCCATTCGAACGAGAAATCGATTCTTCAATCCCTTTGTCTTCAATCGTCGCGACTTGCGACAACGTGACAGTTGGTACTTGTGTTGGTGCTTGAGTTGCTTGTCCCGACGTAGCACCTGTCGACGGTGTCGTTTGGGATGCTGCCTCTGCCTCTCCTGTTGCTGATGGTGCTTGCCCTGCTTGCCCTGCTTGCCCTGCTTGCCCTGCTTGCCCTGCTTGCCCTGCTTGCCCTGCTTCAGGAGTATTCGCTGCTGGCGGTGTATATGGAAGACGAAGATCTTTTAATTCTTTGACCGTCGTTGCTTTTCCATCTAGTACAACTGCCTGTTCTTTATCTCCTAGCTCGTACAAACCAAGCGCTAAACGTGAATCATTAGCTTGAATTAATTGTTTCGCATTCTCTTCTGTTAAACCGTAACGTTCGAGTTTTTTCTCATCGAAGCGAATCTCGATTCGGCGAATCTCTTGCCCTGCGACTTGAACCGTTTGAGCACCTTCGATTCCCTCAAGCTTCGGTTGAAGTTCGTTTTCGACGAGTTTCGTCAACTCAGACAGAGAGCGTTCCTTGTCTGAGACAGCGAATCCGATGACTGGAAATGCATCAAAGGAAATCCGTGATACTTGTGGCTCTTGGACACCTTCTGGTAGTTCTACGTTTGAAAGAGCTTCTTTTACCTTTTGCTCTGCTTCTTCCATGTCTGTACTGAAGTTGTAGTCAATTTGTAAGTTCGATGCATTTTGGAAGGACGTCGAACGTACAGTATCGACACCTGGTAAATTTTCGACCTTACTTTCAAGTTCTCGACTGACTTCATCTAAAACCTGTTCTGGTGTAGCACCCGGATAAATCGTCGTCACGGACACGGTTGGTGTCGTGATGTCTGGCAATGTCTCAAGCTTCATCGATGTTCCCGCATAAATACCGGCAACTGTGATGATGATCGTCATAAGCCAGAGGGCAAACTTATTGTTCACCGAAAACTGGATGATCTTTTTCATCGTATGGTTCTCCTTCACTCTTCAATTTGCTTGTCTAATTGTCGTGCACGTTCTATTAATTGCTGAATCAATTGTTGTCGGATAGTCGGAGAAGGTGCACCAAACTGAAAATGCTCCGACAGTTTCAAACCGTCTAATGTAAAACGAATCGATAACACCTCAACCGGATCCATCTGTTCTGTCAGTTGGCGGAAGAAATGCTCAACTTGTCGCTTTCGTTCCTCGACGAACGTCGCGTGATCCTTTAACAAGGACAATAAGTAAAGAAGCGCATCCATATCGAGGTGGAATTCCTCTTGCTGCTGGATTTGCAACGTCACGAACGCTTCCATCGGTCCCATCGTCAACTGATGCTGTTCGTACAGTTCAAATTGACGTGCTTCTTGCGCTTCGATGACTCCCATCAGCAACGCTTCTTTCGAAGCAAAATGATACAATAGTCCACCTTTCGAGACATTTGCCTGTTTCGCGACTTCATCGAGCGTTAGCTGAGTAAAGCCTTGTTGCAATATGATCGCTGTCGTTGCTTCAAGAATCCGGCGACGTGTCTCTTGTGCTTTTGCACTAGCCAAAAGCCTCCCCCTTTTCCTATCTATTTTACTGTACCGTCTGGACGGTTTCTTTTTATAGTGTACGGATTCTCATTTCGAGATGCAATCGCTTTGCTTATGTTTCACGTGAAACTTTCGTGAACAAAAAAAACGCTTACGCATTTTATTATACGTAAGCGTTCTGAAGTGGATTATTCGTTTGCTTCACGTGCACTCTCTCGTAGCGCCGCTTGCATCGTTTCGAACAGGTGACGCTCCCGTAACACTTGGACACCACGATCCGTCGGTCCACCAGGTGCTGCAACGTCAGCAATGAGACGATCTGTGCTCTCATTAGAACGCATGAGAATTTCAGCTGAACCTTTCATCGCTTGAGCAACGATTCGACGTGCATTTCCCTCTTCAAAACCGGCATCCGTCAAAACTGGTACCATACCAGCTACGATTTCATAGAAGAATGCTGGACTACATCCAGCTGCCGCCATGAACGCTGGCATCGTTGTTTCATTTGCCTCCGCGATTTCTCCGACACGTTCAAATAATGCCTCGACTACACTTCGGATCTCTTCGTTCACGCGTGAGCCGAACCATAGTCCAGTCATTCCTAATCGATGGGCAACGGGTGTATTCGGCATGACAGCAACTGTCGGACGTTCCGTTAACCGTTCGATTTCGTCCGGTGTAATGTGAGCCGCAATCGAAACGATCGTTTGATGCGTCCATTGTTGGTTTGCTACGTAGGCAAGTACACCATCGGGTTGCATGCCAAGCATGACGACATCATATAAGGAGACATCTTCTTGCTCGACTGTTTGAATGCCGTGTCGCGCCGCGACTTCCGTCAAGCGTGCTCCACCACTGCGATTCGTCATCGTAATGTCCTCACGCTTAAATCCAGAAGCGACCCACCCTTGAACGAGCGCCTCACTCATCGCACCTGCTCCTACTACTAATAGTTTCATCGTCTATCCTTCCTTTCCCTCAAAAAAAGACCAGTCATGACTGGTCTTATGCGGGTCCATTATACACGAACAGCTAAATCTTCAACAGCGACGACACGAAGACCCTTGTCGTCAAGTTTCTTCACGATTTTTTTCTTCGTCTTCTCGTCACAATCCGTTGGTAACGTAATTAATACGCGACGCATGACACTACTCTTTGCATCGAGAGTCATCAGACTCGCCACCGTTGAATATTTGTTAACGATCTTCGAAATTTTCTCGAGCGCCCCTTTTTGTTCACTTAAGGCTACCGTTAAGACGTAACTTCCCGAATCACGATTCCACGCTTCCTCAAGCATTCCAAGCATCTTCCCGTGCGGTAAGATACCGAAGAAATGACCGTCGTCATTTAAGACCGCAATATACGGTAATTCCTTAATTGAGAAGAAGACTTCAAAGAAATTACTTCCTGTATAGATGTATTTGGATGTATTCTTAATCAGCGACATGACATTGTCGTCTAAACTGCCACCATTCATCCCATGACGATAAATGTGCATCTTATAGATATTCCCCTTGAAATCCTGTCCTGTCTGACTAAGAACCGGGACACATCGGTATCCGGTTTTTTCAAGCGTGTCAAGCGCTTCACGGATCGTCGCTGTTTCGGAAATCGTGACACATTGGTGCTTCGGGATACATAAACTTTGAACGAGCATAATAAAATCCTCCTCTTTTACCTAATTACGCAGACTTAATCATATCATTCGATTTTCATACGCCATATCCTCTTTTCCCACTTCTGATGCGCTTTTATTCTTACAATCACAAGACATTCGCTTGTAATCACAACGCAATCCAACCTATTTCAATTAAGTACACATGTAATCTCCTATTGTCAGATAATTTATTAAATCTACAATCACCTTCATATTAAGATTTATTAAGATTTCGTAAAGACGCTTCATAAATGTATTCTTTTACAATACCGTCTGCTACAATCGAACTCGTGAAGTTGCTTCACTATTCTATTCTTGTTCTTAATATGGAGGCAGAAGAAATGTTTAGTAAAAAACAAGATCCATTCGCAGTTAAATTATCAGAAATCGCAGGACACTTAAAAACGACTTCGCAATTCTTCGTTGACTTTAAAATCAACGGCATCGCGGATGTAAAAGAATTTGCACATAAAGTAAAAGACTTCGAAACAGCTGGGGACGATTTGATGCATCAGTTGATCATCGACTTGAACAACGCGTTCATCACGCCAATCGATCGCGAAGACTTACTCGCACTCGCTAACGCACTCGATGACGTCTTAGATGGCTTTGAAGAATGTTCTGCTATTTTCGAAATCTACAATATCGTTCAAGCAGACGAGCACATGATTAAGTTCGTTGATGAAATCAACATCGCTGTTTCAGAACTCGCAACGTCAATGGATCTTCTTGTTGCACGTAAATTGCAACCGATGCGTGAACATGTCATTAAAATCAAAGAACAAGAGACGATTTGTGACAACTTACGCCGTAAATCAATCAAAGCATTGTTCGCAACAGAAACAGATCCAATTAAAATCATTCAATACAAAGAAATCTATGAATCGCTCGAATCAATCGCGGACTACTGCCAAGACGCAGCTAACGTCATTGAAACGATCATCATGAAAAACGCTTAAGTGAGGAGCTAACGAGATGGATAGCCTGTTTATCATCACCGCCATAATCGTGATTCTCGCACTTAGCTTCGACTTCATCAACGGTTTCCACGATACAGCGAACTCAATCGCGACTGCTGTATCGACTCGCGCTTTGAAACCACGCCATGCCATCATTTTGGCTGCATCGATGAACTTCCTAGGTGCAATCACATTCACTGGAGTCGCAAAAACGATCTCTGGTGACATCGTTGACCCGTCAACACTTGAACACGGGAGCTATGTCGTCATCGCTGCCTTGATTTCAGCCATTGCTTGGAATCTCTTGACTTGGTACTTTGGTATTCCGTCAAGTTCGTCGCATACACTGATTGGTTCGATTGCTGGTGCAGCTGTTGCCTCTGTTGGATTTGGTGGCATCGAAGCAAAAGGGTTCTTGAAAATCGTTGAAGCTTTGCTGATTTCACCAGTACTCGCCTTCACACTCGGTTTCATCGTATATGCAGTCTTTAAAATCATCTTCAAAAAAGGAAATTTGGCGAAAACGAATCGTCGCTTCCGCCACGTCCAAATCGCAACTGCTGCATTACAATCGTACACACACGGTACGAATGATGCACAAAAAGCGATGGGGATCATCACACTCGCTTTGATTTCGTCTGGTTTCCAAACGGATCACGAAGTTGCCACTTGGGTTAAACTTTCCTGTGCGATCGCAATGGGTCTCGGAACATCTGTCGGTGGATGGCGCATCATCAAAACCGTCGGTGGTCAAATCATGAAAATCCGTCCAGTCAATGGTGTAGCAGCTGACTTAACATCAGCAGCAATCATTTTTGGTGCAACGGCGATTCATCTTCCTGTTTCGACGACACACGTCATCTCATCTGCCATCTTAGGTGTAGGTACATCGCACCGTAAGAAAGGTGTCAAGTGGGGAACAGCGCAACGCATGCTTATCACATGGGTCATCACATTGCCGATTTCAATGGCTTTAGCTGCTATGATCTACTATATTCTCGACTTCTTATTCATTAAATAAGTACGCACCCCGCCTATTCAAGATAGGTGGGGTTTTGTCTACGCTAGAAGCGTCGACAGTTGTTGTTTTTCCCATAATTCGCTATCATGAAGAACAAGAAGGATTGTCTATTTCTTTAGGAGGAATGCCCCATGACAAAACGTAAAGCCTTAACGATTGCTGGTTCCGACACGAGTGGTGGAGCTGGCATTCAAGCTGATTTAAAGACGTTCCAAGAACTTGGCGTCTACGGAATGAATGCCTTGACGGTCATCGTCGCTCAAGATCCTGATCACTCTTGGCATCATGCGGTTTACCCAATCGACACAGAACTCGTCCGGACACAAATCCACACGGTCCTTGGAGGTATTGGTGTTGATGCGATGAAGACGGGAATGCTCCCGACTGTCGAAATCATTGAAGCCGTTGCCGAAAAAATCAAATCATCCGGCGTCCAAAACGTCGTCATCGATCCTGTTATGGTCTGTAAAGGCGAGGATGAGGTGCTAAACCCTGATACAGCGAACGCACTTCGTGATGTCTTGACACCACTTGCGACAGTCGTCACACCGAACGTCTTTGAAGCAGGTCAATTATCGGGTCTTGGTAAAACGCCAGCAACGATAGACGAAATGAAACTTGCAGCAGCGCGGATTCATGAAAAAGGTGCGCAATACGTTCTTGTTAAAGGTGGCAGTAAGATTGACCATCCACAAGCAGTTGACGTGCTTTATGACGGAAAAGAGTTTATCCTGATTGAGGACGAACGAATCGAGACACCGTACACGCACGGTGCCGGCTGCACGTACTCTGCAGCAATCACGGCCGAACTCGCAAAAGGTGCATCGGTAGAAGCTGCTGTCCGTACAGCAAAATCTTTTATCACTTCTGCGATTCGTCATTCATTCCGTTTGAATGAATACGTCGGACCAACTGATCACGCTGCACATCGTACAGTCCAGTCTTGATCCGCTTAAGAAGTCCGCGATATCCGCGGACTTCTTTCTGTATAGGAGAGGAGAATGATTTATGCAAGCCATTGATTTACAAGAGATACAGCGTTATATCGACGAACATGCGAATACACCGTTATACGTACACGTTGAGACGACGAACGGTGCCTACGCGACGCACCAAGATCCGACCTTCCATAGCGCAGGGATGTTTTTCCGTAATGCGGAAATCACTTACGAACGTGGTTTGATCACAGGAAACGGTCCTTACCGGATCGGTTTGAAACTTGCACACGGCTGGTTATACGGTGAGGGATTAACTGATTTCGAATTTGCTGGGGATCAATTGTTGATTGCCGGTCACGATGTCGAAGGACGTCTTGCGATTGCTTTTGAACTTAGCCCGACACCATTTGCTCAAGGTGCAGAGGAGGTAGACGCATGACACACGAAGATCATTTACTCGTCGTCTTCCCTCACCCGGATGACGAAGCCTTCAGTTCTGCTGGTACGATCATCGAGCACGCAGAAAATCGTGGTCCTGTCACATATGCTTGTTTGACGCTCGGTGAGATGGGCCGTAACATGGGACGCCCTGTCTTTACGAACCGGGAACAGCTCGCAACGATTCGCAAACGTGAGTTGATCGATGCAGCTGAAAAAATGAAGATTTCGGATCTCCAAATGTGGGGACTTCGCGATAAGACCGTTGAATTCGAGGATGAAGCGGCACTTGCTGACCGTATCCTTACGTTGATTCAACAGACGCGCCCGACTCGCTTGATTTCATTTTATCCGGGTTACGCGGTCCATCCCGATCACGAAGCGACAGCTCGCGCCGTCGTTCGTGCCCTTCGGATGATGGATCCTGCCGATCGCCCTGAGTTCCTTGCGGTCGCTTTTGCGAACAATACGAAAGAAGAGCTTGGAGAAGGAACATTCATTCACGATGTCAGTGCCTATACGGATCAAAAGATCAAGGCACTCGAAGCACACGCTTCTCAAACAGGTGGTTTGATGAAAGTCATCTCGGAAGACTCGAACATCCGTGACCTGCTCGTCAAAGAACGCTATTACCACTATCCGCTGTAATTTCCTATTAAGAGATGCCGATCGTCCGAGCGACAATCAGCATCTCTTTTTTGGCCTTCATTAGAAAACGTCGACTTTTTTGATGGCTTCTGCTAGTGTGAATAGTTGAGACTACGTCTCCGGAGTTCGTAACCTCCTCCGTTATAAAAACTAGGAATGGAAGTGTACATTATGAAAAACGAACGTGCTCTTGTCGTCTTTAGCGGCGGCCAAGACTCAACGACTTGTCTGTTTCAGGCACTGAAACAGTATGAAGAAGTCGAAGTCGTGACGTTTAATTACGGACAACGTCATGCACAAGAACTCGAAGTCGCACGCGACATCGCCTCTGAGCTCGGTGTCAAACACCATGAGCTTGATCTCTCTCTTCTCAGTCAACTAACGAGTAACGCCTTGACTGACCACAGCCAAACCATCACGACGAACGAAGATGGTCTACCTTCTACTTTTGTAGATGGACGGAACCACCTGTTTCTTTCGTTCGCAGCCGTCCTCGCGAAAGGACGCGGAATCCGTCATATCGTCACTGGCGTATGTGAAACGGACTTTTCTGGTTACCCAGACTGCCGTGATGCCTTCATCAAGTCACTGAATGTGACATTGAACCTTGCAATGGACTATCCATTCGTACTGCACACGCCACTCATGTGGCTCGACAAAAAAGAAACGTGGGCGCTTGCCGACTCGCTCGGTGCGTTTGATTTCGTTCGAAATCGCACGTTGACGTGTTACAACGGCGTCATTGGAGATGGTTGCGGCGAATGCCCGGCCTGTGAATTACGAAAAAATGGATTAGATGCATACATCAAGGAGGTTCAACACACATGACATTCAATTACGAAGCACCTGAAACGGTCGAGCGCCCGACTGGCGACTCGCTTATCTATACGAAATCTCGCGTCATGATCGTCAAAAAACTGACGTTTGACGCAGCGCACCACCTATATGATTACGATGGGAAATGCCGTGCGCTTCATGGTCATACGTACCATGTCGATATGGGCATCAGTGGTTTTCTTGATCACCGCGGTATGACACTTGATTTTGGTGATCTTAAGAAAATCTTTAAAACACATCTCGAACCACTTCTCGATCACCGTTATTTAAATGAATCATTACCATACATGAATACGACAGCTGAAAACATGGCGGCGTGGATTTTTGAGACGCTCGGACAACACCTTCCAGACGAACGTGGACTTCGTGTCGAATTCGTCAAACTTTATGAGACGCCGACTGCTTTTGCTGAAGTCCGTCGTGAGTGGATGAACGAAACATGAGTGCCTTAACGAAAACGCCAAAAATTCCGGTTCTCGAGATTTTCGGACCAACGTTCCAAGGGGAAGGACGATCAATCGGTCAAAAGACGATGTTCGTCCGAACCGGTGGCTGCGACTATTCCTGTTCATGGTGTGACTCCGCCTTCACATGGGATGGTTCTGAAAAACCTGAACTCTTGACGGCAGAGACGATCATGGAACGCCTCGATGCACTCGGCTCTTACGGACATGTCACGATTTCTGGTGGGAACCCGTTACTTCATGCTTCGATCGGTACGCTGGTTGAGGCATTAAAAGAACGAAACATCACGATGTCGGTTGAGACACAAGGTTCTTACTGGCAAAATTGGTTACTTGATATCGATGACGTCACACTCAGTCCTAAACCGCCTTCAAGTGGCATGAACATCGATTTTGATCGTTTGGATGTTTTTTTCAAGCGTCTACCAGAACAACAGCGTGCCGTTAAAATCGTCATTTTTGATGAAGCAGATCTTGATTTCGCGGCGATGATTTCAGAGCGATATGCCTTAAAAACGCTCTATCTATCACTCGGAAATCCGGATCCGCACGAAGAAGGTACGATCGCCCCACGGATGCTACACGATTTAAAAACACTTTGGGAACGCGTTGCTCGTGATGAACGTTTTAATCACGCACGTGTCCTACCACAACTACACGCCCTCGTTTTCGCGAACGATCGTGGCGTCTAAGGAGAAATGATTCATGCGCCCTGAAGATCTAAACGACTTATCGTTACTCGGCCAAAAAGCCGTTCCATACATTTTCGAATATCAACCAGAAGTACTCGAAGCGTTTCCGAACCGCCATCCGGAAAATGATTACTTCGTAAAATTCAATGCACCAGAATTTACGAGCCTTTGCCCGATTACGAATCAACCGGACTTCGCGACGATCTACATTTCGTATATCCCGGATGAAAAACTCGTCGAATCGAAATCACTTAAATTGTATCTATTCAGCTTCCGTAATCACGGTGATTTCCACGAGAACTGCATCAACGTCATCGGGAAAGATCTCGTGAAATTGATGGAACCGCGCTACCTCGAAGTGTGGGGGAAATTTACGCCACGTGGGGGAATTTCGATTGACCCGTACTACAACTACGGAAAACCTGGTACAAAATATGAACGAATGGCAGAACATCGTCTATTCAATCACGATCTCTATCCTGAGACTGTCGATAATCGTTAAACGCTCAAAAGAGGAACAGTGGACTTTTCCACCGTTCCTCTTTTTCATACCCATTAACTCGACGGGATGTCGATCAAGGTCGTACGATCGTGCTGACAGATGACTTCAGATGACCAAATATAAATATGCCGTAACAAATGATCCAAAAGAATCTGCAAAGCACGGACCAGCCGCTCAATCATCAAAAAAGACGGATCCACAATGCTATTTTCGATACATCGAATCATCTCAAGTGTCATTTTAGTCAATTCAGCTAATGTATGCTGATCTAACTGATGACGTTCTCGTAATGTACGAATCCGCTGACCGTACTGCCCGATCGGTTGAATCCCTTCTTTCATCCGCCCAACATCTTTTCTTTTTTGAAACCAAACAATGTTCACTGTAGCCTTTTTCTCTTTTTTTTTAAATTTGAATACCTTTCCGAACTGTCATTTTTCCAATGAAATAAATTTCCGAATGTTTTTCTTATAAAACACTAGCTTTTTAAAAAGTTATCGCTTACAATTCTATATGCAAACGGTTGCATTAATCGCTTACATTATTGCACTGTTCTTACACACATATTAGAGAAAAAGAGATCCAAAAGGAGTGAATGATCTTGAAAAATGCTATTTCGTTCGATTTTTGGCAAAAACTCGGTAAAGCGTTGATGGTCGTCATCGCTGTTATGCCTGCTGCAGGAATCATGATCTCGGTCGGGAAACTGATCGGCATGTACGGAGGCGACATCGTATTAATGCAAACGATTGCCCGGATCGTTGAGGATTTAGGTTGGGCTATTATTACGAATCTCCACGTCTTATTCGCCGTCGCGATTGGTGGATCGTGGGCAAAAGAACGTGCTGGTGGTGCGTTCGCAGCGTTACTCGCCTTCATTTTGATCAACCGTGTCACAGGCGCTATCTTTGGCGTCAATGCTGACATGATCGCGGACCCAAAAGCAACGGTCAATTCATTGCTTGGTTCTGAGCTCATCGTAAAAGATTATTTCACTTCAGTTTTAGGGGCACCTGCGCTTAACATGGGGGTCTTCGTCGGAATCATTTCTGGTTTCCTTGGTGCCGTTCTCTTTAATAAATTTTATAACTTCAGTAAATTGCCAGATGCGCTCGCCTTCTTTAACGGAAAACGTTTTGTTCCATTCGTCGTCATCGGTGGATCGGTTGTTGCAGCATTCGCATTGTCACTCGTTTGGCCGTTCGTCCAAGGATTGTTGAATGACTTCGGGCGCTGGATTGCCTCTTCACGTGATTCTGCACCGATCATTGCACCGTTCGTATACGGTACACTGGAACGTCTATTACTTCCGTTCGGTCTGCACCATATGTTGACTGTACCGATGAACTACACGGAATTAGGTGGAACGTACAAAATCTTGACAGGTGCTGCTCAAGGATCGACGGTTGCTGGTCAAGATCCGCTTTGGCTCGCTTGGATCACTGACCTTGTCAACTTAAAGCAAGCCGGTAACACACAAGGATACAATGACTTAATCAACAGTGTCGTTCCTGCCCGCTTCAAAGAAGGACAAGTCGTCACATCACTTGCTTCATTGATCGGTATTGCTATCGCAATGTACATGTCAGTCGATGAAGATAAGAAAAAAGCATACAAACCGGTCTTCCTATCTGCAGGACTTGCTGTCTTCTTGACAGGTGTCACAGAGCCAATCGAGTTCATGTTCATGTTCATCGCTCCTGTTCTTTACGTCATCTATGCTGTACTAACAGGTGTTGCCTTCGCACTAGCAGATGTCATGCATCTTCGGATTCATGCGTTCGGTGCGATCGAACTTCTGACACGCATTCCATTGATTGCAAAAGCTGGTTTGATTGGTGACTTAATTCGTTTCATCGGTGTGTGTGTATTCTTCTTCTTCTTGAACTTCTTTACTTTCCGTTTCGTCATCAAGAAGTTCAACTATGCGACACCAGGTCGTAACGGGAACTATCTGGACGATATCAACGTATCGACTACTGAAGCTTCAGGTGAGGCTGCTGCAACATCCGCTCCTGCCGATGGTTCACAAGCTTCCCAAATCATTGAATTACTGGGTGGACAGCAGAACATCGAAGACGTCGATGCCTGCATGACACGTCTTCGTGTCACCGTTAAGAATCCAGCGCTTGTCGCACAAGAAGCGGACTGGAAAGCAAACGGTGCAATTGGTCTGATCCTTAAGAACAATGGCGTGCAAGCCATCTACGGTCCAAAAGCCGATATCTTAAAATCAGATATCCAAGACCGGATCGGCGCATAAACCTGCGAGATTAGGGAACTACCTAAAGGTGAAGCTCTTTCATAAGAGTTTCACCTTTCTTATTTGAAAAATCAGGAGGATCACTCATGCGTCTACTCACATTGAACTGTCATTCGTGGCAAGAAGAACAGCCACTCGAAAAATTAAAGCAGATCGTCCAACAGATCCTCGCACAAGATTATGATGTAATCGCACTGCAAGAAGTCAGTCAATTAATGGATACACCGATCGTCCATGATGAGGTGCGTAATGATAATTTTGCTTATTTAATTCAGCAAGCCTTAAAGGAACAAGGTCAAACCTACTCCCTCATCTGGGATTTTGCCCATATCGGATACGATAAATACGAAGAAGGACTCGCCTTATTGACGAAACACCCGATCTTGAAGTCAGACAGTTATTATGTCAGCCGTAGTCAGGATACACTCGATTGGAAATCACGGAAAATCGTCCGTGCCACGATCCAAGTCGACGGAACACCCATCACGTTCAATACCTGTCATCTCGGCTGGTGGGCAGATGAAGTCGAGCCGTTCCAGGAACAATTCAACCACTTGATGGCTCGGATGGATCCACTTGAATGGACGTTTTTCCTCGGGGATTTCAACAATGATGCCTTAGAACGAAATACAGGGTATGACTATATGATGCAACGAGGATTACATGACGTTTTTCTGCTTGCTAAGGAAACGGTCGGGATTGAAACAATCGATGGCAACATCGATGGATGGGAAGACAATCAACAAGGATTACGCATCGATCTTGTCTTATCGAACCGAAAGATCGATGTCGAGCGCGTCGGTGTCGTCTTCGATGGGATTCACGGACCCGTCGTTTCCGATCACTACGGGGTTGAGGTTGATATTCGGATTCAAAAAAATGAAAATTGATTGTTGACAACGCTTTCTTTTCTGCTTTATGATGAAATCAAATCAATAGTGCGGATTGTGACAGTATGGCTGGCAAGACCGAAATGACACCTTCTTAGGAGAGGTGTCGTTCGGTCTTGCCTTTTTTTGTCTCATCTAGCGTGTTTCACGAAAAAAGGAGGACTTTTCCGATGGACTATCAACAAACTGCTAAACGTGTACTTGAACTTGTCGGTGGACGCGAGAACATCATTACTGCCGCTCACTGTGCGACACGCTTACGCCTTGTTTTACATGACGAATCAAAGGTAGATCAAGCGGCACTTGAAGATTTGGATGGTGTAAGTGGTGCCTTCTCGAGCTCTGGTCAATATCAAATCATCTTCGGGACCGGTACCGTTAATAAGGTATTCGCTGCGTTTGCACCACTCGCTGGTGTGAAAGTCGATGGAGAAGAGCCACTCGACGTTAAAAAGGCTGCATCTCAAAAATTAAACCCGTTCGCCCGTCTTGCCCGTTCCCTTTCGAACGTCTTCGTTCCACTCATTCCGGCCATTGTCGCAGCTGGTCTCTTGATGGGATTACTCGGTATGATCAAAGCATTCGGTTGGGTCGAGGGCGATTCGCCGATTGTTCAACTACTTGATATGTTCTCGTCTTCAGCCTTCATCATCTTACCGATTCTGATCGGTTTCTCGGCAGCTCGTGAATTCGGTGCAAATCCGTATCTCGGTGCCGTCATCGGGGGAATCATGACACACCCGTCCCTCTTGAATCCATGGACACTTGGGAACAGTGATCCTGAAGTCATGAAATTCCTCGGAATGAACATCGAGTTAATCGGATACCAAGGAACGGTCTTCCCGGTTCTCTTAACTGTCTGGGTCATGGCAAAGATTGAACAACAAGTCCGGAAACGAACACCTGAAACGCTCGACTTACTCGTCACACCATTCGTTACGGTCCTCGTCACTGGTTTCCTAGCATTGATCGTCATCGGTCCAATCGGAACGTTGCTCGGGAAAGGAATCTCATTCGTACTCGTCTTCTTCTACGAACAGTTCTCAGTCGTCGCTGGTCTCCTCTTTGGTGGACTTTACTCGACGATTGTCATCACTGGGATGCATCACAGTTTCCATGCAATCGAAGCAGGGTTACTTGCCGATAAAAGTATCGGAAAGAACTTCCTTTTACCGATCTGGTCGATGGCGAACGTCGCTCAAGGCGGTGCCGGACTTGCCGTCTACTTCTTGACAAAGAACGTCAAACTCAAAGCACTTGCCCTACCGTCTGCGTTCTCAGCCTTTCTCGGTATCACGGAACCTGTCATCTACGGCGTCAACTTACGTCTTGGAAAACCATTCATCGGTGGTGCAATCGGTGGTGCGATTGGTGGCGGTTATGTCGTCTTGACGCAAGTCGCGGCGAACGCCTACGGACTAACTGGAATCCCGATGATCGCGATCGTCGCCCCGCTCGGTGCAACGAATTTGATCAACTACCTCGTTGGATTCGCGATTGCGGTCGTCACTGCTTTTGTTTCGACTGTCGTCTTGATGCGTCTTGATGCACGTAAACAAAAAGAAACAGACATTGCTGCTTAATCCTTCATGCGACCAAACCGGGTCCACTGACTCGGTGGTCGCATTTGTCGGTTCGCAAAGCTCTACGTTCGCTTTATAATAAAGAAAAGACTGGAAAGGAGGACGTCAGGCTGATTATTCATAAAATCCTCAACAACAATGCAGTTGTCGTTAAAGAAAATGGACAAGAACGCATCATCATGGGACCCGGTATCGCCTTTGGAAAAAAGAAAAAAGATCCGATCCAAGCGACGAAGATCGAAAAAATGTTCATCCCTTCGTTTGAAAATGCGGAACAGTTCAAAGAGATTCTGACGACGACACCACTTGAGATCATCGACTTATCCGAACGCATCATCTCGCATGCAGAAGGTGAACTTCAGACGCCGTTTCATGACTATATTCATGTCAGTCTGACGGATCACCTCGCTCATGCCGTACGGCTAGCACGTGAACAACTCGTCGTGCATAATAGACTAGCAGAAGAGATTCGTCTTTTATATGGACCAGAATATGCGATCGGAGAATGGGCAGTCCTTGAAATCGAACGCGCGTTACAGGTCACCCTCCCTAAAGAAGAAGCAGCGAACATCGCGCTTCACTTATATAATGCACGCCAGACTCATCCGAACATGGCAACTGCTTTGCAGACGGTCACATTACTCAATGAACTGCGTGAACAGATTGAAGTCTTTTTTGGAAAAACGATCGAAACATCGTCGATGACGTACTATCGTTTCTTCACGCATATGAAATTGGTCCTCGCTCGGATCGAACAGGGAGAAACGTTACACGACATGGATGACGTAATTCTATCAGCTGTCAAAACCCGTTATGCAGACGCCTACGCCTGTGCGAATCAGATGGGAGACTGGCTGGCAGTCGAACTCGATACGCGTGTCCCTGAATCAGAAATTGGTTATATGGCTTTACACATTGAACGGATTCGTCCCGACCTTGAAAGGAGTTCTACGTATGAAAATCTTTAGTTTAGGGGAAGCACTGATTGATTTGATTCCTCTTGATGCCGAGAACATGACATTTCAAAAAAATCCTGGGGGTGCTCCTGCCAATGTCTCCGTCGGACTCGCTCGATTAGGCGCAGACAGTTATTTTCTTGGAGCGGTCGGAGATGATTCGATGGGCCACTTCTTGAAAGATACGTTACATCACTATGGCGTCCGCACGGATTACCTCATCCATGATTCAACACAAAAGACAGGTCTTGTCCTCGTCACGAATGGGCAGGATGGCGAGCGGTCATTTGAGTTCATCAATGCGGAACGCGCTGATATGCATTTTCACGAAACACATGTACCAGAGGACTTCGAGTCCGTCGATTTATTACACATCGGCTCTATCTCTTTGATCACTGGTGAAGCCGTCAACGCGACACGAACAGCTATCGCTCGTGCGAAAGCACACCAAGTGCCTGTCTCGTATGATCCGAATTTGCGTGAATCGTTATGGCCAAATCTCGATGAAGCACGGACGACGATCCGGTCCGTCCTACCGGATGCACAAATCGTCAAACTCGCCGAGGAAGAGTTAACGTTTTTAACAGGACAAACAGACCTTGATGACGGGGCTGCCGAATTGTTAGCTGAATACCCGATCCGTCTTCTCGCTATCACGCGTGGAAGTAAAGGGTCGATTCTGTATACGGATCACGCGATGGCTGTCATCGATGCGATTACGGTCGACGCGATTGATACGACAGGAGCTGGGGATGCTTTCATGTCCGGGTTACTCTATCAGTGTGCGTTACGTGATTTTTCATTCGCTTGGTCAGCAGATGAACTTCATGATATCGGACGATTCGCAGCGATTTCAGGTGGGCTTGCTGCTTCCGTCAAAGGTGCAATGGCTGCCTTGCCAACACTTGATGAAGTCGCTCATCGCTTGAGTTAAATCCGTAAAAAAAGACGGAGAGATTCCGGACGCAGTGCCGGAATCTCTCCGTCTTTTTCGTTTGGTTGATGAATCGTTTCTTCCTAAAGAATCGATCAAGGCATATCGATAAATTGTTTGATTTCGTCTAACGCCTCATCTTGTTGCTCTTTTGACGTCAATGGGCTCCTGTTGTCCCCTTTTTGTGGTCCATACATACCAAAGTTCGCATGATTTCCTTGTTTGATTTCATGGAATACCGCATCTTTTCGAACATTCTGCTTACTTTTTTCGATATCAGCGATTGGTAAGACACCATCTTGTCCACCATAGACCGTTAGTGAGGGCACATCAATCGAATCAATCGGATAGGATGCGAGGAAGATGATTCCTTTAATCTTCGAATGTTGTTCGACGATTGTCGAAGCCGCGCTTCCACCTAGTGAATGCCCGATCAGATACCACTTTTTGACCTGCGGATATTCCTCGACGATATCGAGTCCTTCGTTTGCATCGAGCAAGGCAATCCGAAACGGTAGCTTCGGTATGATGACAAAATGTCCATCTTTCGCTAGTTGATTACCATAATAACTGTAAGCAGCTGCATCGACTTTTGCCCCTTGATAAAAAATGAATCCGACGTCGCTCGTCTCTTTTCCAAACGTCAGCTCACGTGGTGTCTCTGTCTCCACGTAAGATGTCGCTTGCTGCGAAGCGTCATAATCGAATTGTGCCCAAATCATAAAGGCAAATACGAGTAGCGCAAGTACTGCAACAATCGTTCCAAGGATTCGTTTACTCCATTTTTTCATGTCATTCCCTCCCTATAGCGTTATACCTATTGTTATGTGTTAAATCACATATGAAAACAAATGATAGAATTTTCAGTCATTGTAAGCATCCCTATCTCTTTTTCATGAATTGGTTTAAGATAAAGTCACTATTGTTTTTTCGAAAGGAGATTTACGTTTTGCCGCGTACCCTTGTGTCTACGATTCAATGGTTTTTATTCATCATCTGTACCAACATTGCCCCACCCCTTGCCATCGCAGCATCGTTTGAACTCTCGGGTGCCGAGACGCTTTCCTTTTTATCTCGTTGTCTATTCGTATTTGCCATCTTAAGTCTATTTCAAGTCCTACTCGGACACCGTCTTCCAATCATGGAAGGTCCTGCTGGAATTTGGTGGGGAGTATTCGCTCTCTATTCATCGATTGGTGTCACGCTGTACGGCAGTTATTCGAACACGCTACAATCGCTCGGATTCTTACTCTTACTCAGCGGAATCATCTGTATCATCTTGACGGTGACAGGTGTCTTACGACGCTTAGTTCCGCTCTTCACTCCACAAGTCATTGGTGTTTATATGTTATTGCTGTCGGCACAGCTGTCGGGATCCGTCATGAAAGGATTGTTGAATATCGAAGACGGACGGATTCAAGCATTACCTGCCGTCATCTCGATTTTGACCGTCTTGATCTCGCTCTATTTAGAACGCAGTGATCGCTTACGACAATATGCTTTATTGATTACACTACTCGTCGGTTGGAGTATGTTCGCACTGATCGGACGTGCTGAGATGCCGAGCTTCGACGGTCCACTGTTCACTTTACCGAGCCTATTACCATTCGGCGGTATTCATATCGATTGGAGCCTATTACCGACTGCTATCATCATCTCGTTACTCTTGATGACGAACGTCTTAGCGAACATCAAGGTCATTGAACGAATCATCAGTGCGAAGCGCGGAGAAACGGTCAAAGGACAAGTCGGGACGGCTGGTATCACGGCTGGTATCGGACAACTCTTCGCCGGTCTGTTCGGTACAGTGGGTCCTGTTGCTATTTCCGGAACGGCTGGATTCATCGCCTCAACGGATAATACGGACCGCAAAGCGTTCGTTTATGCGAATATCACGTGTCTCTTCCTCAGTATCGTGACACCGTTCGTCGGTTTGATTGCTAAAATCCCTGTCGCTGTTGGTTATGCGATGGTCGCCCCGATCGTTGCCGGCATGGCAATCATCGGCGTCACGGAAGCGGCTCGCGATTTGAATCGTCAAACAGCGATGATCACAGTTGGTCTTCCAGTTCTCGTCGGCATCGGTGCGTTGTTGTTACCGAAAGAAGCAACGGCCGATTTACCACCACTCATGACGACACTGATGTCGAACGGTCTCGTCCTCGGAACGTTAGTCGCCTTGCTTGCAGAGGCCTTACGCCATATCCGGACGAATGATTAATAAAAAGACGCTTTCTCGATCGAGAAAGCGTCTTTTTTGAATATCTTAACGAATGCCGCGCATGTATTTTTGAAGTTTTGGTGCGAAAGCGAATAAGAGTAATCCGAAGATGACGGCAACGATACCTGTGATACCGAAATATAGAATCTCTGTATCCGCTTTATAGTACTTAACGATTTGCGCGTTGACCGCTTGTCCCGTTGCGTTCGTCAAGAACCATAGACTCATTGTTTGCGCTGAGAAGGCTGCCGGCGCCAATTTTGTCGTTGCCGATAAACCGACTGGTGACAAGAAGAGCTCACCGATGACGACGAGGAAGAAGCTGAGCGTCAGCCAGAGCGGACTAACTGTTGTTTCAACACCGAATAGGATACCTGGTAGTGTCATGACGATGAACGAAAGCCCTGCAAACAGAAGACCGAACGAGAACTTTTGCATCGTCGTCGGTTGACGATCCCCTAGCTTGACCCAGAAGCTTGCAAATACAGGTGCTAATACGATGATGAAGAGCGGATTCAACGATTGGAAGAATGCCGGTTGAATCTCAAATCCTAAGAATGAAAGGTTCGTCCGTTCACTTGCAAAGATCGAGAGGACATATGAACCTTGTTCTTGGATCGCCCAGAAAATCGCTGCTGCGATGAAGAGCGGAATATAAGCAATCAAGCGCGATCGTTCGTCATCTGTAATCTTTGGACTACGAAGCATGACTGTGAAATAGGCGATTGGAATCAAGATTCCGAGAATCGTGACCATCAAGGTAAAGCGAGAAATCGTCAACAATCCTGTCATCGATGCAATGACACCGAGAACCGCAATGACGACGACAACGATCGACGCAATCGTGATGAAGCGTTTTTTCTCGTCCCCTTTTAATGGGTTTAAGACATACGTACCTGCTTGACCAAGGTTTTTCTTTTTCGTCAGGACGAAGACGATAAGTCCTGCGAACATTCCGATGGCGGCGAGTGCGAAACCAGCATGGTACCCACCACGGTCAGCCACTTCACCGACGACGAGTGGTGAAAGGAATGCCCCAGCGTTGATCCCCATGTAGAAGATACTAAATCCAGCATCACGACGATTATCCGTCTTACTGTACAAATCTCCGACGATATTCGATACGTTCGGTTTCAAGAAACCGGTACCGATGACGATGAGTCCCATCGAGACGAAGAGTGCCGTAATGCCTGCTGGTAAAGCAAGAACGATATGCCCCAGCATTATCAAGATACCACCATAGAATACAGTTCGAGACGTACCGAGCAAACGGTCAGCTACCCATCCACCAATGATCCCAGACATGTAGACGAGTGAACCGTAAACGGCCATGATTGACGCAGCTGTCGTCTTGTCAATTCCTAGACCACCATTTGCGACTGAGTCGTACATATAGAAGATAAGGATGGCACGCATACCATAGTAGGAGAAACGCTCCCAAAACTCGGTGAAGAAGAGGGTGAATAACCCTTTCGGATTTCCAAAGAATCCTTTTTGCGGAACGGTCTTATAGACCTGATCGCGATCAAACTCTGCCATATGATTGGCTCCTTTCATCTGCCCTGAATAAGTGCATAATCCATCATCTTTTCCCGCTTTCCCCAAACGATAAGCGTGACGAAACAGATAGGATACGAATACACTGTTTTGCCTGAATTGTCTCACTTCTTTTTTTATATATGAGACAGCACTTTACCATTCAACCGCAAATCATTTGATGAGTCAAATATTATTTATATTACAAGAATAATAAAAGAGCAACCGACAAGTCGGCTGCTCAAGATTGCATCTGTTTTGATTCGATGATCGTAATTCCAGGCGGCGCATGTAGCGTTTCATGAATCATCGCCGCAGCGACTTGACCGGCTTCGATCGGAGCGATGGCACTGCGTTTTAATAACGGTCGTAACACCGTCGAAATTTTCGCAGCTGCCTGTTCGCCTAAACGAAACTCGTCTCTTTCTCCTAACAAGAGCGAAGGTCTGAAAATTAGTAATGCATCGTATCCTAGTACGCGTAGTCCATTTTCCGTATCCCCTTTTACGCGATTGTAGAAGGTTTTGGCATTCGGATGGGCACCAAGAGCTGAAATCAAAGCAAAACGTGTCGCACCGAGATCTAACAGTTCACGACCAAGTTCAACCGGATACGTATAATCAACTAGACGGAATGCATCTTGCGAGCCTGCTTGTTTAATCGTCGTACCTAGTGCACAGTAGACGTGATCAACGACAGGCAATTCGATTTCTGTCACACGATCAAAATCAATCACCCATTCTTCAAGTTTCGGATGAAAACGGCGTATCGGTCGGCGAACAAGAACATGTACCTCGCTATATGCCTCTTCTGCCAACAAACGGTCTACGAGTTCTTGGCCAACTAGACCGGATGCTCCTAAAATGGCTGCTCTCATATGTTTCTCCCTCCTTCATGCTGTCGACCGATTGGTACGAAATAGGAACGATTCCCAGTAATCCGTTCTCCAGCACGTACACCAATCGCACTCGGTCTTCCACCTAAAATAAAAACACCGTACATATACGCGACGTCTCCCTCTTCTTGAAGTGGATACGTCGGTAATTCTCGATACGCTTGATAGACAGCCGGTTGATCAAGAAACGTATGCTGTTCATTCTTTAGCAGCACTTCTCCCTGTCCGTCATGGACCGTTACAGTGTCCCCTTCGCGTCCAAAGATCGGTTTCTTGACGAACGGTTGTCGGCTTGAGATGAATGCATCTTCTGATAAGTATGTCGGTAAAAAATAACGTGCAATCATCGTATGATCCATTTCGCTCAAGTATGGATGCTTGGTTTCGTGTAACATCCAGATCAACGCAAGAACCGACTTGGCTTGCATTAAAAAAGCGGACGGTGGATTGATGATTTCTAGCCGCCCCGTCTCGACAAGTTGCAACAATAACTGTCCTAGGTTTCGCCCCTCTTCATCCCGGTCCAGCAAAGCCATCTCGATTGGAAAGGTTTGCCGATATAAAATATCAATTCTTTTACCTGTCTCATCGTACAAGCCCTCTTCCGGGCGAATCTCTAGTGCATCAAGCGGACAATAGACCGCGCTACTCCAGAACGACTGCAAATACTCAGACGTCAGCCGATCTTCGATATGGTCGCCATGTGAAGTGAAGACAACATGCGGATCCTGCTTCGTCCGATATGTCGCTGCTTCGATTGCACGACGGACAGCTTCCTTGAGCCATTCGTTTTCTCCATCATTGACACGTTTAAATCCTTGTTTCTCTGCTACGACATCGTTGACTTCAAATACTTCCTTAATGAAGGTCGGCGTATCGGCATTCCATTCCATGAGTGAAATGCGATCAGCCGTCACAATGAAATCAAAGCGCCCGATGACGGTCAGCGGTCGCATCGTCTCGAGTCGTAAGAAGGCAAGACTTTCGACTGGGAAGCCAAGTTCAAGTAGTGCCTGATCATCCATTGAGCGAAGAATCGGAAGTACTTTTTCAAATATCCGATACACTTCTTGCGCCGCGATATGCAGTTGATCGATTCGTTTGTCCGAGATCGGCATGATTTCCGTGACAGCGTACGGTTCCCCGTCTAGCACATCCCAAAAACGATCGATGTCTCCATAAAAGGTCTGTCGTTTATTCATCCGCCGAAAAAGCCGGAGGACGAGCCCGTTCCGAATCCTTTTGTTTTCGTATTGTAACTCTTTACTTTTTTCGATTTCGGCGTATATCCTTTCGTTCGCATCGCACTGTGCATCAAGGCACGTGAAGCGAAATAACTACCACCCCAGTAATAGTAGCCTGAATGAGTCGACGAACTATCATCACAGTACCAGACACCTTCATCGTTATCATATTCATAGTCATCACAATCCGGATCATCTGGTCGTTCCGCTCGCGCATCATCCGATCCACACCCACTTAATGTCGTTCCGATCAACAGTGTCGCAGCTAGTGTAGCTTGTTTCATCCAATTCACCTTCTCAGTCCCCTTTCCTTTTACTCTCGTTATGGATAGTATACGCTTTTTCGAAGAGAAAAGTTTCTTTGTTCTGCCGGAACTTTTTTTATCAAAATGTGGTAATAGTATCTATAGAATGAAAAGGAGGATTTACGCATGTCACTTGCCTACTATGTTGAAGAAAATAGTGAATTCCAGCCGATCTATCAATATGATCGTTATGCGATCGAACCGGAAGAAATCATCGCCCACCAACTCTGCGAATTCCATATCATCGAAGGACATCAATACGAGCTTCGTTCCAATGAGATGGCAGGTGAATACGATCAATTGATTGTCGACCACATCAAAGCATCACCGCGTGCGACGGAAGAACGTGTTTATCCACCGCATCAAATTCATATTGAATTCAGACAGTATCTATCCGACAGCGCCCAACCGCTTTTAAAGACATCAACGGTTCCAAATCACATCCAAGCGATGCGTTTTTTGATCAAAGACAAGATTGAAGTCGAAGGACACGGTATTTTTGAGCGTGACAGCTGTGAAATTGATATCGATCGGAATTGTTATGTCGTCTATCTTGCAGATACACTTTGAGATGTAAAATCGAGTCTCTTCATTTCCAAGAGACGTTTTTTTTGGCATACTAGAAGGTAAGAACGAATCAATCGAGGTGAACGAACATGAGTGAACAACCAAAAAAACTATCATTGCAAGAGGCAATGATCGAGCGCTTGAAAGCAAAAAAACAAGCGCAAACTAAACGTCCGACTGGCTTACAAGGAACACAAACGAAACAATTGACGAGCCAACAGACGAAAAAAGCGAATAACCAGAAAAAACGGACAGGCGTCTAAGTCACAGGAATTCATGAAATAAGGAGCAATTATGAGTATTTTAACGGTATCTAACTTAAGTCACGGATTCGGTGACCGCGCCATTTTCGAAAATGTCTCCTTCCGCCTGTTAAAAGGCGAGCACATCGGTCTCGTTGGTGCGAACGGTGAGGGGAAATCGACGTTCATGAATATCATCACGTCGCAACTTGAGCCGGATGAAGGGAAAGTTGAATGGGCGAAGCATGTGCGCGTCGGCTATTTAGACCAGCACGCTGTCCTTGAAAAAGGATTAACGATTCGGGATGCTCTCAAAGGTGCATTCCAGTACATGTTCGATATCGAACAGGAAATCAATGATTTGTACGGTAAAATGGGTGAAGTCGAGCCAGAAGAACTCGAAAAAATGCTCGAAGAAGTCGGTGTCTTACAAGACATTTTGACAAATAACGACTTCTATACGATTGATGCAAAAGTCGAAGAAATCGCACGCGGTCTTGGTCTCGATGAAATCGGACTTGACCGGGATGTACAGGAGCTCAGTGGTGGACAACGGACGAAAATTCTGCTTGCGAAACTCCTTCTTGAAAAACCAGATATTCTCTTACTTGATGAGCCGACCAACTATCTCGATGTCCAGCATATCGAGTGGTTAAAACGCTATTTAAATGAATATGAGAATGCATTCATCTTGATTTCGCACGATATTCCATTCCTCAATAGCGTCATCAACTTGATTTATCATATGGAAAATCAAGAATTGAACCGTTATGTCGGTGACTACGACAACTTCGTCACGATCCACGAAGCGAAGAAAAAACAACTTGAGTCTGCATTCAAGCGTCAACAGCAGGAAATCTCTGAGTTGAAGGATTTCGTTGCCCGGAACAAGGCGCGTGTCTCGACACGGAACATGGCGATGTCACGTCAGAAAAAGCTTGATAAGATGGATGTCATCGAACTCGCACAGGAACGGCCAAAACCAGAGTTCCACTTCCTCCAAGCACGGACACCAAGTAAATTGATGTTCGAAGCAAAAGGTCTTGTCATCGGATACGATGAGCCACTGTCTCGTCCTCTTGATTTGACGATCGAACGCGGACAGAAGATCGCCTTGCACGGTGCGAACGGAATCGGGAAATCGACGTTGCTCAAGAGTTTACTCGGTGAAATCCCGGCTGTCTCGGGTGTCGTTGAGCGGGGAGAGAACTTGCATATCGGGTACTTCGAGCAAGAAGTCAAAGAGAAGAACTCGAATACGTGTATCGAAGAGATCTGGAATACGTTCCCGTCTCTGACACAACAGCAAGTCCGCGCCATGCTCGCGAAGTGTGGTTTGATGACGAAACACATCGAATCGAAAATCGAAGTACTCAGCGGTGGAGAAAAAGCGAAAGTCCGTCTTTGTAAATTGATGAACACGGAATCGAACATCCTCGTACTCGATGAGCCGACGAACCACTTGGACGTCGAAGCAAAAGAAGAATTAAAACGTGCGTTACAAGAGTACAAAGGAACCGTCCTCTTAATCTCACACGAACCAGAATTCTATGAAGCTGTTGCAACAGACTTATGGAATTGTGAATCATGGACGACAAAAGTATTCTAAGCCATGCTTTACAAAAGATGGGATGCCCAGACGGGTATCCCATCTTTTTAGTTCATACACTTAATCATTGCATGATTGTGCATCTTCACGCACACTAAGACTTAGAAAATGGTTATGAAGGAGCGTGTTTTTTTGGAAACGATCACGAAAAAAGCAACTTTATCCTATTTACATGTTCCAAGCGGTGGTTCGGAACAATTGATTGCCCGCCTCTATTCACCTGAACATACAGAGGATGCTCCATTAATTGTCCTCTTTCACGGATTTCCCGGGAAACAGTTAAACATGGACTGGGCAGTACAACTTCAAAGCGCAGGATACCATGTGCTTGTCACGTCATATCGTGGAACGATCGGAAGTCCCGGAACCTTCCGATTCCAACATGTTCTGGAAGACGCAACGGCAACTTTACGTTACGTCTGCTCCAAGTCTTTCACTACTGAACACGGTATCAAGGCTGATCAGATTACCGTTGTCGGTCATAGCATGGGTGGGTTCGCCGGTCTGCATGCTTTTTCTGAGACACCGGAGGCTGCACATTATGTTGGGATTTCTCCGTTTAATTTTGGACTCGTCGGTCAGCTCGTCCTCGAACATCCGGAATACGAGCCTGTGCTTCATGGTATTCTCGAGCGAGGAGCTGCTTTCCTAAATGACGCCACTGCTGACGCGTTACTCGACGAGTTAAAGCACCATCATACGACCTGGAACTTACTAACGCTAAAAGAACGTCTAGCCGATCGCTCGATGTTGCTCATGACGTCAGAACGGGACGAAACATCGATCAAAGCGCTCCATCATGACTTATTGGTATCGGACAGTCCGTTTGAGGAATCAATCGTCGACAGTGACCATAATTACATCGAGAACCGGGATGCTGCCTTTAACGAATGGACTACTTGGCTCGCACGACAATGAAAACAGAGCTCAGCGGACGACTGACTGCTGTTTGGTCTCAGGATGTGTGATCATGATGTTCCGGCTCAGCACCGGATTAGACGATGACATCATCTTTCACTTCATTCAATTCACGATTCCAGTTTTTTCGCAGTTGTTTCCATCGTCGGTAATGCGCTACTCGCTCATACAGGATACCTCGTTGACTAGATGGTTTACGCCAAATAAGACAAGAGCCAGTCTATTTCCTCCATTTATTGGAGAAGTAAACTGGCTCTTGTTATCTTTTATCTTATTTTTCGTTACTTACGGTGTGCGCGTCCCGGACGACGGTTATTCGAACGACGTGTGTTTCCACGTCCTTCTGTCGTCTTCCGAGATCCTTTACTCTGGTCGTGCTGTGCGCGAATCGCCTCTTCAGACAATTCGACGACGATTGGCGTGACCGAGATGTTTAATTCACGTTCCATATCACGGAATGTCCGACCATCTTTTGGTGTCACGATCGAGACGGCAATTCCATCGTTCCCAGCACGTCCTGTCCGACCGATCCGGTGAACATAACTTTCGGCATCGTCCGGTAAATCGTAGTTGAAGACGTGTGTCACACCTGTCACATCGAGTCCACGGGAAGCGACGTCTGTTGCAATCAGGAATTGTGTTTTTCCTTGATAGAACTTCGCCATTGCCTTTTCCCGTTTCCCTTGCGTCAACCCACCATGCAGTTCATCCGTCGGATACCCTTGCATCTGCATTTCTTCGTTTAATTTACTGACACGACGTTGCGTACGGCAGAAAATGATAGCTGCATATGGACGCATCTCGTCAAGCATCGTCCGTAGTGTCGCCTGCTTGCGACGATCCGTCGTCTCGACGACGAACTGCTCGATCGCTTCTACAGTGATGCTTTCCGCTTCTACCTGCACTTCGACTGGGTTACGCAAATACGTTTTCGCCAGTTCCTCTACTTTAGGTGGCATCGTTGCTGATAACATGACGAACTGGCGATCAACAGGTGCTGCCTCGATGATATCTTCAATTTCTGGCAAGAAACCGATTTGAAGCATTTGGTCTGCCTCATCTAAGACGAGTGTACGTAATTCGCTTAAGTCTAGTGTGCCGCGACCGACATGATCGAGAATCCGTCCTGGTGTTCCGATGATGATTTGTGGCATCCGTCCGAGTCGTTGAATCTGTTTAAAGACGTCTTGCCCGCCATATACTGCAAGAGCACGGTACTGTTCCGTATTGCGAATCAGCTTATGGGTCTCATCTGCGATTTGACGCGCGAGTTCGCGAGTCGGTGCGACGATCAATGCTTGGACCGTTTGCGATTCGACATCGATTTGCTCAAGAATCGGTAAGAGGAACGCTAGTGTCTTTCCTGTTCCGGTTTGCGCCTGTCCAATCAAGTCGCGTCCGTCAAGTAATGATGGAATCGCTTGTTCTTGAATCGGTGTCGGCTCCTTGATGCCTTGTTTTTGTAATTTTTTTATCCACAGGTCACTGATGTGTAATGTTTCAAATGTTGACATAATATATCCTCCTAAAAATTATCCACAGAAAAAAGCTGTGGATAACCTGCTTCGCATAGACAAAAACAGTTATCCACAGCCGTGCTCTATTCAGTATACACAATTTACGCGTTTGTTGCTTCCTGTTTTAACTTCCGATCGAGTATGAACGTGCCGAACGGGATGAATGATGCGATGAACGCAATACCCGCCTTGATGATCGACCAATCGTATTTGAATTTCACAACGGCGAGCCAGATCGCGTACATGACGAATAAGACACCGTGAAGTGCACCAACGACCGAAACTGCTTGTGGAATGTCCGCCATATATTTCAGCGGCATCGCAATCAACAGTAAGACTAAAAACGAAATTCCTTCTAATATCGCAATCATCCGGAATTGCCCAAGCGTAGTTCTTAACATCCCGTCACTCCTTTTTCCTGATTCCTGCTCTTAGTATACGGGATGGACGATCCATCTGTGACCTGTGTCACAGGATTGTCAGATTTCGAGTGGTCGTAACCGAGCTTCGATGGCAGCTCGTTTTGGCTCAAGAAACGGAGGTAACGCAAGTGTCTCCCCTAATGTTTCAACCGACTCATCCGTCGCAAATCCTGGTGTATCTGTCGAGAGTTCAAATAAGATATGATTCGGTTCCCGGAAGTAAAGGGCTTGGAAATAGTGACGATCGACTTTACCGGAGTTCGGTAAGTGATAAGCATTCAGACGTTCGACCCACTTCTCGTACTCCTCACTGTTCGGTACACGGAACGCGACATGGTGCACACCACCACGACCTAAACGTTCCCGATCAAGGTCTGGACGCGCTTCGACGTGGACTTCTGCTCCGATTCCCCCTTCTCCTGTCGCATAGACTTCGATTGGAGCAAAGTCACCTGCTAGTGAAGGATAGCGACCAACGTTCCGGAAACCCATCACTTCCGTCAGCACGCGGACCGTTAGTGTCGGATCGTTAACCGTCAATGTCACGGCTCCAAGTCCAACGATGGCATGTTCAGAAGGAATCTCTTCTTGCGGCCATGGGACACCGCCTGCGACACCTACTTCGCCATCTTCCGCGACAAGAATCAAACGCGTTCCTTCCTGATCACGAAATGCCAGTGTCTGTCGTCCAGCACGCTCAATGATTTCGTCATGCTCAACGTCCTTTTCCTCAAACCGTTTTTTCCAAAATTGAAGAGCGGCTGTTGTTTTGACACGAAGAGATGTCGAAGAAATACTCGATGCTCCTGGTACACCCGTTCCAAGATGTGGAATATCGAAAAACGTCAAATCTGTTCCAGGATTCCCTTCCGCATCTCCATAAAACAAATGATACGATGTCGTGTCATCTTGATTGACTGTCTTTTTAATCAAACGCATTCCGAGTACTTTCGTATAAAAATGATAATTTCGCTCTGCCATGCCTGTTAAGATTGATACATGATGAATTCCAAGTAGCTCCATCTTCGTCACTCCCTGTAAATGATTTGGTAATTGAAGTATAACGCACTAATATCTTGAATTCAAGATATTAGTCTAATAAAAAACCGCCCCTCCGAAAAGGAACGATTGAATAGTTGAAATTAAAGTTTTACGACGTTAGCAGCTTGTGCTCCACGTGCGCCTTCAGTGATTTCGAACTCAACTTCTTGACCTTCGTCAAGTGTTTTGAAGCCTTCACCAGTGATTGCTGAGAAATGTACGAATACGTCTTCTCCGCCTTCAACTTCGATGAAACCGAAACCTTTTTCTGCGTTAAACCATTTTACTTTACCTGTGTTCATGGGAACAACCTCCAAAAATAAATTACTTAATACATATGCTGAGCATATGAAAGGAATTCATTATTGTCCCGAAATACATGGAGCAACGAAAAGATTGTTCGTGACACGATGTGAATCCGTAATGACAATAACAATATTAAGCTAACGTAAGTATAAAATGGATGCGCTTTAAAAGTCAAGTTGCCAGACCAATGTTTTTCCAATTGATTCCACTTCTTCTACGTAACTCAAATAAAAAACAGGTTCAGCTGAAACTGAACCTGTTCTTCTGTTTTTAACGGTGGATCCAGACTGCTCCAGCAGAGTTATCTTTTGCTTCACCGATGACTTGAATTTTCAATCCATTGTTCGGAAGCAATTTCCCTGCATCCGGAATCAACTGGTTGATATACGATTTTGAATCATCAAACTTCGTCACACCTGGAAGACCTTTATAGTCGTAAAGTCCACGTGATGGTGAATCGATGAGCCATGCAGGTGCTTTATCATAACTGAAAGCAGCATCTGCGATTTGGTAACGTGTGCTTCCTGTCGTGACTGGCTTACCATTAAGTGTTCCAACGATTGCTTCAGGATGCGAGTCAACGACTCCGAGGAATCCTTCACCTGGGTGAATGCCAACCCAGTTATCGTCAAAGCTTGAGTCACCATACCAAACGACAAGACCTGTGTTGTACTTGACGCCACGTGCATGCTCAAGTGCTTTATCCGAGCCTGCATAGTTACGCCATTCGAGGTAGTACGCGTTATCAGCATAAGAGAAACCGTCTGAAGCGATGAAACCATCAAGCGTGAACTTCGGTGTACCTTCAGCATCGTCTTCAAAGACGACTTTTCCGTCAACTGTCAATTTCGCGTTATCTAATGCGAAGCCGTCAAGAGCAAGTCCAGCATCTGTAACATATTCGAATTTCAACGTGACTTTCTTACCAGCAAATTCGCTCAGGTCATATGATTTATCGACCCATGCGCCTTTTGTTGATTCGGCACGTTTGTCGCCATCTGTATCTTGATCACCAATCGTATCGATGACTTTCGATTGACCACCAGCAGTCGCTGTGACTGTCAAGAAGTCATAATCGAATTCAACATCATAGAGTGCTTTGAAGTCGAACTTCGCTTCTTTTGCATTCGTCAAATCGAACTCTGGAGATGTCATTGACGTATGCAAATCATTGCCTTTCGTGCTGTAGTAATACTTTTTACCGAATGCTGGATCGATTCCTTTTACCGGTTTTTTCGGTAAGTTCACTTTAATGATCCCTGGATTTTTTGATTTCGTGACACTCTGATCGAGGTACGAAGCTGTTCCAGCTTTCGTGAGCGAATCAAAATCAATTGTTTGGATGTTTGCCCAGTTTCCACCCATTACATTTTGGAAGAACTCTTTATTTTGTGGCGAGAAACTTGTTGGTTCTGTTCCTGCGACGTTACCGTTCCAGCTACCGCCACTCATGATGGACCATGAAGCAACTGGCTCGCCTTGACCTGTGTACTGTGTATCATACTCATCCGGTAATCCAAGATCATGACCGAATTCATGCGCGAATACACCGACTGCTCCATCTTCCGGTTGGACCGTGTAGTCATAAGCAGCCATTTTTCCGCCCCAGTAATCTACACTTGCTGTCGTATTAGCTACAGGATAAACGCCTCCAAGTGTCCAGCGGTGTGACCAGATCGCGTCATCACCAAGTGTTCCGCCACCCGCTTCTTGTCCAGTACCCGCGTGAATGATCATCAAGTGATCGACGAGACCATCTGGTTCATTTAAGTTACCGTCACCATCCATATCATACTGATCAAATTGATCATATTCTGCTAAGTTAATGCCTGATTTGACAGCAGCATTCAATGCATCTTTAACGAGCCCGCGTGGTCCTTTTGCTCCCGGTAGATTATCGTTCCCGCCTTTTGGATCATCTGAACCGTAATCCTTAGCAGTTCCTGGAACCGTTAGCCAGTTCGAAACCTTCCCGTCAACGGAATAACTTCCACCTGATTGCTCTTCGTAATATTGTTTGAATGTCTTTACTTTTTCACCGTTGAAGAGTTCGAATTCCTTATCTCCGAACATGAGATCTTGATAATGTTTTTGGTTAAAATCATTTGAGTACATATATCCAGGTTCTTGCACGACGTTGTTGTGCTTGAAGTCGCTATACTCGACGAGGAGAACGAGGACTTTATCTGTCCGCGTTGCTCCGTTATAGGCTGCCTGTTTTGCTTTATCAACTTTGACGAAGCCATTCGGATTGCCTTTTTTGTAGTTGTCATGCTTTTTCTTTAATTGTTTAGCCAATTGATCTTTCTGTTTCGACAAGAAATCCTTTGTTTTCTTATCAAACGCTGCTTCCTTACTTGATTCATGATGATCATGATCGGCTGCCGGTTTCCCATTTGCCTTCTTATCAAGATACTTTTGAACAGCTTGTTGCTTCGTCGCAGCTGAAGCTGCTTTTGAAATGACCCCACGTTTTTCAAGCACTTTGACTAAACGATCCTGATCGACCGTATTTAAGTCCATTGGTGCACCAGAGGCTGCTTTTTCTGCTGCTTGTACGGATTTTACCTGCCCACCAGGTAAGACCGGACCGACAGCAAAAGCAGCTGCCGTAATTCCAGACAGTACGGCTAAGCTAAGCTGTTTCTTTTTTCCCACGTGAATTGACCCCCTATGTAGTAGTGAAAAGTAAAAGATTACTATACTTTTCTGAATATTCAAATCTTAGTTTATTTTACTTCCTTAATCAATCTTTTTTAAGATAATTAGTGCTTTATGACCATACCTATTTTTGAGTATTAATTTCAAAAGATTTTCAAAAGATTCTTTCACCTTTTTTTCAAAAAAACATCCTTCCACCGTTTTAGAAAACGGTACGCTGAAAGCACTCTAATTCACTAAAGGGGAGGATACAATGAGCGCTTTACAACGTTTTGAACGCCACTTACTAAGAAACTATCTGCTCGGTTCATTCATCGCGGTGTTCGGCGTCGGGTGTCTGTTTATTTTTGAGACCCTTACCTTCACGAGGAATGAACAGTTGATTTTAATGGGTATCATGGGTTTATCTGTCAGTCTGATGTTCTTACTAGAATATATGATTTATTCTCGGCACATCGGTGCCTTACGACGCTTCTTCCAAAACGAGATTCCTTCACTCGCCTCTTTCCAAGAGGCTTATCAAACGACCCATCACTTTCCGGTTCTGACTGTTCAACGCATCATGGGACCACACTTCTTAGGTCTCTCAGTTCCCGCATCACTCCTGACAGCACTCGCAATCTCTCAAGAGTGGTTAAAGATGCCGTACTACTTGATTGGTCTCGCCTGTTTTGGTGCTGTTCTCGTCGCGATTTTACACGGTCTGATTGAATTTTTTCTAACCTACCGCGTTACGGAGCATATGCTCCTCACGTTAGAGAAGTATGCCTTCGAACATGGCTTTGATGTTCCAAGAAAAACGACGGTCGTCACGTTAAAGCAAAAAATGCTGATCAGCACATTGATTATCGGTGTTTTTCCGATCATGCTGTTCGTGCTCGCCTCAGCCGTTCAGTTAACGGAAAATGAAAGCCTCCGCTCTTATTGGAGCTGGTCGACGCTTATTTTAATCGTCATCTTGTCCGTCGCGACGTTTTGTAGTCTTCTTCTTTATGAGAACATTCGAAAACCGATTGCGATTCTTCAACAAGGCATTCAAGATGTCGAAAACAATCGTCTCGTCTCGTTACCGAATCCGTATTCTGATGAATTCTCGCACCTCGTCTCTGGTTTTAACCTGATGATGGAAGGAATCAAAAAACGCGATGAACAAAATGAGCAATTGCTGGACAGTCTATTTACGTTATTTGCCGCAACACTTGATGCCCGGGATCCTTATACGGCAGGACACTCGCTTCGTGTCGCTGCTTATTCAGTGGAAATCGCTACGGCTGCCAACCTACCTTACGAACAAATCGAGTTATTGCGCAAATCAGCTTTGTTGCACGATATCGGAAAAATCGGCATTCGTGACGATGTGTTATTAAAAGAAGGTCGCCTGACTGACGAAGAATTTCAGATCATTCAGCAACACCCGGTCATCGGTGTGCATATTCTATCGCAAGTTCAGCTTCCAAAGACGTTATATCCGATTCTTCCTGGGGTAAAGTATCATCACGAACGCTATGACGGAAAGGGGTATCCGGAAGGTCTCGCAGGAGAGGACATTCCACTCTTCGGTCGGATCATGGCGATTGCTGATGCCTACGATGCGATGACATCTGACCGTCCTTATCGTAAGGGAATGCCAGTGGAAAAAGCTTTATCCATCTTAGAAGAGGGCATGGGTACACAATGGGACGCCACTTTTACGCGTCTTTTTCTAGACTTGAAACGTTCGCCGATTGAAGACGTGTCGTAAGTATGGAAAGGAGTTTCTCATGCATCCTAAAATCGTGGAACGTCATGAATTTTATTTTGTTGGTCTTGGACTGACATGTGAAGAAAACGAATTGCATACGTTGATGCCGGAACTCTGGCGTGAATTTTCAAGACGCTCACATGAGATTCCTGCAAAACCAGATAGCTATCCGCTCGATATCTCACTTGAACGAAACGGAACCAAATACTCGCAATGTGTCGGGTATCCGGTCTCGTCACTCGACGGTATTCCAAAAGGAATGAAAGGTCACCGTATTCCTGCTGCACGTTATGTTTTTTGGAAACATGAAGGACCTGATATCGAAATTTGGAAGTCCTTCGAAAAAATTCAACGTTTTGCCTCTAAGCAAGGGATTGAACTTGATCCTCATGACTTTAAGATTGATGAGACTCGGGACGATGTCCACCATCTCTACCAACGGATTCGTTGAACCATTCGCTTGAATGGTTCTTTTTTTGCGTTGAAATATCTTTCATACTTAATAATTCAGTACAGGTACTACGGACTATATTCAGAAAATTCGATTTAATTCGAATGACTTATTCTCGCTTTCTTAATTCTTTGGCATAGTTAGACTCAACCCAAACAAGGAGGCGATTTATTTTGAAAAAGTTTCTCGCTACATCGCTTGTCGCAAGTGTACTTGTCGTTCCTACGGTCGTAGGTGCAGAAGGTCTTCAAGCTGGTAAACTCACGAAAGCTTCGTCAGAACCAGCTGCAACAATCGTTAAAGATTTCGTGAACAAAAAAGGTGACTTTGCTGTTCAGAATGTCGAAAAAGACGGATCTTCGCAGATCGTACGTCTCCAACAAGAAGTGGATGGCGTCCCTGTCTTTGGTAGTGTCGTCGTCGGGAACGTCGCGAAAGACGGTACTTTGAAAGCAATCGTAAACGATGCGATCAACGTCAAAGGAAAACCAGGTCTCGCGAAAAAAGCAACTCTTTCTGAAAAGAAAGCAATCAAGTTATACCAAAAAGCAATCAAGGCTTCTGAATTCGAAGTCGCTCCAAAAGCAGAACTCGTCATCTATCCTGTTAAAAATGATGCAGTCTATGCGTATAAAGTGACATCGACGGTCCTCGCTGGTAAAGAACCATCACGCTGGACATATTTCATTGATGCAAACTCAGGTAAAGTACTTAATAAATTCGACCAACTGGCACATGCGAAGCCAGTCAACACAGTTACGGGAACAAATGCAGTCGGTACTGGAACAACAGTCCTTGGCACGAGCGCATCATTTAATACAGTGAAGAGTGGCTCGTACTACTATCTTCAAGATTCAACTCGCGGTAAAGGCATCTACACATATGATGCGAAGAACCGGAACACACTTCCAGGAACACTCTGGGCTGACCTCGATAACCAGTTCAATACGACATATGACCGCGCTGCTGTCAGCGCACATGTCAACGCTGCGAAAACATATGATTTCTACAAAAACACATATGGTCGCAACAGTTATGACAACGCAGGCGCTGCCTTAAACTCATCTGTCCACTATTCAACAAGCTACAACAATGCATTCTGGGATGGAACGAAGATGGTCTACGGTGACGGAGACGGTTCAACGTTCACATACCTCTCAGGCGCACTTGACGTCGTAGCGCATGAATTGACACACGCTGTCACAGAATACACAGCTGGCCTCGTTTACCAAAACGAATCAGGTGCAATCAACGAAGCTGTTTCGGATATCATGGGTACGGTTGCTGAATACTCAGTCGGTTCGAACTTCGACTGGCTCGTAGGAGAAGACATCTACACTCCTGGTGTCAGCGGTGACGCACTCCGTTCAATGTCGAACCCAGCTGCTTACGGCGATCCGGATCACTACTCAAAACGCTACACAGGTACACAAGATAACGGTGGTGTCCACACGAACTCTGGTATCGTCAACAAAGCTGCTTACCTTCTCGGTAATGGTGGAACTCATTACAACGTGACTGTCACAGGTGTCGGCGTACCGAAACTTGGAGCAATCTACTACCGTGCTCTTAGCGTCTATTTGACTCCGAACTCGAACTTCAGCGCACTTCGCGCAGCAGTCGTTCAATCGGCGAAAGACCTTTACGGTTCAACAAGTGCAGAAGCAACAGCTGCAGCGAAATCATTTGATGCAGTAGGCGTCTACTAAGAAAATCTCCTCCCAAAGGATTTTCATATTTCCTCCCGAGTGTCGGACTCGGGAGGTTTTTTTATGCGCAAAAAAGACGGATTCGCTTGGAGCAAATCCGTCTTTCCATTAGTCTTGTCCAGGATCACGGGCAAGACGTAAGCGCATCTTTCCGTTGTCCGGGAATACTTTCAATTGTAAAGATTCTCCCTCGTACCATGTCCCGTAGCTCGTATCGACGACAGGTTCACCGAGCGTTGACAAGGCGTTCGTTGAGGCATTCGTCCAGTCGATCGCTTCAATGATTCCGTCCGAGACGACGAGCAGGTATCCGGCGTTTGAGAAGTAATACGTATTGACCGCGTCCTGTTGCGTATTACCAACAGCACCATATTTTGCTTCGAACTCAGCAATTGGTTTTCCGAGATACTGCTCCGGCTTATCAATCGGTTGGTTGGCAACTGCTTGCGAGAGTGCCGTAAGGACTGCTTTATCTGATGTTCCTTTTGGTGCTTCTAATCGGACATCGGTCTCAGGCAAATACCCTTCGATACTATCGTTTAGTTTCAAGTGGACCATTCCGTCTTTTGCATCCAATACCTCATAGACATCACCTAAATCTGCTTTATAAATGACACTACTTCGACTTGCATCGCGATAGACGTTCGCGAACGGACGTGTCACCCAAGCTGCTTGCGCATACTCTGCCGCCTTTTTCTTTGATTTCTTCTTCTCTTTTTTCGCTTCTTTTGGATTCTTTGTCGAGGCTGCCTCTTTCTTCGACTTTTCGTTTTTCGTTGCTTGATCCGTCGTTTTCGGCTTCTCAAGCGTCGATGTTGCTTGAGAGGCATCGTTATTCGTCAACATATACAACCAGCCACCTACGATGAATAGCGTTGCTAAAATACCGCCAAACGCAATCCCTCGGCGATTACGTTTCTGTTTCCGTCGTTCTTGTCGAGACTGTCGTTCTTGTTGGTGTTCACTCATGTATGGTTCCTCCTGAAAAGTCGACACAGTTTTTCCCCACTATACCACCAATGTTTACTCGAAATATTTAAATTTCGATGACAGTTCGACCACGATGACGAGAAGTCAGCAGAGCTTCTGCGATTTTAGGTAAGTCGTTCAGTGTTTTGACGTCGACTTCTGGTTCAAGATCGACACGCCACTCATCCGCCAGCCGTTGCCATAAGATCTCTCGATATGCAATTGGTGTTTGTACCGCATCGATTCCGATCAAACGAATGCCACGCAGGATGAAGGGATAGACTGTCAGCGTCATCTCTGCCCCACCGACGTTACCACACGTCGTCACGACACCACCATACTGTACGAAGCGAATGACGGATGCGAGCAATGGACCCCCTACCGTATCAATGACACCTGCATACGTTTCTTTTTTTAATGGACGGTCTGTTTCTTCTAAGAACGTAGTGCGGTCTAATACCTCCGCCACACCTTTTTTAAGTAATCGTTCTTGTTCTACTCGTTTCCCGGTTACGGCGTGTACTGTATAGCCTAATCGAATCAGTAAGGCGATCGCAATCGTACCGACACCTCCTGTCGCTCCAGTCACAAGGATGGGTCCTGTCTCCTTTGAGACAATTCGTGATAGTTCATCGACTGATTGCGCTGCTGTCAATCCTGCCGTTCCATGTCGCATCGCTTCTAATGGGCGAATGGATTCTGGAAGTGGCGTCACCCAATCGGCTGGTACGCGTATGTATTCTTGAAATCCGCCAGAGGTATTCATTCCAAAATCAAAGCCATTGACGACGACCGCTTGACCGCTTTGAAACCGTTCATCTGTCGTTTGTTCGATATATCCTGCTGCGTCAACGCCTGGTGTGTGCGGATAGGATTTCGTCACCCCTCGATTACCCGACATCGATAAGGCATCCTTATAATTGACACAGGAATGCGTGACACGAATTAAGACGTCTCCTTCCGGTAAATCATCGACTTGTTTCGCCTCAACCTTCCCTTCATAGTTCCCATCCACCTCTCGTACGACGAATGCTGAAAAAGTGTGTTTCATGATGTCTCTCCTTTCTCTTGTGCTTCTCTATACCCTGTTGTTTCCATCGACACACTAAAAATCCCTGTCGTTTCTCAAAGAAACGACAGGGATCGGGGACGGAAAAAACATCAGCGTTCCATAGGTGGTCAAAGGTAACAGGTCAGTCTGTCAATGGTTCATGGTCATCGGTTTGCCATCGCCATCTCTTCTCCACAGAGGAAAATTGAGGTCCGTCCCCTCTCCTTGACGTGGAGTCTCACCACGTCAAGGAATTACATATAACGTCCACCATCAAAGTCAATTGTCGTTTGATAGTTCGCGGCATTGATCGCATTCGACACTTTGTGTGCTTGCCGTTCCACTTCCTCCGCTTTTAAGCGATAGGCATCTGGATCGAATAAGGCATGACGAATGATCGTCGTTCCTTCAAATCCGTATTGGAACTCGCGTTTTGGTCGACTTGCGAGCATCTGATAATTTTGTGCCTTTGCCCGCAATTGGGTCGCCCACTCGATTGCTTCGACGAGCGGCATTTCTCCTTCATCCGTCACGATGACAGTTTCTAGATTCGCCGCGTAGACGAGACGATCCAAGACTCGCATATCATGACGCACGATGTCCATGGCGGCTTCGACGTCGGTTAAGCTCCGGCCTTGTTGTGCGGGGAGTGCTTCTCCCTTTTCTAAATCAATGAACGCTACGCGCTCCATTTCTTCAATCAGCTGATCAAGCTGTTTCCTCAGAATACTCTTTAATTTCACGGCATCTGCTAGGTACATCATCAACTCCCCTTTCCTATTCCATTTACGTCATTCCTTTCAAAAGGTTTCAATCAAACTGATGGACGAAGGCTCCAAATTCCCCCTGAATCGTTTGCTTGTCCATCTCCGATATCGTAGTAGCTCGGTCTGTATAGCGTTCTAAGAGATAGGCTTTTATTAGGACATGTGACGGTTGGAATCCGATACGCAGGCACCATTCCTGAAGTGTTTCTGTATCGTGTCGTCGTAAGCGGGTCGGGAGTATGTGATTGAACTGGATGAGTTGTTTACGAATCCAGGCATCTGGCAGATCAATTTGTTTCTCGATCGAAACATAATCGTTGTCTGAAGACTGCAACGGAATATCAGTTCTTATCCATACTTCATCTTGTTTCTTGATCTTTCGACGTTTCCACCAAACGATATAGCCTATTGCGATTAGAAGGAGAACAAGCAGGGGTATAAATACCATCGATGAGGAGGAATTCCCCTTTTCATTCGTACCTCGTTTAGCGTTTTCAACTCCTACAATGATGATCTTGTTCTTTTCCTTTTGGGGTTTGAGGTCTTTCTGCTTTTTGGGCTTTTCATTCGTGTCCCAAACACGTAAATCTTCGTCATTCTTCGTCTGCTTTTTAGGCAACCACGAAAGAAATGGAATGTTTAACAGCTTGCCGTTTTTCTTGCAGTTCGGTTTACACGATCCGTTCGTTTCGACTCCTGACATCTTTATCGCTTGTGGCTTCAATGCTTGAAAAGCCGCTTCCGTCAGCGGCTTACTGATCCCTAATATCAGCAAAATCAATCCGATACCAATTACGAGTCGTTTGCGAAGTGACATCAAAAGCCCTCCTTTTTATAAATCCATTATAATCCAACTGTATAGTTTTAGTGTATTTTTATGGATGTTATGAAACAAGGAATGATTGTTCAATTAGAGGGGAAAAGGTAGACAGACCTATTCAGAGAGGAGAACTATTTCATGTTGAAACTCGATCACACGCATGATCCGTATCAAAATGCGGCGCTGATTCAAGAATACGTTGAAACATCAAGCAACGAACAGGCTGTTCGACAAGCAGAACAACTACTACACGATAGTACATTTATTGCACCACGACGTGATCCTAACCTCAGTCGAACACTTCGTTCGATGATCTCACCGTTATTTTTGACAAACCGTGATAAACATATTTTACCGCTGACACCAGCTTTCGTAACGCCACACGATGAGATTCGACCGAGTTGGTTCGGGCGGCTCAATCATGAGTTCGAACGTTTGATCAGTGAAGTCGAAATCGTTGATATCACTTCCTATGGTGCGGTCGGTGATGGACAGACAGATGATACACAAGCGTTCATCGAAGCGCTCGGTGATGGACATCGACAAGTCCATGTTCCAGCCGGTACGTACATCGTTCGAGGAATTCGTTTACCTAGTTATACGATTTTAACGGGAGCTGGCAAAGGGAAAACGATTATAAAGATGCACGATGACGCACCTAAAGGACGACGTCTTGTGACGAACCAAAATTATCTCCTTGGCAATCATCACCTGCTTGTTGAGAAAATGACGCTTGATTGGAACATCAAACGAATCGGTGACGCAAAGAAAAGTAGCACATGGGGCAATCACTCCAGTTGTCTCACATACGCACATGTCACTTATGGTTGGGTCTTTGATGTCGAAGCTGTCAATCCAGGACTCCATTGTTTTGATATCTCGACACCGTATTACAATTACAACGGGGACGGTGCTCGAGCGAACTTAAGTAGTTCATTCATCTGGTTCGATGGATTAACCGGTTACGGGTTCGGAGACGACGGGATCACGACGCATCATAGTGACCATCTCTTCATCTCGAACTGCTTTATGCATGACCCGAGTGGACGTGCCCATGCAGAAGGTTTTTCCAATTCGAACGGGATTGAAATCGATGATGGGTCACGCGATGTCTGGTTATTCAATAACGCATCAAGTCGTTGCTTCGGTGGACTTGAAATCAAGGCGCATGCGACCTCTTCTGCTGCCTCAACCGTTAAAATCGTTGGTCATTTATCAATTGATGACCACCGTGCCTTTAATTTCCGCCATATCGGGCATCATCAAGCAAGTGATCCAACATCTCAGACGGCTTACAATATCATCGCAACGCGCTTGATTGCTCAGACTCCTCAATATACGGCGCTATATGCGAATTCAAAACCGCGCGCTCTCGTCGTTTCCGCTTATCGTAATGTCGTTATTCATGATTTCACGGTGCTCGGTGATCCGTATTATGACTACCAAGAACAGCCAATGATCGGAATTCAATATAAGGCACGCAATGTTACGATCAGTCAGTTAAAAATGAGTGGATTTCGCCACGCAAAAACGGATATCCAAATCTTTGGTGGAGAAAACGGAGCTGAGGATGTATGCCTTCGGGATATCCGGATCGAGGATTCTGCCAAACACGGGATTACGATCGGTCCTGACATCAATCGCGTCAAGTTAACGAATGTGGCACTAAAAGGAGAGGGGACAGTTGGCTTGAATGCTAAATCGGAACCGGAAATGGAACGGTTCATCGCGACCGGATTTAAAGTACCGATTCGTGCTCAGTCGACGCAAGCATGAACAAAACGACAGGATGGACCGTGGTCCATCCTGTCGTTTTCATTGGGATCGAATGTACGCGAGGACACGTGTATCAATCGCACGATCCGCTTGTTCGCGCATCTCAAAGTTTTCCGTATGCAGATATGTCCGGAGCGCTTCGTCGAAATCACCGCGGTAGCCAAGTGTCAATAATTTATCCATCAACTCCGACTCTAACGCATCATCGATGGGCTTGATTTCTTCCGGCTTACTCGGTTGTAGGTAAAGTGTGTGCAATTGATAGATACGTTCGAGTTCTTCAATTGGATTCGGGTGATCATCAACACGTAGATCAATATAGCGATCGTTGAATCCACCGTACCCGCCACCTTCCTTAACGACGAGCAGTGCTGCTGATTGCATCCCACGCGAGTCCCCGCCTGCTGCTTGCCCCGCAGCCAACGCACGCAACAACCGTTCTGCAAGTGGCCCTTGCGTCGATTCAAAGACACGTGCCATCTCTTTGACCGTATTGCCATCTACAAGAATATTCCCTTGCGCCGCAAAATGTTTCCCCGCAATTCCGCCTGCCCAGTCGTTACATCTCTCTCCCGTAAAAGTCGCACTTTTGCCCTGCGCATCGATGATTCCGACTTGACGATCTGCTCGCCCTTCATCCGCTTCCGTTAATCGACGGAGCACTTCATCCGCTGAAGCGCCTTGTTCGATCATCTGCAACCCTTCAGGGCCATACGTCGTATTTGCAAATGATTGTGTCGCTACAGCACCTACTCCCGCTTTCGCAAACGGAACAGCACTCCCAACAGCTAAAAATTTCGATTGGACAGCAACACCCCATGCTTGTTCTTTCTCGCAATAACCAACGATTGAATATGTCACTTCAGTTCCCCCTTTAGTCACTTCTCTACCCGTTCGTGATAACGCTTCCCGATTCCTGCAACAGAAAAACCTTCCGGACAGATGTCCGAAAGGTCGACTTCATTGAATACCGAGCGTCACAGCAAGTAATAAGGCGGCACATGCTAAAGCAATCCAAATCGCGAAGAGTTTCCAGACGAAACGTAACCATTGCTCATACGGAATACCTGCGATCGCAAGAAACGCCATCAAATGCGCACTTGTCGGAAAAATCATGTTCGTCAATCCATCTCCGTATTGAAATGCTAAAACAGCTACTTGACGCTCGATACCGAGTAAGTCAGATAAAGGTGCCATGATTGGCATCGTTGTCGCGGCTTGCCCGCTCCCCGATGGAATGAAGAAATTCGTGATCAGTTGTACGATGTACATTCCGATGACAGCGAAGAACGTTGGTAAATGTCCTACGGCATTCGATAAGCCGTAAATGACCGTGTCAATGACACGACCTTCTTCAAGAATGACGACAATGGCACGGGCAAAGCCAACGATCAATGCACCGAACGTCACGGCTTTCGCCCCGTCAATCAGACTCTCAAAAGTACCGTTCACACCGAGTGTGATGATCCCAGCAATCAGTCCAATGATCAAGAACGAGGCTGTCAGTTCCGTCAAATACCAGCCCCACTCGAAAATTCCGATGACGTTGAGCGTGATTCCACCGATCAAAATCAGTAAAACAAAAGCATGACGTTTCGAAAAGCGTGAAATCGTCGTTGCTGCTTCTTCCGCACGACGTTGTTCGAGATCATAAACGAGGCTACGCGTTGGATCCTGTTTGACTTTCCGTGCGTAAGTCATGACATAAAGAATCGTTACGACTAAGAAAACGATATAAACGGCGGTTCGATAACCAAGACCGCTAAAGAGTGGAACTTCCGCGATCGATTGAGCAACACCTACCGTAAACGGATTCAGCATCCCGCCAGCAAAACCAACCGCCGCTCCTAAACTAACGATTGCAGCTCCTGTCATCGCGTCATAACCGAGTGCACGCGCGAGCATGATACCAATCGGTACAAAGATGATTGTTTCCTCTGCCATCCCGATTGTTGCTCCGGCAATCGAAAAGACGAACATCGTCATCGGAATCATGATGTGTCCCTTTTGACCAAACCGACGAATCAATTGATTGATTCCCGCTTCGATGGCACCCGTTTGACGAATGATGCCAAAGACACCACCGACTAAGAAAATGTAAAAGATGATCGCAGCGCCTGCTTCCATTCCTTTCGGGATCGCTTCGAATAAACCAAAGAAATTGACAGGTGCAGACTCCACCGCGCGATAGGTACCATCGATAACGACGGTCTGACCATCCTGTTTTTCACGGTCGAATTGTCCTGCTGGAAGCGTGTACGTCAAGATGACTGAAATAATGAGAATCGCCATGATGATGGCATATGTATGAGGCATCTTGAAGAATGATTGCTTCGACTGTGTGGTATCTGTTCGATCATTCATGATAAAGGCCTCCTTTTCGTGTCTTTATCAGAATAATGCCCTATTCAGGGAAAAACTAACAGTTTTAATGAAATGTTATGTGATTGTAAAAGAAAAGTGGAACATTTTTAATCAAATCTTCATCTGAAGATAAACTAGCGAAGGAGCGCGTTGTATAAAACAAAAAAGAAAGATATCCTAGGTCATAAAACCTAGAATACCTTCCTTATGTGTTACATTCGCTTCTAACTCGTTTCATTATGCTTGGAATGATTGAACGTTCAATGGTTTAGCAAGAGCTGTTTGAGCAAATGCAACGAATTGTCCGAAATGAGCACTTGTGTTATGAGCTTCGATCGCAGCTTGGTCTTCCCATTTTTCAATCATCATGAAAACATTTTCGTCTTCTGTACTTTGGAACAGATCGTAGCTGATGTTTCCAGCTTCAGCACGCGATCCTTCTACTAATGTTTTAGTTGCTGCTAAAAATTCTTCTCGTTTTGCGGGTTGTACTTCTAACTTTGCTTCGATGGCGATCATCGGAAAGCCTCCTTTGTAATTTCGTTAACTTAAGCATCGTAGCACCTCCCGATTCGTTACGCCATAAAGATGCTCGGACGATTGATGATATTTAAATACGGGTAATTACAGAGGGAATTATTACTTTGTACCACATCAGAGAAGGGAGCAACGAAGATGCGTGTTGAGGTATTTTACTTTGAGGATGACGGACATATTCCGAATAACCCTAATTTTCCGGTGTTGATTTATCGGCATGCATTTGAAGAACCGTCACGCATCGAACAGACTTTCCATTCACATGACTGGCGCAATAGCTGGGTGGATGGCATTTTTGACTTTCATCATTATCATAGTATCGCTCATGAAGTGATTGGTATCCTCGAAGGACATGCGACCGTCCAACTCGGTGGTCCACTCGGTAAGACCTTCACCTTGACGAGTGGAGATGTTCTCTTACTTCCTGCAGGCACAGGACACAAAGCACTTGATACAAGTCGACACTTCCGTGTGATCGGTGCCTATCCGAATGGTCAAGACTACGACACACTGACCGGGCAAACAAGTGAACGTCCGGAAAATCTTCAACGGATTCGTCAGGTGATACGTCCCGGTCAAGATCCTGTACTCGGTGATCACGGTCCTTTATTTGAGCATTGGTGACATCTCCTTCTTGTGAAGAAGACGTTTTTGTTCGGAGTTCGCGTGGTAAATCCTACTATTGTCTCTCTACTAAAGGAGGAAGAACGATGAACACAACAGAAAAGACGTTGATACTTGCTGCGTTAAAGCAAAAAACAGTGACGTTTCCCGATCAGACACATGTGCGCGCACTCGGACAAGGCACGTGGCGGATGGGGGAAGAGTCGGAGAAGCACGAAGCAGAAATCGAAGCACTCCGTGTCGGTCTCGATAGCGGAATGGAACTCATCGATACGGCAGAGATGTACGGGGAAGGCGCCTCTGAAGAATTGATTCGCGACGCGATCGCTGATCGACGCGAAGAAGTCTTTCTTGTCTCGAAAGTCTATCCTCATCACGCTGGTGGGGAAGCGTTAAAAAAAGCTTGTTCCAAATCGCTTGAACGTCTCGGTACGGATTATCTTGATCTCTATCTTCTTCACTGGCGTGGCGACATTCCACTAAAGGAAACCGTTGAAGGACTGGAAGCCTTAAAACAAGAGGGCAAGATTCGCCGTTGGGGTGTATCGAACTTTGACGTATCAGACATGAAAGAACTGTTGACACTACCAAACGGTGACCAGTGTGCTGTCAATCAGGTACTCTATCACCTCGGCTCACGCGGAATCGAGTATGAACTGCTCCCGTTACTACGCGAACATGGTATTCCAGTAATGGCGTATTGCCCACTAGCTGAAGGTGGTTCACTGCGTGATCAACTCCTGAATCATCCGACCGTCGAGGAACTCGCTGAGACACATGGTGTTGAACCGGCACAGATCTTACTTGCTTGGACTATGCGTGAAGGTGACGTCATCGCAATTCCTAAAGCAGGACAAGCACATCATGTCGAAGCCAACGGTCGCGCCGCACTTTTGAATTTAACAAAAGAAGAGCTAGCTGCACTTGATCAAGCGTTCCCAGCACCAACAAAAAAAGAACCACTCGATATCGTTTAAGGAGGTCATTGTCATGACAAAACATGTTCAACTCGGTCAATCTAACCTATTCGTTCACCCAATCGGTCTCGGTACGAATGCTGTCGGTGGACACAACTTGTATCCAAATCTCGATGAGCAAGCAGGACGCGATCTCGTTCGTGTCGCGTTACAGCAAGGAATCAATTTCCTCGACACAGCTTTCATCTATGGACCAGAACGTTCGGAGGAACTCGTCGGTGAAGTCTGGAACGACACGGTCGCTCGAGAAGATGTCGTCCTCGCGACGAAAGGTGCACATCAGTTCGTTGACGGAAACGTCGTCATGAACAACTCACCTGACTTTCTCCGTCAATCGGTCGAAGAGAGTTTAAAACGTCTTAAAACAGACTATATCGATTTATATTACATCCATTTCCCAGATGAATCGACACCGAAGGATGAAGCCGTCGCTGCACTTGCTGAACTGAAAAAAGAAGGAAAAATTCGCGCGATTGGTGTCTCGAATTTTTCACTCGAACAACTGAAGGAAGCGAATAAGGACGGACATGTCGACGTCTATCAAGGAGAATACAATCTGTTTAAACGGGATGCGGAAAAAGAGTTACTCCCATATATCGTTGAGAACGGTATGTCCTTCGTCCCGTACTTCCCACTCGCTGCTGGATTATTGGCAGGGAAATATACAAAAGAGACGACGTTTGATGATTTACGAAAAAACGATCCTTTATTCCAAAAAGATGTCTTCGAAGAAAACCTCGCAAAAGTCGATCAACTGCGTCCGATCGCAAAAGCACATAATGCGGAAGTCGCACACGTCGTACTCGCGTGGTATTTGGCACAGGACGGTATCGATGCCATCATCCCTGGTGCGAAACGACCGGATCAGGTGACGGATACGTTGCGTACGTTAGATGTTCAGTTGTCACAAGAGGATATCGAAAAAATCGACCAAATTTTTAGCTGATCGTTCTCTTCTAATTGAACATGAGCAGAATAGGCGAAAAATCATGCTGAACTTCGTATGATGGAAGCATGGAGGCGATTGATCATGAAGCACCATTTTCATTTAACCGCAGACTGGCCCGGCAATCGCAATGATGTTGGTCAGATCGAGACGGGTGAACTAAAAACAAAAATCTCAATTCCGGACGCCATGGATGGTCCAGGTGTTGGTACGAATCCAGATGAGATGTTACTTGGGGCAGCTGCTACATGCTATATCATCACGCTTGCCGCAATGCTTGAGCGTAGTAACATCCCAAAAGTCTCCTTAACGATGGAATCTGAAGGCATCGTTGATGTCACGAACGGCGTCTTCACATACGATGCGATCATTCATCGTCCGAAACTCTTATTACCAGCCGATCTGTCGGATCGTGATGTGGAGAAGGCGCAACGTCTCGCTGAAAAAGCAGAAGGTTCGTGTATGATTACGCGGGCACTGGCTGGTAATGTCAAAGTATCGCTTGAAGCTGTGGTAGAGAGAATCTCAAATTAACAAACAAAAATCATCGTTTAACTTTTTAGTTGAACGATGATTTTTTACTTTATTTATCTACTTATTGGTATATTATTGATGATTTAATCATTCTAAATACCATTTACTATTATTCGGAGGATAACCATGTCTTATTATGAAACATTACGTTCTTCAACTGAAACTAACTCACAATCCGATGCAATAAGTGTATCTGTACCAGCACATGACTACACAACAGAATTACTTACACACCTCAATCAAGTACTATATCAATCTTTAGACCATTTCCAAAAACAAGATAAACCTGATCAAATGGTTGAAACGGTCAATGAATGGCTCATGCATTTAAATCAACCTCTGATCGACTTGCCACTTCATCGTGAACTCACTACTAGCACAACACATGCTTTACCTACACAATATAAAAATTCTTTGCGTGCTTGGGAACTCATTGCTCCTGGCCAACTGGAACAAGAACAGTTATTGCATCATATCAGTCAAGAATTATGGACAGCATCTGCTGCCGATTGGATGGTTAGTTTTACACGTCATTCTGGAGTACAGACGCTTGTCCCAGCTTTGAAGGAAGCAGAAGCTCAAAGCAAATCAATCCGCATTTTGACTTCATTTTATATGAATATTACAGAAGCGAAGGCTATCCGACAGTTGATGGAATTCAGAAATATTGAAGTAAAAATTTATGAACCGATAAAAAAAAATCATGCTTTCCATCCGAAAGCCTATTTATTTTCTCGTCCTGATCAGTTGGATAGTGCTATTGTTGGGTCCTCTAATTTATCAAAGTCGGCTTTAACGCACGGTATGGAATGGAATATTCGTATACCTTCTACACCCGTTACAACATTAGTCACTCAAGCGAAAAACTTATTTGAACAACTTTGGAACAGCCCAGAAGCGACTATTTGTACAGAAGAATTATTACTTCAATACGAACAGTACCAACAAGAAACACCACCTATAAAATCATTTTCTATCCGCGATACAATTGCCGAACCCGCTGTCGATTACAACGTTATTGAACCGAACCTCATGCAGATTCCGGCTTTAGAAGAACTGGATCGTTTACGCGAGCGAAAAGAAACAAAAGCAATGGTCATTGCGGCAACTGGAACTGGAAAAACGTATTTAGCAGCATTTGATGTCCGTCAAACTCAGGCTAAAAAAGTATTATTTGTTGCACATCGTGGAAAATTATTATCACAAGCTGAGCATACATTTAAACAAGTTTTTTCAAATGAAAATTATACATTTGGTAGATATTCAGGATCACAACAAATTCAAGATGCACAATTTACCTTTGCTACCGTTCAAACACTTTCAAAAGAGGTTCACCTTAATCAATTTTTACGGGATGCGTTTGACTACATCATTATTGATGAATTCCATCACGCTTCATCTGCTTCTTACCAAAACATTCTTGACTATTTTACGCCTCAATTTTTGCTTGGAGTAACAGCAACACCAGAGCGTATGGATGGTCAAAATATCTTCCAGCTCGTTGACTATAATATTGCTTACGAAGTTCGTCTGTATGATGCCTTAGCACAAGATTTACTTTCACCATTCCATTATTTTGGCATTCAAGATGATGAATCGGTTGATTATTCTCTTATTCCTCAACAAAACGGCTTTTATGTAGAACAGGATCTGGTTGTTGCACTCGAACGCTCAACGCGAACAGATTATATTGTTGAAATGATTCGTAAATTTGGGTTCAGTGGTAATCAGGCTGTTGGATTAGGATTCTGTGTCAATATCAATCATGCAGAGTTTATGGAGAAGGAATTTAAACGACATCAGATTGAAGCAATGGCTGTTACAAGTAAACAGTCCGAAGAAGCACGCGAAGAAGCCATTCGCCGACTAGAGGATGATCAAGACCCACTGCAATATATTTTTACCGTTGACTTGTTTAACGAAGGAGTCGATATTCCAAAAGTCAATCTAATGCTATTTTTACGTCCAACGGAATCCCCTACTATTTTTATTCAACAATTGGGTCGAGGCTTACGTAAACACAGCTCAAAAGAATTTGTTACGATTTTAGATTTTATCGGAAATAGTCAAAAAGCTTTTGTTGCACCACTTGTGTTATCTGGTCAACAATCGTTTCATTCTATTGATCGTTATAAAATTGCTACTGCTGTAAAACAACATTTTCCGATTCTACCCGAAGGATCTTTAGCTATTCTGGATTCAATTACAGAAAGATTTATTATTGAACAAATGAAAAAAATAGAGTTTTCAGCTAGCAAACAGCTTCGTGAAAGTTATCAACGATTGACACGTATGATCGGAAATCCTCCGAGTTTAAATGATTTAGTTACGCACAAAGACGCACCAGCTATTGAGAGTATTGTTCAGCAATGGAGAAGTACATTACGTCTTAAACAACTTGAAAAACATGCTACCGATGAAGAACTACGTTTACTGCAAGATGATACTACACGCAAAATTGTTGAACAGCTCGAAGGACTATTCCCAATTCGTGAGCCTTTCAGCTTACTGATTTTAAAACAGTTACTGCGTCATTCTTCTGCTTCAGTACAAGATATTGAACAAGAAGTTTTCAAAGAATTTGCCTTATCGACGAAGCATTCTTTTTCAAAGCGCCCTATTATTCATCATCTTTTTAAACGCTGGTCTACTGCGTTAAAAAATGATCGTATTCAATTACTAGATGCTGTATCAGAAGAGCACTATCGCTTTTCAAATACAGTCGTCCAAGCACTTCAGCAATCAACTGAATTGCGTTCATATATGATGCATTTTATCCAAGCAGGTCTACTTGCATTTCATCAACTACCAGATCGAATTAATTGGTTGATCGAAGACCAGGCGTTTCTATTACATCAAACATACAATCGTTCTGTTATCCAACGTCTTCTATGTTCACCAAGTCAGGAAGGTTCTTGGCGTGAAGGTGTAGCTCAAGCTGGTAACGACTACATTTTATTTGTGAATTTACACAAAGATGAAGCCATTGATGAGCAACTGAAATATAACGATTATTTCTTAGATCAATATCGTTTCCATTGGCAGTCTCAAAGTAATGCAACTGCTACAGGTAAAGCGGGTACTTTATATCAAAACCATGAGAGCGAAGGAATTCGTATTCATTTGTTTATGCGTAAAGCAGATAAAGAACAAGGAAAAACGCTACCGTTCACATACTTTGGCCAGTTAAAGCATCTTCAAAGTACAGGTTCTAAACCGATTAGTGTGACTTGGTCACTTCATTCTCCACTATCAATTGAACTGTTTAAGGAGTGGCAAACTCTTTCTTAATGTACTCAACTGCAGGAATATCGGCAGGAGCCCATTCAAGCTGATCAAGGTCTGAAACAGCCACCCAGCGAAGCTCTGCATGTTCTACGGCAATCGGTTCTCCTGTTACGATTTCAGCTTCAAACGTATGCAATGTAACAATAATAGCATCGTACTCGTAAGTCGTTTTTTCGATTGGTTGCTTGACCTTAATATTACATTTTAATTCTTCATTGATTTCACGAACTAACGACTGTGATGGCGTTTCATGTAACTCAATTTTCCCACCAGGAAACTCCCATAAGTTGGGCAATGACATTTGGCTACTACGAAGTGCACATAATATTTCATTATGATCGTTGCGAATGACAGCACCTACGACTTGAACTTGTTTTTTCATTTTTTATGTTTCACTCCAAATCATTATAGATTTTTTAGTTCTCTGCTTATCATAACAAAAACCGTTATTCCTTTGACTTGTGCAAAGAATAGCGGTTTTATTTATATAACAGTTATCCACATGTGGATAACTCCATTTATGGTATACTTATGCCACTTATCCACAAGTAGAAATGAGGAAACTTACATGTCTCGTGAACTTTATCCAGTTGTCGTCAAACCAGAATGGATTGAATCGATTCGAAGCGGGTATCCCGCGTTACGCAAGGAAATGTTCGAAGCCTTACAACATGTCAAAGAGGCAGGCGGACTGCTCCATCTGATGACAGAACATAAAGAATACCTCGCGACTGGTTATTTTGGCAAGCAAGAAAAAGGTGTCGGTTGGACTCTCTCAATGGACGAGCAAAAAGCGATTGATGTCGACTTCTTCAAACAACTTTTTGAACAAGCATTAGACAAACGAAACGAATTTTTTGAAGAGTATTCAGAAGCCTTCCGTATTTTTAACGGTGCAGGAGATGGTATCGGTGGTTTGACAATTGATTGTTACGATCATCATTACCTTATTACATTCGAAAATGAAGGCATCTATACATTCCGTCCATTGATTCTTGAAGCTCTTGAATCACTACTGAATTACAGAAGCATTTATGAAAAACGAGATTTCCTCGTCGATCTTCAACCCGTCAAAGGCGACGACTTTTTGAAAGGGGAACGAGGCGATTTTCCTGAAGTCGCACAAGAATACGGTGTGTTGTATGAGTATGACTTGGATGCTGGTATGCGGACTGGTTTTGACATTGCCCAACGTGAACTTCGCCGAATCCTTCTCGATTCCGTCGAACGAAAAACCGTACTTAATCTCTTTTCTGATACAGGAACATTAACGGTAGCTGCCCTTTATGGTGAGGCTACTCAAACGACAAGCGTTGATTTCTCGACACGTAGTCGAAATAAGACAAAAGATAATCTTGTGTTGAACAGTTTTACTCCTGAGGAACAGAAGATTTTAGTTCAGGATGCGTTCGACTACATCGAACAAGCGGATAAGAAGACTCGTTTTGACGTCGTCTTGTTCCATCCGCCCGTACAAGTCAATACACGAACACGTCAGTTTCGGACCGAACAGGATCTCGCTCTTTGGATCCAAAAAGTCATTCATTTGACGAATCGCGGAGGACTGCTAGCGATTACGACAGATAGTCCCGCTCTTGATGCGTCACAATTGAAAAAAGCTGTGGAGCAGGCGTTCAACAAGTTGCGTCAAAAATTTGAAGTCGTATGGGAGCAGCCGGAGCAGAAAGATTTCCCGACTCCTCCTTCCATGCCACAACTCAATCCAAAAAGTATTCTTGTTCGCCGTAAATGACGTGTTATCTAAAAAATCCGCTACTGAATTTTTCAGTAACGGATTTTTTATATTTTTAACAGGAAATGTAAAATGAATGGCGAATCATTTTTAATGGGTTGGATATACACTCACTTTACCAAAGTGTGATGTTTGATCAAATCGTTGATAGAGATCGTTTAACGCATCGCGTTCATAGGGAATCTGCTCTTCAATCCGTATTTCAATCACTCCTTCTTCCACTAAACGAATGAGTTCTGCTAAGTGATGTTGCTGTTGCTTCATCTCCTCTACTTTTCCTTTTAGCAACGGGAGCGCGACGAACACAGCTTCGAGTGACAAGGCTTTACTATGCATCATCGTTAAATCTTGTGTCGTCCGTGTCGCGATCGAAATGATGCGTCCCCGCTCTTTTGCGAGTATGAACGATTCTTGTAAATGGTCACCACCCACTGTATCAATGATGACGTCGAATCCATCCAGATCGAGTCGTTTGAGCAATATTTCAGCTGATTCTTCCTTGTACCGGTGAATACGAATCCCTTTTGCTTCTAGCCAAGCTGCCTTCTCGTCAGAAGAGGCGCTCGCTGTAACGTCACATCCATAATGACGAGCCAGTTGAACGGTAAGATGTCCTACTCCACCCGTTCCGCCTGCTACATATACGCGGATTCCTGGGGTAATCGCGATTCGCTCTTTTAAAATTTCCATTGCTGTCAATCCAATCACCGGTAAACAACCAGCAACCTCAGCCGATACCCCTTCCGGTCGTAAGACTGCCATTTGTTCAGGCACAAGCATTTCTTCCGCTAACGCACCGGCGCGTTTTCCAAGTCCACCGCCGAATGCGACGATGCGATCGCCGACAGAAAAAGACGTCACACCCTCCCCGATTTCAATCACTTTCCCCGTTACATCACCCTGGAGAATTCCAGTCGTTGAAGCCGCCACCACATGTCCGAAAAACATCTTCGTATCAAGTGGATTGATGCTTGACCCCTCGATTTGAACCCGTAATTCGTACTTCCCCGCTTTTTCGGGTGTGACGTCTTTTTCTGTAAGTGATGCATTTTTTCCGTACTGATCGACTACGAATGCTCTCATGAAGAATTCCCCCTTTTTCAATATTAGTCTATCATGATTCAGAATTCTCTCACATTAGTCGTTCATGCTATGATGAAGATATCTTATGACGAGAAGGGACGTTTTTGATTTGAAACAAGAATTGATTGATCGTCTAACTACATACGTGAAAGTCGATACACAGTCGAACTATGAGAGTATGACTGTTCCAACGACAGAAGGGCAATGGACACTAGCTCGTTTGCTCGTAGAAGAATTAAAGACAATTGGCATGGAAGAAGTCACCGTTGATGATAATGGTTATGTCATGGCGACATTACCTGCCAATACAGACGCAGACATTCCAACAATCGGTTTTCTCGCTCATCTCGATACAGCGACAGACTTCACAGGTACGAATGTCCGTCCACAACTCGTGGAAGCATATGACGGAAATCCCATCACATTAAGTGAAGTGCCATCCGTCATTCTATCGCCAACTGATTTTCCTGCACTGCACAACTACGTCGGTCACACCTTGATGACGACAGATGGGACGACATTACTCGGAGCCGATAATAAAGCCGGAATCGCAGAAATCATGACAGCCATGCATCATTTGATTTCACATCCGGAAATTAAGCATGGTCGCATTCGTGTTGCCTTCACACCTGACGAAGAGATTGGTCGTGGACCACATCACTTTAATGTCGAAGCGTTCGATGCCACGTATGCTTATACGGTCGACGGCGGTCCGCTTGGTGAGCTTGAATACGAGAGCTTTAATGCGGCGGCGGCTAAAATCGTCTTCCACGGAACAAATGTCCATCCGGGAACAGCAAAAGATAAGATGGTCAATTCGCAGAAACATGCGATGGCGTTCCACGATCGTCTTCCCGGAGAAGAGTCTCCTGAATTCACGGATGGTTTTGAAGGATTCTTCCATCTGATTTCATTTGACGGTTCGGTCGAAAAAACGACGCTCGACTACATCATTCGTGATTTTGATCGTGAAGCCTTCGAGGGACGGAAACACTTCTTGTCTGCCCTTGTCGATGAGTGGAACAAAAAGTATGGTGCTGGTAGTGTGGAAATCGACTTACACGATCAGTACTACAACATGCGTGAAAAAATCGAGCCCCACATGCACATCGTTGATATTGCTCATGCAGCGATGGAGTCGCTTGATATTACGCCAATCGTTAAACCGATTCGTGGTGGAACAGATGGATCACAACTCTCATACATGGGACTTCCGACACCGAACATTTTTACCGGCGGTGAGAACTATCATGGCAAGTTCGAGTTCATCTCTGTGGATAACATGGTGAAAGCAACACAAGTCATCATTGCCATCGCTCAAGGTTTTGAACAAGCTTCGCACTAATCAAAAAGCAGATTCTCAGCGCTGAGAATCTGCTTTTTTCACGTCTGCCGTTGTGGTCTTTAAGCGGTTTATCTTAGACATATTTCAATTAGTTTTTTTCTTGTGTCGTACCGTCAGGAATCGGTAGTTGAACCATACTCCCTGATCCACTGACAAGTGGTGATTTCCCGTCCCACTTCTTGACAGCTTCGTATTGAATCATTTCTTTCGTCAACGTCTTCTGTAATTCTTTTTGTGCTTTTGCCAACCCTTGAGCTTCGATCAAACGCGCATCGGCTGCTCCTTTTGCTTCTACGCGAAGACGTTCTGCCTCTGCTTTAGCGATTTCAAGATCCGTTTTCTTTTTATCGAGTTCCTGCGACGCTTTGACACGCGCATCGATTGCTTCCTGTGTCTTTTCATCTGGTTTTGGTGCACCGAGTGCGACATCCTCGATGATGAAACCGATGTCCTTGACGTCTTCTGCAAACTGCGTCTGAATGCTCGTCGAGACGTTTCCTGATTTTTCACCGAACAGTTCAAGAACAGTAACTTTCGAGATTTGCTCACGCGACGCATCATAGAGTCGTTGTTTCAAGTAACCTTTGGCAATCTCATCGATTTCGATCGGTCCGAACTTGTTGAAGACTTTTGTCACCTTATCCGGCGAAACGGAGAAGCTGTATGTAAAGTCGACGACGATGTTCTTTCCGTCTTTAGTCGCAAGCGTCATGTTATCAAGCGATTTCGTCTGTGTACGGATCGGATACTCCGTCACCCGTGTGATTGGTGAAACGACATGCCAGCCTTGCGATAACGTCTCATCTTTGACACCGCTTGACGGGGTATAAACGACACCAACTTGTCCGGGTTCGATTTGTTCGACGACGAACGGCGTTGTAGCCAGCAGGGCTAATACAAGTACACCAGCGATGATCATCGATGGACGAATTTTTTTCTTCGGTTTGATTTCTCTCATTCTGAATCTCCTTTATCAATCTTTTCTTGGATATAGCGATAGAGTTCCATGCCAAGCAAAACGATGAGGGCGAAAAACAATAACGTGAAAAAGATGGCCATCTAACCCCTCCTCTAGCGAATTCCTTACTTTCTTCTACGCATCCATCTGGAAAATGTTTCATTATTTTAAATATCCGGTTGCTTATTTTTAATTTCTGTCCTAATATGGAAAGAACTTTGCCTGCTCTACGACAGATCATGATTTGTGGTACACTCGAATGAGCACATCACTTACTAGAAACGAGGGTTCATCTCTATATGATTACAGTACAAAACGTCGGTCTTCGCTTTGCGGACCGAAAATTATTCGAAGACGTTAACATCAAGTTCACGCCAGGTAACTGTTACGGTCTGATCGGTGCAAACGGTGCCGGTAAATCAACGTTCTTGAAAATTCTCGCTGGTGACATTGAAGCACAACAAGGCGATGTCATCATCACACCGGGCGAACGCTTAGGCGTCCTTCGCCAAAACCATTACGAATACGAAGAATTCCAAGTCATCGAAACAGTCATGATGGGACACAAACGTCTCTATGAAGTCATGAAAGAAAAAGATGCGATCTATATGAAAGAAGATTTTTCAGATGAAGACGGCATGCGTGCTGCTGAACTCGAAGGTGAATTCGCTGAAATGAACGGTTGGGAAGCGGAGTCGGAAGCAGCGATGCTTCTACAAGGACTTGGAATCAAGGAAGACCTTCACTCGAAAACGATGGCTGAGCTGACAGGATCTGAAAAAGTCAAAGTCTTGCTTGCACAAGCGTTGTTCGGTAAACCTGACATTCTTTTACTCGATGAGCCGACAAACGGACTCGACCTGAAAGCTGTCAAATGGCTTGAAGAATTCTTGATCGGATTCGAAAACACGGTCATCGTCATTTCCCACGACCGTCACTTCTTGAACAACGTCTGTACGCACATGGCGGATCTTGATTACGGTAAGATCCAACTGTATATCGGAAACTATGATTTCTGGTATGAATCAAGTCAGCTTGCTTCGCGTATGGCAAGTGACCAAAACAAGAAAAAAGAAGAGAAGATTAAAGAACTTCAAGCCTTCATCGCACGTTTCAGCTCAAACGCTTCGAAAGCGAAACAAGCGACGTCACGGAAGAAATTGCTTGATAAAATCACACTCGACGACATTCGTCCATCATCACGTCGTTATCCGTTCGTCGGCTTTACGCCAGAACGCGAAATCGGAAATGACCTCTTGATGGTCGATGGTCTCTCGAAGACGATCGATGGCGTCAAAGTCCTTGATAATGTCCGCTTCTCGTTGAACAAGACGGATAAAGTCGCGTTCATCAGCCAGAGCGATATCGCGATCACGACACTATTCAAAATCCTTATGGGTGAGATGGAACCGGACAGCGGTACATTCAAATGGGGCGTCACGACTTCCCAATCATACTTGCCGAAAGATAACTCGGAATTCTTCGAAGGCTCGGATAAGACGATCCTCGATTGGCTCCGTCAGTATTCACCGGCAGATGAGAGCGATACGTTCCTCCGTGGATTCCTCGGTCGGATGCTCTTCTCAGGAGAAGAAGTCATGAAAAAAGCATCTGTCTTATCTGGGGGCGAAAAAGTCCGTTGTATGCTTTCAAAAGCGATGCTCAGTGGTGCTAACGTCCTTGTACTCGACGATCCAACGAACCACTTGGATCTCGAATCGATCACGGCACTAAACGATGGTTTGATCGCTTATAAAGGCGCAATGCTCTTCAGCTCGCATGACCACCAGTTCGTCGAAACGATCGCGAACCGGATCATCGAGTTGACACCAAACGGTATCGTCGATAAAGAAACGACATACGATGAGTATTTGAACAACGATACGATCCAACAGCAATTGACAGCGTTATACGCACAATGATTTTGAAAGAGACCGGAACTGTCGTTTCGGTCTCTTTTTTGAACACGTTGAAGGAGGAATGCGATATGCGACATCGCGTATGCGCTGCGTTGATTGAAGAGCAACAGATTCTAATGGTCAAATTACATACCTCTTCCCGGACATTTTGGACGTTACCCGGCGGAGGTGTCGAGAATGGTGAAACAAAAGAGCAAGCCATCATGAGAGAAGTGTTAGAAGAAACGCATCTTCACGTCACGGTCGAACGGAAACTTTACGAGATTTCAATTGATCAAGGAACAGAGACATGTTTTCTCGTTCGCCGTGTCTTAGATAGTCCTGAACCTCGACTCGGGATCGATCCTGAACTATCGCTTGATCAACAAGAATTACGAGCCGTTCGGTTTCGACCACTGAATGAGATGCAAAATGATTCACAGATTTCTCGTTTGCGTCTACTATCGTAACGATATAATCTTTGGATTAAATGAAAATTTAATAACCGTATTTATACTTAAAAATAGTAGTCGATAACTAAGCTTTTTGATAATCCAAAATCGCTCGATCCAGCGATAGAAAACGAGAATGTTATCAAGGTATCGACTGCCTATCCGTTTTACCGAGTGGTCATAAATCGTATACGAATCGATAAGATATGAAAAAACGGATTCCCCAGTGCGGGAATCCGTTTTTTCATGCATTGTTCTTCTTTTGTTTCGCTGCCTCTTCTTCGACACGTTGCAACAAGCCCTGAACAATTTTCTCGTTTTCTCGTTCGCCACCGAGTGACAAGAGACTTTTCCCAACAAAGTTTGCCCCTTCATTTTTTCCTGTATAAATCAACAGACAACGAGCGTGTCCAAGTGGTTTGAGCGTAAACGTCATCTCAATCTTGAATATTTTAGCTAACGTGAATCCAATCGTATTTTGTTTAAAGTCCGGCTCATTCGTATAGGCTAAATCGGTCACGATGTAGGTTTCGAGTCGGTTGCCCTGCATGTATGTTTGACGATACGTCGAACCGACGACACCCGGTTTTCGTTCAATCACTTCATGCTGGACGACGTTCGGAATCAGACGTTGCAGCCGCGTGTGATCAAACAAGTGCCATGCTTCCTCAATCGGGATATCGAGCTGTCGTTCTTCTCTCCACGTAATCATAGATCCGCCCCCTTTCTATAGAAATACCCCGTCATCCGGTCTTGTAACGTCCGGTGACAGGGCGGGAGCCGATTCTTATTTTACTGTGCTTGTTTCAAGTGCTGCACCGAGGAACTTCGCCAGTTCGAGCATGCCGTAGCGTCCTGCAGCTGCCTCAGCATCCGAATTGTAATTCGTATTCGTATTGACGTCATACGTATAGATCGTACCTGACGCATCCTTGATGAACTCGATACCTGCGACCGCAATCTGGTTCGCATGGAGGAACGCTTCGTACTTTGCAATGATTGGATCATCGAAGCCTTCAACGATTTGGAACTTCATCGGCGTTTGCGGCGCTTCTTCCCCGACTGGGCAGAACAAGTCTTCGATCACACATGCATCCGCTGGGCAAAGCTCAAAACCTTCTGATGTATCGACTCGAACCGCGTAGACAAACTTTCCACCTACGAACTCACAGCGCGTGATGTACGGTTCTGGTGCTTGGATATACTCTTGAATCAATGTGATGCCATCGACTGGTTCGTCGAATGTCGGACCATCGAGATAAGCTTCAAGTGCTTCAATCGAATGGAATAACTGGACGCCGAGACCTTTCCCGGCACGGTTATGTTTCGTGATAAATGACGAAACACCGATTTCTTTTGCTGCTTGTACGATTTGATCACGTCCGACAGCAGCCGTTGTCTTTGGTACACGAATCCCAGCCTTACGTAACGCTGTGTATTGATTGACTTTGCTGACTTCAAGACGGAGCGCACGCGTTCCGTTAAAGACAGTGCGGTCATGCTCTTCTAACCAAGCGAGGACCCCTTCCGTCAACTCTGGCGCATAACGATGCCCCCGCGTATGCGAAGACGCACTCATACGACTGTAAAAGACACCTTCTGGCGGCAGTTCATCTAACGGTACGATTCCTTCATTCAAGTGCCACTGCTCGTACGGCAACTTGAGTTCTTCGAGACGTTTGATGAGATGATCCGTCCATTCTTGGTTTTCGTGGAGAATATGAATTTTTGTCATGATTGTTGACCTACCTTTCGTTTCGCTTCGACCAGTGGCATTACGTCACGGGCAAAGCGTTCCATTTCTTCGAGTTGTGGTGAGAATTGTAACAAGAGCAACGTGACACCAACGGCTTCGAACGCTAGAATCCGTTCGGCAATCTGTTCTGGTGTTCCGATCAAGTTCGGTCGCAGACCACGGTTCGAGACGGAATAATCATTTCGTTCGACCTGTTGTTCGAGTTGTGATTTACTGATGAAATCTTGATAACCGGCATAACCGGCGCTGTCTTCCTTAACGTCCGTGATGCGTTGCCACTCAAGAAGCGCTTCTTCTTCCGTATCCCGACAAATGATGTAGGCAGCAAGACCGAAGCTCTCAAGCGGTGCGTGTTCCGTCGCTTCCCGGCGTACTTTCATATCATTGATTTTATGAGCTACTTCTTCAACAGTGCCTCCATGCATGACGTAGGCATCACAATGTTCGACGATCGTCCGTTTTCCGGCTTCACTCTCTCCACCAGCGTAGAGCTTAATCCCCGGACGCTGGACGGGTTTCGGATGGAGTTCTGCCTGTTCGATCGTGTAGTGATTACCGAAGAAGCTGTACGGTGACGCATCTGCCCATAGTCCTTTCATGACCGTGACGAACTCTTCCGTCCGGGCATAGCGCTCATCATGTGCAGTAAAAATACCGTTGTATTGTTTTGCTTCTTCTGCCCACCAGGCTGAGACGACATTGAGCGTAAATCGCCCTCCACTCAACTGATCGATGTTTGCCGCCATCTTCGCCGTCGTCGCTGGATTATGGAACCCGGGACGAACCGCTGTCATGATCTCAAGGCGTTCTGTTGTTGCAGCAATCGCCGCTGCCGTTGTCCATGCCTCAAGACTCGGTTCCTTGATGCCTTTGATATCGTTCAAGTTCAATTCCGCAATCAACGTCGTCGAGAAGCCGATGCGTTCAGCTGTTTGTGCGACTTGTTTCGCATAATCGAATGTTGCTGGCATCTGTTCATCCTCGACGTTACGTAGCCATCCCCCAAAAATCGGTAACCAAAAACCATACTCCACTCCATCGTCCCCCTTATCATAAAAAAACGCTCTTTTCGAAGTTCGAAAAGAGCGACGGTATCTTGTCCTGTCCGCTCTTATCTTCAGAAGGTATTCCTTCCTGGAAGTAGCACCTTCCGCCATAGCGGGGTTGCTGAAGTGTCTTCGGGCCAGTCCCTCGACTTCTCTAGATAAGATGTGTTGCATTCATCGTACAGAATTCATTGAACTAAAGCAACCATTAAACCGTCTTTTCCTATCGGATTTATTCCAAAGAAAAATCCCGACGTAGTGTCGGGATTCGGAATTAGTATGGTGCGACGAAATCTGATGTCTGCTCTGGCGCCTGCTCCCCACGAATACGATCGTAGAATTTGGCAAGCGTGACACTGAAGTATGGTCCGACCCATAGGACAGCAAGACCAAGCGTAACGATGACAAGCAACGCCCAACCGATAAACGATAAGAAGAGCAAGAATGCTTCCATCTTGTGTCCATCCATGAGTTGCCGTGAGCGTGTAATTGCCTCGAGAATACCGATTGACGGCTCATCCCGAAGGATGTAGTACGTCAACAAGTAAGAGAATGACTTGATGATACCAGGGATGATTAAGAGTAACGTCCAGAGCGCGATAAAGATGAACTGAACAATGGCCAGCCCCACCACTTTCAGGAACATACCATATGGCTCAAACAAATCCGTCACTTTCGTTTCTTCGCCACGAGCAATCGACATGGCAATCCATGTCCAACCGACTCCTACTGGAATCAATAAAATCGACACCAATGATACAACGAGATCTATACTACTAGACGGCTCATCGATATCCGATCCAAATAAATTAGGAACACCCTGAATAATACTAAACAGCAGAAAAGCTAGGACTGCAAATCCCCAACGACCGCTGAGCGACTCCTTCGCTGCTTTTTTTAATTGAGATGACATGAGTAAGGTCCTCCTTGAAAAATAAGTTCTCACCTTACTCTACGGCTTAAAACTTCTAATGTTTCACTCTTTTTTCAATAATTTCCCGTCTCGTCACTGGTTGAGCCAAACACGCTCAAGTTGTCGTCCACATGTTAGAACGAACGTTGAACATCGAAGCGCTCCATCACAAACGAAATGTCATGTTTTTTATCTATGTACGCTGATATATCTCCACAGCCGGATCCCGTTGCTTGTATTTCGCGACGATGACGATCAGGACCGTGATGATCACAAGCAGGAACCAAGAAGACAACTTTCCGAGATCAACGACTTCCCATCCTCTTTCCTGATGTGGATAGACCCACCCTTTAAAGAACGTCACGATATTCTCAGCGATCCAAATAAAGAACGCGATCAGTAAAAAAGACAGGACGAGCGGCATCCGGTAGATCGTCTGCTCGATCGTAAAATGAACCCATGACTTATAGAAGACAAGGACGACAAGGACCATCAATAGCCAGCGTGCATCGAAGATCCAGTGGTGTGTGAAGAAGTTGAGATAGACGAGACTGCCTACGCTGATCGCAAGCCAAGGTGGTGGAAATGCTGTGAAGCGTAAATGAAATCTTCGGAACGCTTGACAGACATAACTTGCGACACTTGCATACATGAATCCTGCATACAAAGGAACACCAGCCACTTTCGTTAGAGCCTGTTCCGGATAACTCCAAGACCCAACGTTCACTTTGAACAGTTCAAGTGCTAGACCAATCACGTGAAAGAGTAAGATCAGTTTGAACTCTTCCAGCGTTTCATAACGCGTGACAAGTAAGACGATTTGGACGAGAAGACACCATAGCAACAGGAGATCGTATCGAGCGACCGGTTCAGCAGGAAGATAACGTGAAAGAGCAAGCGCTGCGAAAATCATGACGGGAAAGACGCAACAGACGGCTTCTATGTATGTAAAACGAATCAGGTGTCGAATCGCTTTCATCCTGTCATCTCCTTTTTTCTTCAGTATACGTTTCTCTTTCGACCTTCCCCTCCTTCTTAAGATGGAAAAAACGGAAAATTTCGTCTTTCTTCTTCTACTTTCCTCATGATACAGTTAACGAATCAATTATTTTTAAGAAATGAGGTGTTAGACATGACGCGTCATCGTGCTTCCTGGTTATTACGCGCTACGTTAAAGTGGGGACTCTTCCTACTCGGTTTATTTTTACTCGCTCTCGGCTCATCGATGATGATCACTGCTGAACTCGGTGTCTCGACGTGGGATGTATTGCATCTCGGTCTCCAAAAGAAAACACCACTGTCCGTCGGAACGATTATTTTGCTCGTTGGTCTATTACTCGTGTTCGTTAAGTACACATTAGACCGCGTCACACCACAAATTGGAACACTCGTCAACGCGATCTTCGTCGGTGTCTTCATGAATCTTGTCCTTAATTCTCATCTCTTACCCTCTTTTGAGTCGATCTGGTTGAATACGATCTGGTTGATTTTCGGCATCTTCATCATCGGCATGGGGGCAGGTCTTTATGTTGCTGTCGGATATGGAGCCGGTCCACGCGATGGGTTGACGCTGACACTTGCAGAGCGATTTGGAACGTCGATTCGTCTGATGCGGACGATCATGGAGGTCACGGCATGCGGCATTGGCTGGTTGCTCGGTGGTCCTGTTTTCTTCGGTACAATCCTCTCGATTTTCTTAATCGGACCGTTCCTGCAATTTTGGTTGTTCTATTTCCGTCGGATCATTGCAGCGATTGATGCAAAAGGAATTCCAGCGTCTAAACGCCAAATTAGCTAAGTCGCCTGACTCGATATCATTCCGCGTGAATGATATCTCTTTTTATGTTAAAAGCAAATAAGTTGCGCCATCAAATTAAACACGTTATATTCGTTTACATATCAATCTTTGATACGTCAAAGGTTTCTTCGAACGAAGGGAAGGATGTGATGGATTGAGTATCTCCTGCACTGAAAAAGGACGATTGATCTATGCACTCGTTTCTGTCAATAAGACGATTGCTCAAAAATTCGATCTCTGTACGGATGGTTTTAGTCAGACTCGAATGGATCTACTCGCTCAACTACAAGTCGATCAAACGATTAGCCAAAAAGAGTTACAAAAACGCGTCAATGTGGATCATGCGGCAGTGACCCGTCATCTCAAGCACCTGGAATCGACCGGGATGATTGCTCGCGAGCGTTCAGCTGCTGACAATCGGGTGATTCTTGTTTCTTTAACGGAACAAGGGGCGACGCGCATCGCTCAATTACGCGAACAAAAAGATGAGTTTCTCGAGGATCTACTCGAAGGATTCTCTGCTGAAGAACAACGGACGTTAGCTGAGATGATTCAGCGCATCGAAGCAAACGCTGACGCATTACCTAAACTAAAAGAGGAGTCGATTTAATATGGCAACGCAAACTCAAACAGACTTCATGGAAATCGTTAAAGGACGTCGCTCGATTCGTAACTACGACACGAACGTAAAAATTTCAAAAGAAGAAATGACACAAATCCTTGAAGAAGCAACACTTGCACCTTCTTCCGTCAACATGCAACCATGGCGTTTCCTCGTCATCGATAGCGAAGAAGGAAAAGCAACACTTGCACCACTCGCGAAATTCAACCAAGTCCAAGTCGAGACATCTTCTGCTGTCATCGCTGTCTTCGGTGACATGAACGCAGTCGATCAACTCGAAAACATCTACGACACAGCTGTTGCGAAAGGGCTCATGCCACAAGAAGTACGCGATCGCCAAGTACCTGCGATCCAAGGCATGTACAGCAGTATCTCAGCAAACGATTTGAAAGATAGCATCTTGATCGACTCAGGTCTCGTTTCGATGCAATTGATGCTCGTCGCTCGTGCGCACGGATATGATACGAACCCAATCGGTGGTTACGAGAAAGATCAAATCGCAGAAGCATTCGGTCTTGAAAAAGAGCGTTACCTCCCAGTCATGTTGCTTTCAATCGGTAAAGCAGTAGATGCAGGATACCCATCGGTTCGCCTACCGATCAACGACATCGCAGACTGGAAATAAGTTTTTCACACCACAAAAAAGAAAAAACATACACAAGGGAGATTGAATAATTATGACTACTCAAACAACAACGGACTTCATGGAAATCGTTAAAGGACGTCGCTCGATTCGTAACTACGACACGAACGTAAAAATTTCAAAAGAAGAAATGACACAAATCCTTGAAGAAGCAACACTTGCACCTTCTTCTGTCAACATGCAACCATGGCGTTTCCTCGTCATCGATAGCGAAGAAGGAAAAGCAACACTTGCACCACTCGCGAAATTCAACCAAGTCCAAGTCGAGACATCTTCTGCTGTCATCGCTGTCTTCGGTGACATGAACGCGGTCGATAGCATCGAGACAATCTACGATATGGCTGTTGAAAAAGGTCTCATGCCACAAGAAGTACGCGATCGCCAAGTACCAGCCATCAAAGGTTTCTACCGTCCAGAAGACGTTGAAACATTACGTGACAGCATCTTGATCGACTCAGGTCTCGTTTCGATGCAATTGATGCTCGTCGCTCGTGCGCACGGTTACGACACAAACCCAATCGGCGGTTACGAAAAAGATCAAATCGCGGAAGCATTCGGTCTTGAAAAAGAGCGTTACCTCCCAGTCATGTTGCTTTCAATCGGTAAAGCAGTAGATGCAGGATACCCATCGGTTCGTCTACCAATCGCTGACATCGCAGAATGGAAATAAGCGATCTCACTCAGTCCGGATTCCTTTTATAGGAATCCGGCTTTTTTGTATACTCAGAGAAAAGGAGGCGTCTGTAATGTATGATGTGACGATTATCGGAGCCGGTGTAGCGGGAATCTTCCTTGCTCATCAGCTCGTTGAAGATGGGCAATGCGTCTTACTGCTCGATGCCGGAAAACCAATCCGCAAGCGAACAGTAGAAGATGCGTATCTTGGATTTGCAGGGCTTGGAAAATCAGAAGGAAAATTCAATTATGCGATGGGATTCGGCGGAGAGCTCGTCTCAAAAATCGGTGAAGAGACGACACGACGACTGTTCCAAGAAGTCGATAATCTTTTATGTACATACGGTGCCGATATGATCGAGACCTACTCGACGCATTCACCTGCTGTCGCAATTCGCGCCCGTCGTGCTGGTCTCCATACGGTCGAGACGACCGTCCGTCATTTAGGCACAGCACGGACAGTTGGCGTCTTCACGGCGTTTGAGGATGCTTTATTGCCACGACTCGATGCTCGTTTCGAAACGACGATCGAACAGATCACGAAGTCGGAGGCGTTTACGATTAAAACAGCGGACGAAACCTTCGTAAGTCGACGGATCGTGTTCGCGACAGGTCGTTCCGGTGCAGACTTTACGTTGCAACAGTTAGCGACGCTTGGTGTCATCCCACAGCGGACCCGACTTGATCTCGGAGTGCGGGTCGAGACGGATGAGGCACTATTTCGAACATTACTACAGGAGACGTTCGAGACAAAGCTCGGTTACGACTCACCTTATGGTAAAGCCGTCACCTATTGCATGAATCCATGCGGACGGATCATCCGCAAATATCAAGAAGGACTCGTCATGCCGGACGGTCAAAACGTCCATGAGACGGCAGATGGATCAACGAATTTGAACTTTACACTGTTTCTCCCGCGTTATTTTTCGACGTTAGCACAAGCCAATGCATACGCCACACGCGTTATCGGAGGAATCAATCAAGGACAGGATCGCATCGTTGTCCAGCGCCTCAGTGACTTTCGAAAATCGCGAGCGACAACAACGGATCAATTGCTTCATAACGGAATCATCCCTTCGCTAGCTGCTTCCCCTGGAGATTTACACGCGGAAGTACCTGTGGAAGACCTCCTCGTCTTGGAAGGTTTTTTTAAACGCCTCGAGCGACTCCTTGAGACGGAACTTCCAGCAGATACGTTACTTTATGGACTAGATGGTAAGTTTTACGCACCGATGCTTGAGACGTCAGAAACGTTTGAGACGACATGCTCCGGTGTCTATGCGATCGGTGATTGCTCTGGTGCAACGCACTCTCTTGCCCAAGCAGCCGCTAGCGGACTTCATCTCGGACATGCTTTAACGCAAACAAGCCGGTCCCTCTTCGCCTAAGCGGAGATGGACCGGCTTGTTTTACTTCTTGAATGCTTCATACACCTTCAATTGTTTCCCTTTGACTTTCGTCGTCTTCATCGCTCGTAAGACAAGCGGACCTTTGCCGTTCAGGATATCGACATACGTCAACGTATCCTGAATCGAGATAATCCCGATATCGTCTGCTGTGACGCCTTCAATCTTCGCGATCGTTCCAACGAAGTCGACGGCACGAAGTTTCTTTTTCTTTCCGCCGTTAAAGAACAACTTCATGATGTCGGCATCGAGCTGTTCCGTTTTCGACGAACGCGTATCTGCCGTCGCCATTTTCTCTTCGAACGCATCCGCTGTCCGCATCAAGTCCTTTTCCGTCGGTGCTTGGCGGCGTGTCAGCTTCCCGTGATATTGCTCGATTTCCTTCAGGCGACGTTCGTCTGCTGGTGTGACGAGACTAATTGCTTGTCCAGTTGCTCCTGCACGACCCGTCCGACCGGTCCGGTGAACGTAGCTTTCTCGTTCGACAGGGAGATCATACTGGATGACATGCGTGATGTTCTCAATATCGATACCGCGTGCTGCGACGTCTGTTGCAACGAGAATCCGGAATTTACCGGCACGGAACGCCTTCATCGCATCAAGTCGATCGTCTTGTTCCATTCCTCCGTGAATCGCTTCAACCGGATAGTCATGTGCACGGAGACCATTTGCAACGAAATCGACATGTTCTTTCGTCCGACAGAAAATCATACAGCGATCCGGGTTTTCAGCGACGAGGACATCTTTTAGAATCGCGAACTTCGTCTTATCCGTCACCGGAATATAACTATGCGTAATCGTTGAGACGACGGTTTCACCCGCTTCGATTCGTTTCGGTGCATCCATGTAACGATTGCTCAACTGTGCGATATCTTCCGGGAAGGTCGCAGAGAATAAGAGTGTCATCCGATCTTTTGGTAACTCGGACAAGATGGCGTCGACTTGATCGAGGAAGCCCATATTCAGCATTTCATCGGCTTCATCCAAGACGACGTAACGGATTTTCTCAAGCGATAGCGTGCCCCGCTCGATATGATCGCGTACACGTCCCGGTGTCCCGACGACGACGTGTGTCTTTTGTTTGAGTTCCGTGACTTGTCCACGGAACGGTTGCTTGCCGAAGACGGCCGTCGCTTTGATCCGCTTATAGCGTCCGATGTTCATGATGTCTTCTTTGACCTGCAAGGCAAGCTCACGTGTTGGCGTCAAGACTAAGACTTGTGGTTTGTTTTCTTCCCACTCGACGAGTTCACAAAGGGGGATTGCGAAGGAAGCCGTCTTCCCACTTCCTGTCCGTGATTTGACGATGACGTCTTTTCCGGATAATACGACGGGAATGACCGATTGCTGGACTTCGGTTGGTGCCGTGTATCCGAGTTGCTCGATCGAGTCGAGAATCGGTGTGCTTAAGTTAAAATCATTGAATCGTATACGTGTCATAGGATGTCCTCATTTCTTATCGTAAAAAAAGCTTCCCACCGAAACGATGAGAAGCCCAACGAATTATTTGGATGCTACTTTATCTTTTTTGATTTGCTTACTACGTAATTGACCACACGCAGCATCGATATCTGTTCCGTGCTCAAGACGAACACCACAGTTCAAGCCGTTCTTCTTCAATGTATCGTAGAACGTCGTGATATCTTCAGACGTACTGCGTTGATATTGACCGTGCTCATCGACTGGGTTGTACGGAATCAAGTTGACATACGTCAGGTGACGTTTGTCTTCAAACAATTTCGCGAGTTCGACCGCGTGTTCTTTTTGGTCGTTGACGCCACGAAGCAAGATATACTCGATCGTGATTTTACGGTTCGTTGTTTGAACGTAATAATCGATTGCTGGCATCAATTTCTCAAGCGGAATCGCCCGGTTGATTTTCATGATTTGCGTACGCAATTCATTGTTTGGTGCGTGAAGCGAGATAGCTAAGTTGACTTGGAGTTTTAAGTCAGCGAACTTGTAGATCTTGTCTGCCAAACCACTTGTTGAAACCGTGATGTGACGCGCACCGATTGCAAGACCATTGTGGTCCTTGATGACGTTCAAGAAGTCGACCATGTTGTCGAAGTTATCGAACGGTTCACCGATACCCATGACGACGACGTGGCTGACACGTTCTTCGTTTCCGACTGCATCGAGGTGATGTTGAACGTTCATGATCTGCTCAACGATTTCGCCTGCTGACAAGTCGCGGCTCTTCTTGATGAGACCACTTGCACAGAAGCTACAGCCGATGTTACAGCCAACCTGTGTCGTAACACAGACAGAAAGACCGTATTTATGACGCATCAAAACCGTTTCGATCAAGTTGCCATCATATAATTTGAAGAGGAACTTAATTGTTCCGTCTGCTGATTCTTGCTTGACCGCTTCTGTCATCGAGTCAATCGTAAAACTCTGATCTAACAACTCAAGGCAATCCTTGTTGACATTCGTCATTTCCGCGAAAGTCGTGACACGTTTACGGTAGAGCCAATCCCATACTTGTTTGGCACGGAATGGTTTGTGCCCTTGATTCGATAACCATTCTGTCATCTGCTCAAGCGTTAATCCATAAATGGATGGTTTATTCATTTCAAAAGACCTCATTTCTTTTTCCAGAACTACAACATTCCTTTATCTTAGTAAAAATCAGCGCGTGACGCAACGTTCAAATCCTAAATGTTCAGTTTCTGTAAATTTTTTTCGTCACTTTCGATCAAATCGACAGACTTCGACGCCCGAATTGAACGAATGCTCCAGTCAAGAAAATGAGAAATAGGACGAATAGGATGACCGAATGGAGCAGAAAATGATTCGTTCCTTCTAGTAATTGCGTCGTATTGAATAAGGAGAAGACGGATAGATAACGGAGCCACTCTGTCTTGTCACTCAGTTCAGACAGAATCGTCAAGACGATCGATAGGACGAGTACACTACCAGCAAGCGAAAAAGCACGTCGTTCTTCATCGAATAACGTCGCAATGAATAACGTAAATGTACCAATTGCAAAGAGTAACATTAGCGCATTGAGTTGAATTCGCCATAATACCATAGTATCGATCGTAATTCCGCTCATCCACCAATCCGCTACCATCAATACGAGACCGTTCAGCGTGACGAAAAGAAGACTAGCGAGTCCGATGACGCTTGCAACTGCTAACGTATAGTCATTTCGTGTGATCGGTGCCGCTAGGTAGACGATCAATTCTCCATTGTCGATTGGTCGCGCGACGAGTCGTGCTGCTAGCGAGAGTAAAAATAGACTCGCGATGACTTGGAAGATCAATCCGTAATAATTCCCACCGAGCAGATCAAGCACATTATTGAATCCTGTCACCTTATCGTATTGGAATGCTTTTAAGACTTCCGGGGGTAATGCTTGAAGCTTTGCTTCTAATAAACCTGTCTTCATCATCGATGGATAAAGCAACGCAAGCATCAACAAATAAAGACTCGTTCCAATCGCATAAGCAAGAACAGGCTTTCTGACTTGCTTGAATAAAGAGCGGATTAGCAACATCACGATGGTTCCTCCTCGCCGTAATAATGCAAAAAGACCTGTTCTAGATCATCCGCCGATTGTCGGATCAATCGCACATCATACTGCGTTAAAAAAGCAATCACCTGATTTAAGGTCAACGTCTCATCCGTTTGAAAACTGACTTCTGTCCGCTTCGGTTCAACGCCGACTTGCATCGCGAATTGCGCCGCTTCCGTCTCGCTTTGAAAAACGATCGTGTACACCTTTCGACTCGATCGAATCAACGCATGAATATCGGATTCGACGATGATGCGACCCGCTTTGATTAAAGCGGCTCGATCACACGACTTTTCCATCTCTGGAAAGTGATGCGAACTCATCAAGATCGCTTTTCCCGCTTGTTTCTCCTGTTCAATCCACTCTAAAAAACGCTCTTGCATCAAGGGATCAAGTCCACTTGTCGGCTCATCGAGTAGGTAGACCGGCGCATCCTTCATGAAACAACCGACAAGTGCCAGTTTTTGTTTCATTCCTTTTGACATCTTTCGGATTTTTGTCTTCGTCTCAAAGGGAAACCGTTTCAACAACAATTGCCGCCGTGCCGGATCGCTGCCGTGTAGTCGCTGCATCAAATCCAGCATGTCTGCTCCTGTCATGTCTCCAGGCAGACTAATTTCACCCGGTAAATAACCGACCAACTGCTTTACTTCTTTACTTTGATTCCAGCAATCAAAACCGCCCACGATTGCTTTTCCATCGTCCGCAGCCAGTAGTCCCATTAAATGCCGGAGCGTCGTTGATTTTCCGGATCCATTTGGTCCGATAAAACCGAATATCATACCCGGCTCAACCGTAAAACTGACATCGAATATCCCCCGTCCCGGCGCAAATTCCTTCGTCACATGCTCCAAACGGATCATCATCCGACCTCCTCATCCCTTATTTCGCTCATCACTGTATTCATACCCGTTTTGAAGCAGTTTGTTCGGATCAAAACGATAGATGACGAATCGCTCGTCGTGATTTTTGTCATAAAGATCCCGCAATCGAATCTCATCAACTTGATCAAATACGGTATGGCGCTCTAGATACTCCCGGTATTCATCGGTTGGGTAATACAAAATGAGATCAACTGAACGCGAGGAGCGCTCGACTGAACTTAAGATGTGATCGACTATTTTCATGAAAATTTGCGAAGAGAATGGATTGAAAAAATAAAACTTGTTTGCCTCATCCGGAATGACGTACTGCTCGGCATACGCCTGTTCAAATCGTAAACCTCCGGAGCGCCGCTTCCGTCGACTTTGGTAGTTCCCCATATTCCGGATCGCGTCTTCGTAAAATTGTCCGTTCATCTCGATTCCGATGACGGAGCAGTCAAAACGGTCGTGTAAGTAAAAGTTCAAGCGCCCTTTCCCACATCCGAAGTCAATGACAGTATCCTGTTTTTGAAACAAATACGTTTCGCACAGTTCGTCTAATGCTGCATAGGGCGTTGGTTCATATCGATTGTAGTGACTAAACACACTATAAAGATGTTGCATTTCAATGGTCTCAATTCGTAGTTGTTGATCGTATTCCTGTTCATTCATCGTTTGTTCCTTCTTTCCGGCATTCTTGCCTTCATCGTACTATACTGAAGAAGTACATTATTCGTTTTTTGAAAGGGGATTTCATAATGATCGTCGTTACGAACCGTATTAAAGTCAAAAAAGGCATGGCTGCTGCCCTCGCTCCTCGTTTTACACGTCCAAGTGGACTTGATACGATGGATGGATTCATCCGCGTCGAGGTCTTGTTGACACAAAACATCGAAGAACATGATGAGATGAACGTCAACATGTACTGGGAAGATATGAAGAGTTTCCAAGCATGGCGGGAAAGTGACGATTTCAAAGCGTCCCATAGTCGACCGGCGAATAGTGAAGCCGGAGAATCGCCAATGCTCGGTAGCGAAATTCTGACGTACGAAGTCGCTTCGGTCAAAGAACGCGCGCAATAAACTAAAAAGGACTCGTCTTGAGTCCTTTTTGTGTACCCCTATCAAAATAGTGAAAGGGTGTATTTGTCTCAAATGGTATTATTTGTTATTATAGTGCCAATACAGAGAGAAGAGGACCTTTCATGAATTCGTTAACTATATTTGAACAAGTCATTCGTAGCTTACCTGACGATCGTACGTTACGACGTGATGAATTATGGACGGATGATTTTTTATTGCAACAGGAGAATAATCTAACCGTCTACTATTCTCCGATCGGTGAATATATCAATACTGAGGCTAAAGTCGTCATCGTCGGGATCACACCTGGCTTTGAACAGATGCGAATCGCCTTTGAGGAAGCGACGGATGCGCTCCATCATGGTGCTTCGCTAGAAGAGACGGCACGGCTCGTCAAATATACAGCCAGTTTTGCTGGAACGATGCGACGTAATCTCGTCCAGATGTTAGATGCACTTGAGCTTCCAGCATTGCTTGGAATCGAGACGACGGCTAGCTTATTTCATCAACATCAGAAATTATTACATCCGACGTCACTGTTAAAGCAACCCGTCTTCTATCGGGAAAAAAATTATTCGGGGCATCAACCGAAGATCAGTCGCAGTCCTTTATTGAGACATTATGCGGAGGAACACTTCGTCGCTGAAATCAATCAGCTACGAAAACCGACACTGTTGATTCCACTTGGTCGTGTCGTCGAAGCACAAGTCCGTAGTTTGATTCATGATGGACGAATCGAACAGCATCAGCTTCTTTCAGGCTTCCCTCATCCATCTGGTGCGAATGGTCATCGGAAAAAACAGTTTGAAGAGAATCAACCGTACTTAATGAAACAGCTCATTCAGCATTTTGCGGAGTAGCTCATTCTTTTTTTGAAAAATGACGCCATCCTCATACGGATAGCGTCATTTCAATTTAAACCATTAATAAACACACATCATTCGCGAATGCTACTGGATCCTCGAGTGGGAGTCCTTCGACAAGCAATGCTTGTTGATACATCAGTTTTGTATAGCGCTCAAATTTCGAACGGTCATTTTGATAAGCTGATTCAAGAGATTTAAACACTAGGTGTGACGGGTTCAACTCGAGAATCTTGACCGCTTCTACCCCTTCATTATTCGGTATCGCTTTCAAGATTTTCTCCATCTCGATTGAGACGGCGCCGTCTGTCGCAAAGCAGACAGGATGCGATTTTAGACGCGTCGATGCTTTGACTTCCTTGACCTGTCCACTTAAGATCTCCTGCATCGCTTGGAACATTTCTACTTGTGCCTCTGTCGTCTCTGCTTCTTCTGCTTCGATTCCTAAGTCACTGCTCGTAACTGATTTGAATGTTTTCTCGTCATACGTCATCAGCATCTGAATCGCGAACTCATCGATCTCTTCCGTGAAGTACAAGATGTCATATCCTTTATCACGGACGAGCTCGGATTGCGGTAATTTATCCAAACGATTTGTGCTCTCACCAGCGGCGTAGTAGATATGCGCTTGGTCTTCCGGCATCGCTGCGACGTATTCTGCGAGCGTGATCAACTTCTTCTCCTTCGCTGAGTAGAAGAGGATGAGGTCCTGTACCTGTTCTTTATGCATGCCGTAATCATTGTACATACCAAACTTCAGCTGACGTCCGAACGCTTGATAGAACGTTTCGTACTTCGCGCGATCTTCGCGCAAAAGTGCTTCGAGTTGTGTTTTAATTTTACTTTGGATATTTTTCGCGATCAGTTTCAATTGACGATCGTGTTGCAACAACTCACGCGAGATGTTAAGCGATAAGTCCTCCGAGTCGACCATTCCTTTGACGAAACTGAAGTGATCCGGCAACAAATCACTGCATTTTTCCATGATCAAGACACCATTCGCGTAAAGCTCGAGTCCTTTTTCAAATTCTTTCGAATAATAATCGTACGGTGCCTGTTCCGGAATGAATAAGATCGATTGATAACGAACGGCGCCATCGACGCTGATATGAATGTGTTTTGCCGGTTTGTCAAAACCATACCGCTTCTCTTGGTAGAAGTTCGAATAGTCTTCGTCTGTCAATTCTCGTTTGTTCTTCCGCCAGATCGGCACCATGCTGTTGATCGTCTTGACGACCTCGACCTCTTCCGTCTCGTCACTGCCCTCGATCGGCTGACGTTCGAGTTCCTTCATCTCGATCGGATAACGGATGAAATCCGAGTATTTCTTGATGATGTTGCGCAGACGATACGTCTCGAGGTATTCGTCATACGATTCTTCTTCCTCGTTCGCCTTGATGTGGAGCGTAATCTCCGTTCCGACGGTTTCTTTGTCGACTTCCTCGATCGTATAGCCTTCGACACCACGCGATTCCCATTTATAAGCGATCTTACTACCGAACGGTTTCGTAACGACAGTGACGACGTCTGCGACCATGAACGCGGAATAGAATCCGACACCGAATTGACCGATGATATCATGACCATCTTGTGCTTCATTCTCTGCCTTAAAGGCAAGCGATCCACTCTTCGCGATCGTTCCAAGATTTTCTTCTAGCTCGTCTTTCGTCATTCCGATTCCTGTATCACGAATGACGAGCTGTCGTGTTTCTTTATTTGGTTCGATCGTAATTTTGTAGTGTTCCTTCTCGAACGAAATCGTATCGTCCGTCAATGCTTTATAGTACATCTTATCCATGGCGTCACTAGCATTCGAGATCAATTCGCGCAGGAAAATCTCCTTATGCGTATAGATGGAATGAATCATCATCTCCAGCAATCGTTTTGATTCCGCCTTAAATTGTTTCGTTTCCATGCTTATTCTGCCTCCCCTTTTTTTAGCACTCATTCGTATAGAGTGCTAATTCATCTCCTATTATTAGGGAGTTCTAAATATCTGTCAATCTTCTTTCCCGCTATTTTTTACGACTTTTTCATGGACGATTTTTCCGATTTGACGTAAGTGTTCCGCTGACCCATAGGTGCCATGGCTGACGCCGTTTTCATCTTTTCGATTACCGAGACCGATGAATTGCTCACTTGGTTTGAAGTGGAGACCGACCACGGGGACCTGAAATTGTGATGAAAAGCCGATTTGAAAAATCGCGTCTGGATAATCCGTTGGTCGATAGGTTGTCCAATCGATATCTGGTTCGAGCTTCGCAAATCGTTCCGTGTGTTCCTTACCGAGCAGGATGATTCCTTTTATCGAAAACAGTTCAAGCAGGCGTAACAAAAATGTCTGACCGAACGGACTATCTTCCAACACGCTGCGTTCTTTGATCGCTCCCATGTAGTGGTGCGTCGGAAATGGAAAAAAATCCAAGTGAATGACTGGATCAAACGTCTTTTCGTAAAACGACGCACCGAGTCCGTTCAAGAATCCTTCGAGTTTACCGCCACCTGGTCGACCGAACCAGGTCCGGTACACATTTGGTTGTTTAAAGTAACGATTGAAGCGCCGGATTGAATCTGTCAGCGTCTCCTCCTGGAGATAATCCTCCCATGACATCGACTTCGGACGAATAAAGAGCGGACCGGTCTCGTCGAATCGTAATGCGCCCGTCCGGTCTAAAAACTGCGTTCGGGATGGGTTCGTCGCGATCGTCACCCAACTGCTACGCGTCGCATCACCAAACCAAAGGACAGGTGTCGTTTGATCAATCAGTTGATCTGCGAACGCACTTTTCTCGAGCGTCATTTGATACTCGACAGCTTCCTGTAATAATTTTTTGGCAAGTTGCCATTGATCGGATGTCAGCGTTCTCATCTCCCTTTTTACAGCGATTATGCTGTTGTAGATGTACCCCTTATCTTCTATTACTAGACGCATCGATGGGTTTAATCTCCATTTCTCCGGGAATGTTTCATAAGGTGAACGATACGACTTAGGAGGGATTTAGCAATGGGTAGACTGGATCAAAAAATAGCTGTCATTACCGGCTCGGCAACAGGGATTGGACAAGCGACTGCGCTTGTATTCGCAGAACAAGGAGCAACGGTCGTTTGTGCCGATGTCTCACTTGAAAAAGCAAAACAAACAGTAGAACAGATTACACAACAAGGCGGGAAAGCGGAAGCCGTCCATGTCGACGTCTCAGACGTCGAGAGTGTTGAGCAACTTGCGAAGCATGTCAAAGAGACATACGGTACGGTCGACGTCCTCTTCAACAATGCCGGAATCGATGAACAAGGCGGGAAAGTCCACGAGTATCCAATCGATCTCTTCGACCGGATCATCGCTGTCGATTTACGCGGTACATTCCTCGTCAGTAAATTCTTGATTCCACTCATGCTGGATAACGGTGGTTCGATCATCAACACGTCATCGATGTCGGGTCGCGCAGCTGACTTGAACCGGTCTGGTTATAACGCGGCGAAAGGCGGGATCGCGAACTTCACTCGCGCGATGGCAATCGATTACGCGCGTCATGGTATTCGTGTCAATTCGTTATCGCCAGGAACGATTGAAACACCACTCATCGATACACTCGTCGGTGAAAAAGAAAAAGAACAAGGCAAACAGTTCCGCGATGCGAACGCCTGGATCACACCACTCGGTCGACTCGGTAAACCACGCGAGATGGCAACGGTCGCCCTCTTCCTTGCTTCTGACGACAGCTCATATGTCACAGGTGAGGACATCACGGCGGATGGCGGCATCATGGCTTATACATGGCCGGGAGAGATGTTAATCGATTCGAAGTGGAAAGACGAAGCAGAAAAAAGTGAATGAGCAATGCGCGGTGTAACCCTTTAGTTGCACCGCTTTTCTTTTACCTCAAGACGTTCAGTACCGTAAATTATTTTCTGAATCAGTTTACCTCCCTGAAGTATTTTTATCAGGGTACACTACAGGTAAAGGGGGAAAAATTCATGCAAACAGCGATTACTTACTTACAACGGTGTCTTCAAATTCCAAGTGTCAATCCGATGGACGGAGAAGAAGCCGTCGCACGTTACGTGTACGATGTATTGGTCGATCATCAGATCTCGACAGAATGGATTGAAGTTTCACCAAAACGAATTTGTCTCGTCGCGACCGTCCCTGCGAGCGAGGATGTTTCACGTCCTGCCGTCCTCGGTCTATCTGGTCATCTCGATACGGTTCCAGTTCAAGAAGACGGCTGGACGAAAGATCCATATGGTGGCGAAATCGAAGACGGCCGCATCTATGGTCGTGGGGCTTCTGATATGAAATCAGGTGTCATGGCAATGGTGCAAGCACTGATTCAATATAGAGAACGTCAAGAACGACCAAACACTATCAAACTTCTGATTACATCCGATGAGGAGAATGGAATGACGGGTGCTCGTCATTTGACCGAACAAGGACACGCGGATGATTTAGACGCTTTACTGATCACAGAACCAACAAGCGGAATGATCGGTTATGCACAAAAAGGTGTCGTTGGGATCGAAGTGACATGTCGTGGGAAAAGTGCACACAGCTCTGCCCCTCAACTCGGACGTAATGCGATCGATGACGTCTATCGCGTCATCCAGGAAGTGAAGTCGGAACGCTTCTCGATTACAGCGAATCATCATCCGGCGCTTGGTCCAGTCGTCGCGTCAATCACATCCATAAAAGGAGGCGAAGGACCGAATGTCGTTCCGAGTCAGGCTTCCTTTTATATGGATATTCGGACGATTCCCGGGTTCGGTCGAGCGGACGTTCTTGCTGCCTTTACAGCTATCGAGCGTCGTCTTGTAGCAGAAGATTCCGAGTTTGATATGAACGTGACCGTCATCAAGGATATTCCTTCTTGTGAAACCGATGAACAGGCGCCTTTCTTGCAACAGGTCGCGGATACGATGGAGCAGGTTAGCGGCGTGACACCACGAAAAATCGCTATTCCAGGTGGAACGGATGGTGCGATGTTCAGCCAAGCGAAAAAGTCATTTCCAATCGCAATCGCTTCATTCCATGATTTCCGTCTCGCACACCAAGTGGATGAATCGATTCCGTTATCCGAATATGAACAAACGATTGCGTTTTGCTTCAACTTGATCAACACACCATTACATCAATCGCTCCCATCACATTAAAAAAAGAAGGAACGACATTCGATATTGTAACCGAATGTCGTCCCTTCTTTTTGTATTAGCGCCTTTCATCAGCTGATTCAGTAGACGCCAAGTTGTGCTAACGCCTCACTTAAATAACTTTGATCACTGCGAAACTGGTGACTCGTTTGTCCGTCAGACCAACTGATGAAGACACGACCAAGTCGGTCATAGCGTAAGCGGAGTCGAATTACTCCCTGCTCGAATACGACTTCACCGTGTAACGACTCATGGACGTGAGCAAAGTTACGGATGAACGCATCATATTGATTGAATGTAACTGAAAACTGGTGTTCACTATTCCGCCCTACCATCTGAATCGTTAGTTCTTCTTGCGTTGGATATACGTGTAAGATTTCCCATAGTACACTGCTTTCTTCTCCTCGAAACACGATACGATGCTTCATTCGATTTCCACCTCTGAGCCACAGGATATTTACTAGCACTTCTCGAAAGTAACCCATATCTTCTTCATCCGAAAGGAGTCTGCTTATGCCTGATACGCCAAAGACAGGTCCTACCGAACAGTCCGTTGATGCCTTTCTGACACAAGTCGAACCGCCGCAACGTCAAGCAGATGGTATCACACTACGTCAGTTCTTCGAAGATGTCACGGGATATGAAGCCGTACTTTGGGGTTCATCCTTGATTGGTTTTGGTTCCTACCATTATCGCTATGCCTCCGGCCGCGAGGGCGATAGCTTTTATGTCGGCTTTTCTCCGCGGAAGACGAACCTCGTCCTTTATCTCGCACTTGGTGAAGACGCAGTCTCAGAACGACTGCTTGCCAGTCTCGGTACGTATCGACGCGGTAAGTCCTGCATCTACGTAAAACGACTGACTGACATCGACTTAGGCGTACTTCGGGAAATGATCGAGCACTCGATCCGCACGTTAAGAACCATGTACCCCTCTTGATTTTAATCAAAAACAGCCGAAGCGAATGCGCTTCGGCTGTCTTGTTATCGAATTAATGTCCGCCTTCCGTCCGGTCGATATGGCGAATGTGTTTGAGATTGACCCCGATGATGATGACGGATAAGAGGACGAAGCCACTTCCGACATAAAACGGTAGATTTGCGTTGAAGATTTCAGCCAATTTACCGGCCATGAATGGCGCGATGGCTGCCCCGAGAAAACGTAGGAAACTGTATGCCGCAGATGCTGTCGAACGTTCGACAGGTGCTGCATCCATGACAGCTGTCGTGATGAGCGTGTTGTTATTCCCAAGCACAGCTCCCGCCAAGATGACACAGACGATGACGACGGCTGGAGTTTCCGTGAAGATTCCCATTAAAAGAAGCAAGATCGCGAATGTGATCAACATCATGATCATCGCTTTGATCGTTCCGAACCATTGTTTCAGTTTCGGAGCCGTTAAGACTGATGTGATCGCAAGCAACATCCCCCAACCGAGGAAGACGAATCCGAGTCCTTTCGCTGGTAGTTTCATGACGAATGGTGCATAGGCCATGATCGTAAAGAAACCAACGTTATAAAGCGCCGCAACGATCCCGAGTGTCAAGAGCGAACGATGCTTCATCGCTTGGAACGGTGCTTTTAATGATAACTTTTGTTTTGGTGCAGCAGATGCTGCTGGTTTTGGCATCAAGAAGAGCAAGACGAGAAACGCGATGACCATGATTGTCGCAACACCCATGAATGGGGCGCGCCATGTGATCGAACCGAGTGTTCCGCCTAATAGCGGTCCAATCGAAATCCCAAGACCAACGGCTGCTTCATACAAAATGATGGCTTTTGCTGTTCCGCCTGACGACAGCGAAACGATCGCAGCCAGTGCGGTTGCGACGAACAAAGCGTTCCCAAGTCCCCATCCACCGCGTAACGCGACGAGCGTCCAAATGCTGTCTGCTTGTGAAGCAAAACCAGCAACAGTTGCGATGACGGCGATCCCGAGCATTAATGTTCCTTTTTGACCAATCCGTGATGAGATCGCGCCTGTAATTAACATCGCGAATGCCATGACGGCGTTATAACTTGTAAATAAGAGCGTTACTTCACTTTTGGACGCTTCTAAATTCTCGGCAATCGTCGGTAACACGGGATTGACGAGTCCCATTCCCATGAATGCTGTAATACTGGCGAAAAAGACTGCCCAAACAGCAACCGGTTGATGGAATAATCCATGTTTGCTTTCCGCTAATACCGTTTCCGGCTCAAGCGTCGTTGTTTTTTCAGCAAGTGCCATAGTGTCCCTTCTTTCTATTGAATGTATTATATGAACTGTTTAAACGAATGGCGGATGACGTCGCCTCGACTAATGATCCCAACAAGACGTCCTGCCTTAAGGATTGGAAGCTTTTTGATCCGTTTTGAACCGAGCGTTGCTGCAATCTCTTCCATTTCTGTATCAGCGTCTGCTGTTACAACCTTCCGGCGTGCAAGTTCCATGACAGGTCGATTCAAGATATGACGAATTCGATCTTCATAATCTTCTTCGTCTCCTTTGATGACATCTACATATAAGAATGTATCGACGATGATGTCCTTGTGTTTTCCGATCGCGCGCATGATATCTCCGTCACTGATATAACCGACGACCTCTTGCTCGGCATTGATGACGGGTACGCCGCTAATACCAGATTGAATGAATCGTTCGATGACCGTACGAATCAGATCTGTATCGTTTACCGTAATGACCTCTTGTTTCATCGATTCATAAGCTTTCATCTGAATTCTCCTTTGTCGTTCGTTTCTCATCTACGAAAGTTGTATGATACAATTAAAAGAACAAAAATGATTGTATAATACAACTACAACTCTGTCAAGCCTCCTGCTTTTCGCATTGACAGCTTATCCACATTGGGTAATCATGAGGGACAGAGAGACTTTTTTGAAAGGGGAGATACCCGATGTCTCAACAATCACTCGAAACCATTGAACTCGAGTTAGCGATCCTGATCCGGCGCTTAACGACGGCGACGGCAGACAATCGTAATTTGGACCGTGCTTCTTATCTCTTACTGCGACAATTAGCGGATTCCGGCAACGTCGGTGTTAAAACACTTGCCCGTGAACTTCAGCTCGATGTCTCGACCGTCAGTCGTCAAGCAGCGGCACTCGATCAGAAGCAACTCGTTGAAAAAGTAAAAGATCCGACAGATGGGCGAGCCTTCTTCTATCATATTACAGATAAAGGACAACAAGAACTCACCATCTACCGAACCGCACGTCTCGCGAGCATCGAACGTCTACTGACAGACTGGCCAGCGGATGATGCAGAAGATTTCGGACGCCTATTGCAACAATTCAATCGCGCCTTGCGCGAACGGTAATGGAATCACACCATTAAAAAAACGGACGCGAAATCGATTGATTTCGTGTCCGTTTTTTCGTCATCATTCATCACGTATGAGAAACCTGGCAAACCGAACGAATTTGCGCGATATGTTCCGGTGAAGTTCTACAACAACCGCCAATCAATCGTGCTCCAGCTTCATACCATGTCTTTGCGATGGCTTGGAACGACGTGCACTGATTCGTACCCGACCACGTCTTTGCGACCGGATCATAGACTTCACCGGAGTTCGGATAGACAATGATTGGAACACTCGTCAACGTCTTAACGTGACGGATGAAGTCGGTCGCGTAGGATGCCGGAAAACAATTTGCGCCGATTGCTGCAAGTTGCGGATGCTGTCCGATCGTCTCGATGCATATCGCAAGCGGTGTTCCCTCACTGATGTGCGTCGCATCTTGAAGCGAGAACGTCAGCCAAGCAGACACTTCCGGGAACGCTTCGAGAATCCCGAACAACACGACAGCTTCCTCAAGCGACGGAATCGTCTCGAATGCCAGCAGATCAGCCCCCGCTTCAATCAATGCTTCGATGCGCGGTCTGTGGAAGGCTTCTAGCACATCTGCTGACACTCCATAATGACCGCGATACTCAGAACCATCTGCTAAGTAGGCACCATAAGGACCAACCGATCCCGCGATCAGTGCGGCATTCTTTCCGCTACGCGTCCGTGCGTCTTGCGCTAAGGTAACCGTTTGTCGAATTAACGCTTGTGCTTCCTCGGTCGTGATATGACGTTGCTTAAATCCTTCGATACTTGCTTGATAGCTTGAGGTGATCGCAACATCGGCGCCCACTTCAAAGTAATCGTGATGGACACGCTCAATCTGTTCCGGTGCTTCGATTAAGAGGCGTGCCGACCAGAGTGGATCGTTCAGGTCGAATCCCTTTTGTTCGAGTTCAGTCGCAAGCGCACCATCTAAAATCAGGAAAGGAACTTCCTGTAATCGTTGATCAACTGGATTTTTGATTCGGGACATTTTCAACACTCCGTTTCTGAGAAGAATTCGTGAACGCATGAACGACATAACAGATCACGATGAATGGGATACCGCAATACAAGGCGACTCGTTGCGTCGGATCAAATCCGATACCAATCAGGGAAATCAAACAGACGACGAAAGCGGCGATCGGTACCAATGGAAAGAGTGGTGTACGATAGACCAATTCGTCGACCGTATGCCCTTCGCGGAGGAATTGTTTCCGGAAGCGATACTGCGCAACGCTGATACTCATCCAGACGATGACAACAGCAAGACCGGAAATCGAGACGAGCGCGATATAGACACTTCCTGCTGCATAGATGCTAGAAAGCAAAGCAAGTCCTCCACCAAGCATGCTGAACAAAACAGCTCGAAGTGGAACCCCACTTGGCGTCACCTGGGCGAAGAAACGCGGAATCATGCGTTCGTTCGCAAGCGACCAAAGCATCCGGGAGGCAGCGTAAAGCCCAGAGTTCGCTGCCGATAAGATCGCTGTCAGAATGACGAAGTTCATCACGTCTGCCGCATACGGAATCCCGATTCGTTCGAACACCGCGACGAATGGACTTTCGAGCACGCCCTTCCCTTCCGTTGGCAATAAGACGGCTAATACAATGATCGTACCGACGAAAAAGAGGACGAGTCGCAAAATCGTTGTTCGGATCGCAAGCGGAATCGTCCGCTTCGGATCGACCGCTTCACCCGCTGCGACGCCGATCAATTCCGTTCCTGAGTAAGCAAAGTTCACGGCAAGCATCGTCATGAAGATCGCAAATGCCCCATTTGGAAACAATCCTCCTTCCGTTAAGGAAGAAAAGAATGAGGCTGGGCTACCATCTTGTAATGGGATGAAGCCAACGATGGCTCCCGCACCAAGTAAAATGAAAGCAATGATCGTTACGACCTTAATGGCGGAGAACCAAAACTCGACTTCAGCAAATACGCGGACCTTCAAGACGTTGATACCAAGGATCATCGCAGCGAATAATGCACTGAACACCCAGACTGGAATCGACGGGAACCAACGTTGCATTAAAATGCCTGCTGCCGTGAATTCTGAACCAAGGGCGACCGTCCACGTCAGCCAGTAGAGCCAGGCCACCGTATAACCGGTACCGGGTCCGATATACTTCGTTGCGTACTTATGGAATGATCCGGTTTCCGGCATGTGCACAGCGAGTTCACCGAGACTTAACATGACTAAGTAGACGACGACGGCTCCGATCAAATACGACAAAATCGTTCCGACACGTCCCGCTTGTTCCAACGTATAACCTGTACTTAAAAATAATCCTGTTCCAATGACGCCTCCTAACGACAGCATGATCAGATGACGTGATTCCATCTTGCGTCGAAACGCTCCGCTCGTTTTCATGAATCCATTTCCTCCTCGTTCCACCTATTTCAAACAAAAAACGCATCCTCACGGATGCGTCGGTCGACAATTCGGAAATCTTATCGATCGGGTGCAACACCCGCAGGAATTAGCACAGTATCTTTCGACCTGTTGCTGAGGTTTCATAGGGCCAGTCCCTCCACCTCTCTGGATAAGTATGTAATTGTTCCTAACCCTATCAAGTCTTTTCCGGATTGTCAACGCAATTCAGAATACTCCTACCAAAAAACATTCCGTATCGTAATGACCCGGAATGTTAGAACACTTTATTTTTTTGCGAATAGATCCGCTGTCTTTAAGGCTGCCCGAACCGCTTTTCGGTTCAATGTCCCTTGCTGGTGCTTCATTTTCTTCGTTTGGGCAGCCAGTTGCGCTTTGAGCGCCGCAATTTCCTGATCTTTTTGAGTCGTCGTTGTTTGTTTCTGCAATGCTTTGATTTTCTTATCTTTTTCGGCCAATTGCGCTTTTGCCTGTTTTTGCGCATCCGCGATCTTCTTCTCTTGTTCCGGGAAGAACCGTTCGAAACGGGCGACTGCTTCTTCGAGACTCACGCCAGAAATCGGTTGAACCGGTGGAAGTAGTTCCGCTTGCGCCATTTGACGGTCAAACGGCACATTCTCAGGATAATTCGTCTCTTGGTAAATGTGTTCAAGATCATTCACGTTCAAGAAGTCAACGAAGTTGTCGAAGTTACGTGCTTGAACACGTACTGGACTTTGGAAATCAGCATTGGCTACGACGTCGGATAATTGTGTATCCGCTTTGATGTCGTTCGCCCAAATATGCGTCAACTGATGATAATCCGTTAGTTCGCGCATTCGTGCATCCTTTGGAATGAGGATACTCGGCGTACCCGCAAGCGTTGCTGTGATATTTCCATGCAAGCGCGCACCAAAACTGAGGTCTGCCTGCCCGATGAAATCGAACCATGTTTGTGCGTTCAAGAAGAAACGAACACGATCGTTCATGTAAGCAGGATCCGACATCTTCACCGGATAGTTCGTCACGGACAAATCTGCGATCGGATGCGTTCCTGTATACGTCAATTTCAGTTCCTTCATCCATTGGGGAATGAAGTAATGATTCGGATACTCTTCCATTCCGCGCGTAATGAAATCAAGAACATTTTGTGGTGCTAAACGTGACGAGTTGACCGTAATCATCGACTCGGGCGTAATGTTCGTTTCACGAATATGTAAGTCGCGACCAAACGCGTACATCGAAGGACATCCGATGACACGATGATCAATGCCTTCGCGAAAACCAAGACGCGTCAAGTATTTCGACGTGATTTCCCCACGAAGACCAAGCATGCTTGAGCGCTCAAGTACAGCGCTGACGAATGCTTTGACATCTTCATCGAACGGGAATCCGCCGTCTAGATCTGGTTCAAACGGTGCACGTAAGCCTACACCGATGACGACGACTGGAATTTTTAATTTCTTGATAAGGCGGGTGTACTTCCGCAACGTCGGTACGAATTCTTTTCGGAATGCATCCGCTAACGGAATGACATAAAGATCAAAGTTGGCATTGATTTCGTCCGCCCGTTCTTCATCGTAATAGTAATAGTCCGGTGTAATCGTCGTACCTTCTGTCATCAACGTCCGAAAGATACTGTATTGATAAATGAGATTTCCAACGTTTCCTCCAATGGAATTATGTTTCATCAAATAAGGAGCATCGAACTGTTCGAATGGTGTCATACCTGCACGAATAATAATACGTTTCATAATGGATAAACTTCCCCTCTCGTCTGCTTCATTCGTCCTTGCAAGAAAAAATGCGGAAAAATATATTATCACTTTTTTTCAATCTCATTAACAATAGATGAACTTTATTTCGGAAGTCAACGATTCCTAGGGGAAACAGGTCTTTCGTCATCAAAACGAAACATTTGTACTACTCCATTATTTTTCTAAAATAGAAAAATGTAACTATTTAATCGTTCCAAGATACATGCGTAAGTTTGCTTCGACTAATTTTAAAGCTCTGAACCGTTCTGTCGAAGTAGGTTTTAACAAGGCGCTGAAAAAATGTTCCACTTCGACTGGCTGACCTTTTTCCATATCGCGCAACATCGACGATTTCATCGTATCTTCCATCGCATGCATCTGCTTCAATAGCACCGTTTCTGTATCGTCATTGAAGACCGCGCCCTGTTCTTCCATCGCCTGTTTCGCTTCGTTCATGACGTCTACAATCATCTGACGCCCGACAGCTTCTTCCCGAATCGAACCGATTGCTGAACGAAATAGCGTCGTCACACCCGCAAATGTCGAAATAAAAAGATACTTTTGCCACATGTCATCCATGATATGCATCGAGTACGCCATCGGTGCCTTCGCTTTCGCAAAACGTGTTGCGATCTCCTGCAAACGAGCTGTTGGTTTGCCGGTTCGTGAGCCAAACAACAGTCGATGTGACGGACTCGTCTGTAAAATGCGTCCTTCTGCATCAAGCGTCGATTCAATGAAGCAAAGACCGCCCAGTACACGCTCTTCTCCGAAGACTTCTGTTAACCGACGAATATGTTGCATGCCATTCAATAAAGGAATGATATACGTCTCGTTCGAAACGAATGGCGTAAGATCCTCTAAGACATCATCTAAGTGATAGGCTTTCGTCGAAAGCAAAACGACATCAAATACGTGATCCGGTCGCATGTCTCGTGTCACTAACTGAGGCGTAATCGTGATATCGCCATGAGGACTAGTGATCTGTAGACCTGTTTTTTGTAATTGTTCATATCGCTTCGGACGGACGAGAAAGGTCACCTGTTCACCTTGCTCAGCAAGACGGCCCCCGAAATAACCTCCGACTGCTCCTGCACCTACAACTAAAATGTTCATATGTACTATCTCCTCCTTACCCGTTCTGGTTATTGATTACTCCTTCACCCTAACATATTTGGAACCGATTTCCTGATTGCCAGTTGAATCTCTAATATTTAAGTGAAGCGTTTGCATTTTAGAAAAAAACGTATATACTAACTTGTATACAAGTATACCCACTCTAGAAATCAGGTGATTCTATGTCAGAACTGTTATACCCCTTGAAGTGGTTGTCAAAAGCTTCTGCCGGAGATCGTGTCGCGCACGAACTACGAATGCGGATCATTTCAGGAAAAATTGAAAGCGGTACCATTTTATCCGAAAACAAAATAGCCTCTGATTTTTCAGTCAGTCGCTCACCTGTCCGTGATGCGTTAAAGGTCCTTGCAGCCGAACAGTTGATTCGTCTCGAACGAATGGGGGCGGTCGTCGTCGGTTTATCCGAGCGCGACATTCAAGAAATCTATGATGTCCGGTTACTCATCGAAACGTTCGTCTTCGAGCGACTTGTTAAGGTCGAACGGGCAGAACTCGTCCGTGAACTCAGCAAAATTCTCGAAATGATGAAGGTTGCTATCAAATATAAGGATGCTGATGAATTCTCTTTCCAAGACGTACTGTTTCATGAAACAATCATCCGCTCGATTGATCATGGGTATGTCAGCATGATTTGGCAAAATCTCAAACCAGTCATGGAAAGTTTCATCCTCCTATCGATGCGGGTACGATTCGAGGAAGACATCGAAGACTTCGAACGCATCCTCGCGAACCATGCCTTGTATATCGAAGCGATTGAGACAGGGGATCGTGAACGGATGGTTGCTTCCTTACATCAGAACTTTGATGATGTTCAGGAAGTCGAAGATCTCTGGAAAACGCAACAAATGATGTCGAAAGGAGTCGATTCACATGACTGAATACATGTTAGGCGTCGATATCGGAACGACGAGTACGAAAGCAGTCTTATTTACGACAAAAGGAGAGGTCATCGGACAAACGAACGTCGGTTACCCACTCCACACACCGAACCGTTCGACGGCGGAACAGGATCCGGAAGAAATTTTTGATGCCGTACTCGAATCCATCCGCTTGATCACAAAACGTCATCCGAGCATGCCACCGAAGTTCGTCGCGTTCAGTAGTGCCATGCACAGTTTGATTGCGATGGACGCACAACATCAACCGTTGACTGCCTGCATCACATGGGCAGACAGTCGGAGTGAAGCATGGTCGAACAAGATTAAGGAACAATATGGTCTCTCGATCTATCACCGGACCGGGACACCGATTCATCCGATGTCACCGCTTAGCAAAATCAGTTGGCTCGTCGAAGATCGTCCGGAGCTCCACGCTCAAACGAAAAAGTATGTCGGGATCAAGGAGTTCGTGTTCCAAAGACTGTTCGGAACATATGTCATCGACCACTCTCTCGCTTCAGCAACTGGTCTCTTTAATATTCATGAATTAGGTTGGGATACGGGCGCATTGCATGTCGCAGGTATCGATGCAAGCTATTTATCGGAACCCGTACCGACAACGACGTCATGTACCGGACTCAATACTGATTACGCACGACAAATGGGATTATCCGTCGATACGCCGTTCTTAGTCGGTGCTAGTGACGGTGTCCTCTCCAATTTAGGTGTCAACGCGATTCGCAAAGGGGAAATCGCGATCACGATCGGAACGAGCGGTGCCATCCGAACGATCATTGATCGTCCACAGACGGATGAAAAAGGACGAACGTTCTGTTACGCACTGACCGAGGACCACTGGGTCATCGGCGGCCCCGTCAATAACGGTGGAATGGTCTTACGTTGGATTCGAGACGAACTCGCTTCAGCAGAAGTCGAGACAGCAAAACGTCTCGGTATCGATCCGTATGCTGTCCTGACGAAGATTGCCGAACGCGTCCGCCCGGGGTCCGACGGTCTGTTGTTCCATCCTTACTTGTCCGGTGAACGAGCACCGCTATGGAATCCGGACGTCAGCGGTTCATTCTTCGGTTTGACGCTCTCACACAAAAAAGAGCACATGATTCGGGCAGCACTAGAAGGCGTCATCTACAATCTGTATACCGTCTTCCTCGCACTCGTCGAATGCATGGATGGTCCTGTGACGCGGATTCAGGCAACCGGTGGATTTGCCCGGTCTGAAGTCTGGCGCCAAATGATGGCGGACATCTTTGAGTCGGAAGTCGTCATTCCGGAAAGTTTCGAAAGTTCATGTCTTGGCGCTTGTATTCTCGGACTGTATGCGACAGGGGAAATCGATTCGTTCGAAGTCGTATCCGAGATGATTGGGGAAACACATCGCCATGTACCAAATGAAGAAGCGATGCATGAATATCGTCAGCTTTTACCGATTTTCATTAGTCTAGCGCGGACATTATCCGAAGACCACAAACGAATTGCTATGTATCAACGGAGCTTGATTCAAGAGGAAAACTAACTTAATCTTTTGGGGGAAGTCATCATGCCTTTAGTCATCGTAGGAATTGGGATCGTCGCATTGCTCGTTCTCATCATGGGGTTAAAATTAAATACGTTCGTTTCACTCATCATCGTTTCCTTTGGCGTTGCACTATTACTCGGTATGCCGCTCGATCAGATCGTCAAGACGATCGAAGCCGGTATCGGAGGAACACTCGGTCACCTAGCACTGATCTTTGGGCTTGGTGCGATGCTTGGAAAGCTAATCGCTGACGCCGGGGGGGCGCAGCGAATCGCGATGACGCTTGTCGCACGATTCGGGGAAAAGAACATCCAATGGGCGGTCGTCGTTGCTTCGTTCATCATCGGAATCGCACTTTTCTTCGAAGTCGGACTCGTTCTGTTGATTCCAATCGTCTTTGCGATTTCACGCCAGCTCCGCGTTTCGATCTTATATCTTGGGATCCCAATGGTCGCAGCACTGTCTGTCACGCACGGCTTCTTACCACCTCACCCAGGTCCGACCGTCATCGCAGGGGAGTATAAAGCCAATATCGGGGAAGTCTTATTGTATGGTTTCATCGTTGCTGTTCCGACAGTCATCATTGCTGGTCCTGTTTTTACGAAGATCGCGAAACGACTCGTACCTGAATCGTTTACACGCACAGGAAACATCGCGTCACTCGGGGAACAAAAAGAATTTGATTTAGACGAGACGCCAGGTTTCGGTATTAGTGTCTTCACTGCGATGCTACCGGTCCTCTTGATGTCGGTCGCAACGATCTTCACGCTTTTACAAGAAACACTCGGCTTGGGTGAGAGTAGCGTCATCTCGGCGATCGAGTTCATCGGGAACGCCTCGACGGCGATGTTGATTTCGTTACTCGTCGCGGTCTATACGATGGGGATCGCCCGTAAGATTCCGATGCAAACGGTCATGGAATCTTGTACGACGGCCATCGCCCAAATCGGAATGATGCTATTGATCATCGGTGGTGGCGGTGCCTTCAAACAAGTCTTGATTGACGGCGGCGTCGGTACATTCGTCGCACAATTATTTGAAGGATCGGCGTTATCTCCGATTCTGCTCGCTTGGTTGATCGCTGCGATTCTGCGAATCTCACTTGGTTCTGCGACAGTCGCTGCCCTTTCGACAGCAGGTCTCGTCATTCCGTTACTGGAGCAATCTGACGTCAACTTAGCGCTCGTCGTCCTTGCGACTGGTGCGGGTAGTCTAATCGCTTCACACGTCAATGATGCGGGCTTCTGGATGTTTAAAGAATATTTCGGTTTATCATTAAAAGAAACGTTTGCGACATGGACTGTGCTTGAGACGATCATTTCCGTTTGTGGACTTGGGTTCGTTCTTCTCCTCAGCCTCGTCGTCTAAGAAAAGGAGTCGTTCTACTTATGCAACATTCTATCGGAGTCATCGGGCTTGGCGTCATGGGACGCAACTTAGCACTGAATATGGCGAGTCATCAAGAAGAAGTCGCCATCTATAACTACACACGTGATTTAACGGACGATCTCGTCGCACACGATGAGGGATTACCACTTCATCCGTACTACGATATCGAAGCATTCGTACAGTCACTCGCCCGTCCGCGTAAAATCTTCATGATGGTCACGGCCGGCAGCGCGATTGATTCAGTCATCGAATCGTTACTTCCACATCTCGAAACAGGCGACATCATCATGGATGGTGGAAATTCCCACTTCCTTGATACGGAACGTCGCTTCGACGAACTCCAACGACACGGCATCGAATACATCGGCGTCGGCGTATCGGGTGGTGAAGTCGGTGCACGGACCGGTCCTGCGATCATGCCGGGTGGATCGAAAGAAGCCTACGAACATGTCGCACCGATCTTGACGAAGATTGCCGCTCACGTTGAAGGCGATCCATGTTGTGTCTATATCGGTCCGAAGGGCGCTGGTCACTTCGTCAAGATGGTCCATAACGGGATCGAGTACGCTGACATGCAACTGATCGCTGAAGCTTACAGCTTCCTTCGTTTCCGCCTTGGACTCGACGTGACGGAAGTTGCAGACATCTTCGCCGAGTGGAACGCAGGCGAACTGAAAAGTTACCTGATTGAGATCACAGCGGACATTCTCCGGAAAACGGATGACGAGACAGGGCAACCGTTGATCGATGTCATTCTCGATCAAGCTGGTCAAAAAGGAACCGGAAAATGGACAAGCTTACAAGCAATTGATAATGGAATCGCCTCTTCGATCATCACGGAAGCCTTGTTCGCTCGTTACCTTTCAGCTGTTAAAGAAGAACGCGTCGCAGCGTCTGCTGTTCTGAAGGGACCAGAAGACTTGTCATCGCTTGAGCGGGACGCGTGGATCGAACGGATTCGTCAAGCGCTTTATATGGGGAAAGTCGCAGCTTACGCGCAAGGCTTTACCCAGTACCGGACATCGTCTGAACTATACGACTGGAACTTACGCCTTGAGGAGATCGCCTTGATTTTCCGTGGTGGATGTATCATCCGGGCAGACTTCTTGAATGTCATCAGTGAAGCGTTCAAAAACGACGCGAACCTCTCGAACTTAATGCTCGCCCCATTCTTCGCTGAGAAAGTACAGGCGTATCAAGAATCGTTACGCCACGTCGTTGCCGAGGGTGCGCTATCTGGTTTTGCGCTCCCATGTCTATCGACGTCGTTGACGTATTATGATAGCTACCGGACAGCAAACTCGAATGCCAACATGTTGCAAGCCCAACGCGATTATTTCGGTGCGCATACGTATGCTCGAACAGACCGCGAAGGGATCTTCCACACGGACTGGCAATAAAGAATACAGCTCCCGACTCCTGTTTCATTTAGGAGTCGGGATTTCTTTTTTTGTTCACACAATTTTTTCTGAAATAAGAAATTGCCGATTATACCTTGACAAAAGTGTTGGTCTATATGAAATTAGTATTAGATTAGAATTATTCTAGTGTGATAAATACAGATTATCTGTATGCACTAGAACAGATTCTAAATATAGAACCCTTGAGGAGGATTTTTATCATGTCTTTAATCGGAAGTGAAGTAAAACCATTCAGTGCATCAGCATTCCACAACGGAGAATTCGTTGACCTAACGGATGCCAACCTTCGCGGTAAATGGAGTGTCGTATGTTTCTACCCTGCAGACTTTACATTCGTTTGCCCGACAGAACTCGAAGATCTCCAAAACCAATACGCAACTCTCAAAGCGCTTGACGTTGAAGTTTACTCTGTTTCAACAGATACGCATTTCACACATAAAGCATGGCACGAAACGTCAGAAACAATCGGTAAAATCGAGTACGTTATGATCGGTGACCCATCACACGTCATCTCACGTAACTTCGAAGTCTTGAACGAACAAGATGGTCTTGCTGACCGCGGTACGTTCATCATTGATCCAGACGGCGTCATCCAAACAGTTGAAATCAACGCAGGCGGCATCGGTCGTGATGCGAGCACACTCGTCAACAAAATCAAAGCAGCACAATACGTACGTAACAATCCAGGCGAAGTCTGCCCAGCGAAATGGGAAGAAGGCTCTGCAACACTCACACCAAGCCTTGACCTCGTCGGAAAAATTTAAGGAGCGGATTCGCGATGGCTTTAGCACCAGACATTAAAGCACAACTCGCGCAATACCTCGAGCTTCTCGAAGGCGATCTCGTCCTAGCCGTTAGTGCTGGGACAGACGCCGTCTCGCTTGAGATGAGCGCACTCGTCGAAGAGATCGCAAGCATGACACCACGCATCTCCGTCGAGCAGGCAAGCCTTCCCCGGACACCAAGTTTCACAGTCAACCGTGTCGGTGAGACAAGCGGCATCACGTTCGCGGGAATCCCACTCGGTCATGAGTTCACGTCCCTCGTCCTCGCACTGCTTCAAGTCAGCGGTCGAGCACCGAAGGTCGACGCGGACGTCATCAAGCAGATTCAAGGCATTCAAGAAGCGTACCACTTCGAGTCGTACATCAGCTTGAGCTGCCACAACTGCCCAGATGTCGTACAAGCGTTGAACGTCATGAGCGTCCTCAATCCGAACATCAGTCACACGATGATTGATGGCGCGGCATTTAAAGCAGAAGTCGAACAAAAAGAGATCATGGCTGTTCCGACAGTCTTCGTCAACGGCGAAGCATTTGGTAACGGACGGATGTCGCTTGAAGAAATCTTGGCGAAGCTTGGCACAGGTGCCGATGCTTCTGATTTCGCTGATAAAGATCCATACGATGTCCTCGTCGTCGGTGGTGGTCCAGCTGGATCGAGTGCTGCGATTTATGCAGCCCGTAAAGGGATCCGGACAGGAATCGTCGCAGAACGCTTCGGTGGACAAGTCATGGATACGATGAGCATCGAAAACTTCATCAGCATGAAGTACACGGAAGGACCAAAACTCGTCGCAAGTCTTGAGGAGCACGTCAAGGAATATGGCATCGACGTCATGAACCTACAACGGGCAACTCGTCTTGAGAAGAAGGACCTCCTCGAGCTCGAGCTTGAGAATGGTGCTGTCTTGAAAACGAAGAGTTTGATCCTTTCAACAGGCGCACGCTGGCGGAACGTTGGTGTTCCAGGCGAACTCGAATTCAAGAACAAAGGCGTCGCCTACTGCCCACACTGTGATGGTCCATTGTTCGAAGGAAAACGTGTCGCAGTCATCGGTGGCGGAAACTCAGGGATCGAAGCAGCCATCGATCTCGCGGGAATCGTCAAGCATGTCACGGTCCTTGAATTCGCACCGGAACTAAAAGCAGACGCTGTTCTTCAAGAACGCCTCGCTTCTCTTCCGAACGTCACGGTCGTCGTCAACGCACAGACGAAGGAAATCACGGGAACGGATAAAGTGAACGGAATCACGTATATCGAGCGCGAAACGAACGTCGAACGTCACGTCGAGCTCGAAGGTGTCTTCGTCCAAATCGGTCTCGTACCGAACACGGACTGGCTCGGTGAAACGGTGAGCCGTAACAAGTTCGGTGAAGTCCAAGTCGATCGTCACGGCGCAACGAACGTACCAGGCGTTTTCGCTGCAGGCGACTGCACGGATAGCGCGTATAAACAGATCATCATCTCGATGGGATCTGGTGCAACAGCTGCACTCGGTGCTTTCGATCACTTGATCCGGAATTAATGCAAAAGAGCGGAACTCAAACGAGTTTCGCTCTTTTTCTATTTCAATAGTAGATTTCACCAACGGATGAACAATGAAATTCTTTTGTGATGTGGTGCTTTGTTAAGATGCCTTGCTTCGCGTATGTACCACTGACCGTTACGACCATCGTTTGTCCTGCATCGATTCGGGTACCATCGAATCCTTTCTGTGTCCAAATGCCATCATTGATGGCTTGAGACGTCATCGAAAAGACATCAGAGAACCACTGTCGCTCACTTTGCTCCAAAAGTTCCGTTTCGAAATTCCCTGTGATCCGAACTTCTTTTTTACCTTGTGTTCGTTCAAGTGCTCGTTGACCATCTCCATAAATACTCAATTGAACATGCAACGGTTTTAACCGTTTGATTGCTCGTTCTTGAAAACGTTTTGGCGAAATCCAGTCCTCGTCTGCAAATTGATTTGCTGCAAGCAATGTGACGTCCGCATTTTCATGTGTCCGATTCAATTCTTGCACGATTTTTTCATATGCTGCGTAATAACGTTGATGTTGTGTCGTCTGATCCTTCGCCTCCAATATGACTGGTGACAATGAAGCGAATAAAAAAACAGCTGTCGCGATCTGATATTTCATTAACTTCCCCCTTCCTTTCGCTGTTCATTGTACAGAAAAAACAAAGAGTAGATTCAAAAACGACAACCGTTTTGGAGATTTTTTCATTTAAGACTGTATGAATAGATTAAACTCTTTTGGAATTAAGAACGAATGACGATTTTTTAGTCAATCTGACCCCTATAAATAATTCAAAGTTGACACTTTTGACTAGTCCAGGCATCTGATAGATTGAAGATATCTTAAAATCTATCATAAAGAAGGTTAGTCACATGCAAAAAGCAGCACCGTATTCTAGCACTCGTACCCGCCAGCTCGTCATCACTGCGATGTCAATCGCACTTGTTCTTGTCGCAACGATGTTAATCAAGATTCAATTACCAATCGCACTAAACGGTGGTCTCATTCATATGGGAACAGCAATGCTCTTTCTCATCGCGATTTTATTCGGTCCACGGACAGCATTGATTGCCGGTGCTGTTGGAATGGGGTTATTCGATCTTCTAACGGGTTATGCGATTTGGGCACCTGGTACGATCATCGCACGTGGACTTCAAGGATTGATCGTTGGTTACATCGCGTGGTCAGGTGGTCGTAACGGAACGAATGTCACGTTCAACTTGATCGGGATGATTGCTTCCGTTCCTGTCATGCTACTCGTCTACTTCGTGCATGAAGGGATTATGTTCAGCAACTGGGTCGCACCAGCCACTTCAATTCCAGGAAACATCACACAAAACGTCATCGGCATCCTCGTTGCGATTCCAGTCGGGATTGCACTGAAGAAAACACGTTTCTTCCGTAACTTCCGCTAAATCAAAAAACCGTCCGGCTCCTCGTGGAGTCGGACGGTTTTCGTTTAGCGAATCGGTTGACCTTGTTCAAGCTCAAGCGTTTTAGCTGTTTCGGCATGGATCTGTTCGAACAGCTCCGGATTTTCAACGAGTGAGATTCCGTAAGACGGAATCATCTCCTTGATTTTTGCTTCCCACGTCGGTAGTTCGGACGGGAAACATTTCGCGAGTACTTCGAGCATGACCGGTACCGCTGTTGAAGCACCTGGAGACGCACCGAGTAAGGCAGCGACAGACCCATCTGCTGCACTAACGACCTCTGTTCCGAACTGGAGTGTCCCTTTTCCTTGTGGTGTGTCCTTGATGACTTGGACACGTTGACCAGCGACGACGACATCCCAGTCTTCTGTCTTCGCATTCGGGATGAACTCACGTAATTCGTTCATCCGTTGTTCCGTCGACAAGAGGACTTGTTCGATCAGATACTTCGTCAATCCCATCTCTTTTGCTCCCGCAGCAAGCATCGTCAAGACGTTGTTTGGTTTGACAGATGCGATCAAATCAAGATTTGATCCTGTCTTGAGGAACTTCGGTGAAAAGCCAGCGAACGGTCCGAAGAGGAGCGATTTCTTTCCATCGATATACCGTGTATCCAAGTGCGGCACCGACATCGGTGGTGCTCCGACTTTTGCTTTTCCATAGACTTTCGCATGATGCTGTTCAATGATCTCAGGATTTTTACAAACGAGGAACAAGCCGCTGACCGGGAAACCACCGATTTGCTTCGATTCCTCGATGCCTGTTTTTTGAAGCAACGGTAGACTACCGCCGCCACCCCCGATGAAGACGAACTGCGCCGTATGATGCTCAATCCGATGATCCCGTTCATTCTTTACTTTGACTTCCCAACCCCCGTCAACACGCTTCAAGTCCTCGACACCGTGCTGATAGTTGATCTCTACATCGTGCTGTGCGAGATATTCAAACAGGATTCGTGTCAACGCACCGAAGTTGACGTCCGTTCCTGAATCGATTTTTGTAGCGGCGATCGGCTCTGGTGACGTCCGACCGTTCATGATGAGTGGAATCCACTCGGCTAATTTCGCTGGATCCTCTGAATATTCCATCCCTGCGAACAACGGATTCGCTGATAGCGCTTCCAATCGTTTTTTCAGGAATTCGACGTTTTCCGTTCCTTCGACCATGCTCATATGTGGAATCGGCATGATGAATTCTTTTGGATTCGGCAAGACACCTTCCTTGACGAGATGCGACCAGAATTGACGTGACAGTTGGAACTGTTCGTTTACTTTTACCGCTTTACTGATATCGATCGAACCATCAGCATTTTCCGTCGTATAGTTCAGTTCGCATAGTGCGGCGTGACCTGTTCCTGCATTGTTCCACTCATTCGAGCTCTCTTCCCCGGCACTCGCGAGTTTCTCGAATACCTTGATGTTCATCTCAGGCGCGAGTTCTTTTAACAAGACCCCTAACGTCGCGCTCATGACTCCGGCACCAATTAAAATAACGTCTGTTTTTTTAGGCATACTGCTCATGATATCCTTCCTATCCCCGTTGATATTATGGACTACCTGTCATGAAAAACTTCCCCCTCATGACGACAACTTACCTTTCCATTATAACCCTATCATAGCTTGCACAGAAAGGAACTTCTTTTACATTCAGAAATGTGCAAAAGCGATGATTCAGAATAAGAAGATGTTCGTTAGCCGGCACACAATCAGGCATGACTTTGACGAAAAACGGTAATCATATAACGAAAGTAAAAGGAGGAACACTCATGGCGACACGCTGGATATTCGGCAATCAATTGAATCACGATCTCCCTTTATTACAGGAAGCAAACAAACAAGACGATGTCATCCTGATGGTCGAAGCGACCTCGCGCTCCAAGTGGAAGACGTACCATAAACAAAAGCTCGTCCTCGTCTTCTCAGCGATGCGACATTTTGCGGAAGAACTGCGCGAGAAGGGCTTCACTGTCGATTACCGGGAAGCCGATTCGTTCGATCAGGCATTCCAAGCGCACCGGAAAGATCATGATCCGGATCATGTATTTTATACAGCGATCACGGACGAACCAATGCGCAAGGCGATGCATAAGTGGCAAGACGCTTTACCGAAGAAAATCACGGTCGAGGTTTGTTCCGACGTGCCGTTGTTTTTACTGACACAGGAAGAAGCGGTCGAAGCAATTGGCGACAAGCCATACAAGATGGATCGGTTTTATCGCAAACTGCGCAAGGAACGAAACGTTCTCATGAACGGCTCTAAACCGATCGGTGGAAAGTGGTCGTTTGACGCTGAGAATCGAAAACCAGCGAAGTCCGGGACGACGTTTCCGGATCCCGTTCAGTTTCGTCCCGACCACATCACAAGGGATGTCATCGATAAGGTCGAGCGTGATTTTTCCGATCATCCAGGAGCACTTGATTCCTTTCATTGGCCGGTTACACGAAAGGAAGCGATGCAGGCTCTCCATCGTTTCATCGAAGAGCGGCTTGAGACGTTCGGGACGTATCAAGACGCCATGCTGACCGGTGAAGATACGTTATCGCATTCGCTCTTGTCAGCAGTAATCAATCTCGGCTTACTGACACCGGAAGAGGTCATTCGTCAAGTCGAGGCAGCACTTGAAGAACAGGATGCTCCGCTCAATGCGGTCGAAGGTTTCATACGCCAAATCCTCGGCTGGCGCGAATACATGCGTGCCGTCTATCTAGCTGAGATGCCAGACTACGCTTCCGTCAATGCGCTGCGTCATGAAGCGGATCTACCGGACTTTTTCTGGACCGGGAAGACGAACATGAACTGTGTCGCTGAATCGTTACGTCCTGTCGTCGAGCATGCCCATAACCACCACATCCAGCGCTTGATGGTGCTCGGGAACTTCGCTAATCTGTTTGCGATCTCACCGCAACAGACGGCAGACTGGTTTAATGAGATGTACATCGATGCCTACGACTGGGTCGTTTTACCGAACGTTCTCGGGATGGCGCTACATGCCGACGGGGGAACGTTATCGACTAAACCGTACATCGCTTCGGCGAACTACATTAATAAGATGAGTGATTATTGCAAGGGATGTCCGTTTCATCAAAAGGACATGCTTGGCGAAGATGCCTGTCCGTTTAACGCCTTGTACTGGGACTTCATCGATCGGCATGAAAAACGCTTCGCTGATAATCAGCGGATGTCGATGATGTATCGGCAATGGGGAAAGCGCGATGCGGACAGCAAACGCGATATTCGAAAGAAAGCGAAAGCACTTCGGAAACAACTACAGGATGGTGCTTTCAATACACCATGAAACAAGCCGGTCGGATTAGATCCGACCGGCTTGTTTTGACTTACGCACTTTTTTGATTAGCTGCTTGTTGTTTCTTTTTCCGGAGGTGATATAGTCCAAATAATCCGAGGAACCAGACCGGTGTCAGCAACAAGGCTGGACGTGTATCGTCAGCAAACAACATGACGACGAGAATGACAGCAAACAATCCGAGCACGAGGTAATTGACGAGTGGTGTCAATGGTGCTTTGAATGTCGATGCTGCATGTAATTCCGGATTTTGTTTCTTGTACCGGAGATGACAGACGAGGATGACACCCCAGACCCAGATGAAGCAGATTGCACTGATCGTCGTGACGATACTGAACGCTTGTCCCGGTAACAGCTTACTGAGCAAAGCACCGACTGAGACGACGATCGTCGAGACGAACAAGGCGTTTGCTGGAACATGATTTTTGTTCAACTTCGAGAACTTGTTCGACGCTTGCTGTTGATTTCCCAGGTTATACAGAATCCGGCTAGTCGAGAACATTCCGCTGTTACATGCAGAAGCAGCGGATGTCAGTACGACGAAGTTGATGATTCCTGCTGCGAGCGGAATCCCGATCAGACTGAACGTCTTGACGAACGGACTTTCTGTTGCACTTAATCCTGTCCATGGGTTGATCATCAAGAGAATCAGCAAGGCACCGACATAGAAGAACAGAATTCGGAGCGGAATCTTATTGATTGCAGATGGGATGTTCTTCTTCGGATCTGCTGTCTCGGCTGCTGATACCCCAACGAGCTCGACACCGACATAAGCGAAGACGACCATCTGGAACGAGAGCAGGAATCCAGAAATCCCGTTTGGCATCCATCCATTATGTGACCAGAGATTCGACACTGTGACGGGACCGGCATCCGTTTTAAAACCAATGACGAGCAAGACGATTCCGACACCAATCAAGGCAAGAATCGTCACGACTTTGATCAAGGCGAACCAAAACTCAAGTTCACCGAACAATTTAACGGTCAATAAGTTAAAGCCAAGTAAAATCAAGAGCGCGAGTACGGCTGGAATCCATTGCGGGATATCAAACCAATACTTGACGTATACACCGATAGCGATGATGTCCGCCATTGCCGTCATGATCCAACAGAACCAGTACGTCCAACCGGTCACGAACGCGGCACGCGGTCCGAGATAATCTTCTGCGATATCCGTGAGTGACTGATAACCTGCTTTTGACAATAACAATTCCCCAAGTGCGCGCATAACGAAGAAGATTGCGATCCCGACGAGTAAGTAGGCAAAAATGATCGATGGTCCGGCGAGTTGGATCGCTTTTCCTGATCCTAAAAACAACCCTGTTCCGATCGTTCCACCAATGGCAATCAACTGTACATGACGATTAGATAAATCTCGTTTTAATCCTTGCTGTTCCAAACCTGAACTCCTCCTTATGATGGTTTCTCTACGCTTCAGACCGTTCTGTCGGTCCTGAAAAAAGAAAAAAGAGACTGGACGAATGTCCAATCTCAACAAAATCAAAGGAATAACCCATACACACCACTATGACATTCCATGAATGCCCGTCGCTGCATGTGATTACTCTTCTGTCCGTTTGCCTGAGATTGTGAACCCTTCGGCGCCGTGTCGACACGGTCTCTCCAGAAGCTGCTCCTGCCATAGTGTGACCCATGACAATCATAGCTTTCTCTTTATTTGATTATCCGATGCGTCGCTGCATCGATGAATTGTTTCTAATTTTAGTAATCTCGACAGCATTTGTCAACGCCTTTTTCAAAATCATTTTTCAATCTATGAAAAGGACTTTACCATCTTTTCCAGAAATCATACAGCACCACTTGATCATGAAAGGATGAAACATTCATGTCGACGATTTACTTGATTCGTCACTGTGAAACGACCGGTCAGGCACCTGATGCCCCATTAACACCTGGTGGAGAAGAACAGGCACGACGACTGTGCACGCAGTTACTTGAGCTTCCGATTACACATCTTATTTCGAGTCCGTATCGCCGTGCGCTCGATTCGATTCAACCACTTGCGACTGCCCTGAAACTTCCCATTACACGGGAGGATGCTTTGAAAGAACGACAGTTAAGTGCTGTTCCACTTGACGATTGGCAGGATCATCTCCGACAAACGTTCGTCGATCCAGACTATACGTGTCCTGGTGGTGAATCTAGCCGAATAGCAACTGAGCGTATCACGCGTGTCGTCGATGAAGCGTTGCAACAGCATGATGGATCCATTCTCGTGACACACGGGAATTTGTTGTCTTTATATTTGCATTCGATCGATCCAACATTTGGATTCCAAGAAAGCTTACAGCTCAAAAATCCGGATATTTTTAAGGTGACACGTATTCAAAAACAAACAATTATAGAACACTTGGTAGCCTTTTGAAATTCTATTTATCTTAGGCATATGAACCGATAGAATCTATTTTTTATTTATAAAAAGCATAAGAACTATCTATTTTACTTCCCTTCGAAACGGCTTTATATTAAACGAATTGATAACAAAAATTAAGTAGTTTTAGATTCATGTATGAAGCGGAACTTCGAAAATCTGCTTAATCAATCAACAAGCCCTTCCGGATCACCGGAAAGGCTGTCTTTATACTTCATTATGAGCACCATAGCTATGGCGAAGGGCAAACAACAGTCGAATCAATGGTTCATGATAGCCGATAAACCATCCTTCTTCGATCCCGTTGATGATGGCCTCTTCTGTCATCCAAGCGACACGCTGAACTTCTTCTTCCTGTAGTGTCAGCGTCGTCAGATCCACTTCTTGTTCGACGAGATAATAATCATCAAAACCGATTTCAAACGGAATCGTCAGATGCGGACGGACGCCCGTAAAATCGATGTCGAGTCCAAGCTCTTCCGACAATTCCCGTTGCGCCGCCATCTGACTCGTATCCCCGCTGATCGCACTGCCCCCGACTGTCAGATCCCACATGTTCGGCCAACCGGATTTGAACGGTTGCCGTTGTTGGACGAGCATCTCTCCCTTGGCGTTAAAAACACAGACGTGAATCGTCATGTGATAATCGCCAGCTGTATGTGGCGTTCCCCGTGTCCAGAGCCGTCCTGTTTTCTTGCGATCTGCTGTGTATACATCCCACTGTTCCATCTTGCATCATTCCCCTTTTTAACTGATGAAAGACGAGTTATTCGAGCTTTCCTCCGCTTTGACGCAATCAATCGCGACGACGAGGGCGATCAATAATTCTTCCATCGCTTCATCTTCGACTTCAATCATGTACTGATCGGTCCAAGAAATCCACTTTTTCTGCACGCGACCAATCCGTTGTCCCTGTTGCAGGACTTCAAAATCGACATCCCACCAGTCGCCTGTGACTTCGAACTGATCCGAGTTGATTGTATAACGATCCTTGAAGAACGTGAACTCTTTGATGATTTCGAATGATTGTCCCACTGCTTCGACATAAAAGACCGGACGGAAACTAAACGTTTTTTTCTCGATTTCAGCAACGACTTCTCCGTTTCGGTTCGTTACGGTGAAGGTCTTCGGTAATTTCATAAAACTTCCCTCAATGTGATACGCATCGTGTCCTTCTTCGTCCTGAATCGCAAATCGTCCACGCAAACTGAAGGCTTTTTGTTTCATATAAAGTGTATGCATACCGGTCTCCTCCTTTAATGTATAGTCTTATTTACGACATTACTGACAGAAAAGATTCAAAATCTGGAAATAGCCAGTTGGTGCAGTTTGTAACAGAAGCTTCAGTGGTATCAACTTACATAACACGAATCTACGGGAAAGAAGGAATTTTGATGTCTATCGATACGATTGTGCTCTTCATTTTACTCGCCATCGCCCTGTTGATCATCCTTGTTCCACCCCTCCTCTTTTGGCACGTCTGGCGCGCCGATCGTCGCCAACAAGAACATGCGGTCCTGCGCAACTTCCCCGTCCTCGGAAAGATGCGCTATATCCTCGAAAACATGGGACCGGAACTCCGCCAATACTTATTTCTCAACAATAACGAAGGCAAACCCTTCTCTCGCAATGAATATAAGACAGCCGTCCTTTCTGGCAAATATCAAAGTCGGATTCTTAGTTTTGGCTCGGAACGTAATTTTGAAGAAGCTGGTTTTTATGTACAAAACGCCCTCTTTCCAACGAATCGACAGGAATTACGGATCGATCAATCAGAACGTGTCGATACGCACATCTATCAGATTGATCGCGATGAACTGTTTACGCGGAAAGAACATCTCGTTGCCAAGCAAATCTCACCCTATCTCTTGAAAATGGAGGATGCACCGATCATTGGTGCGACGACGTGTCGGCACCCTTATCAAATCCAAGGACTGATTGGTCAATCGGCAATGAGTTTTGGTGCACTCGGTGACCGGGCCATTACCGCTCTCTCGATCGGACTTGGTCGTGCTAAAGGAAGCTGGATGAATACCGGTGAAGGCGGGCTATCCGACTTTCATCTCAAAGGTGATGTCGACATCATCTGTCAGATTGGTCCCGGGCTGTTCGGCGTCCGGACGGAGGACGGCGACTTTTCGTTCGACGAGTTTCAGAAAAAAAGTGAGTTACCACAAGTCAAAGCCTTCGAACTCAAACTTGCCCAAGGGGCTAAAACGCGTGGTGGACATTTAGAAGGCGCAAAGGTCACGGAAGAGATTGCTGCTGTCCGGAAAGTCAAAGTCGGTGTTGGCATCGATAGTCCGAATCGCTTTAACGAATTCACGACACCAGAGACGATGCTCGACTGGGTCGAACGTCTCCGTGAGATCGGCGGCAAACCGGTCGGGATTAAAGTCGTCGTCGGTAATCTCGAAGACATGCGGCAGTTGATTGCTTATATGGAAGAATCCGGTCGTCATCCAGACTTCATGACGGTCGACGGTGGCGAAGGAGGGACAGGCGCGACGTTCCAAGAACTTGCGGATGCTGCCGGCCTACCACTCTTTTCCGCTTTACCGTTCGTTCATCAACTTTTGACGGAAGCCGGTTTACGCGACAAGGTCAAAGTGTTCGCATCCGGTAAGCTGATCAGTGCTGATAAGATTGCGATCGCTCTCGCCCTCGGCGCTGACTTCGTCAACATCGCGCGTGGTTTAATGTTTAATGTCGGCTGTATTCAAGCCCAAGTTTGTCATACGAATCACTGTCCGGTCGGCGTTGCGACGACTGATCCGAAACTGCAGAAGGCGCTGATCGTCGACGAAAAGAGTTTCCGCGTGACGAACTACATCATCTCGTTACGAGAAGGACTCTACAATCTGACGGCGGCAGCAGGACTCGTCTCACCGACGGAACTTCGCCCAGAACACGTCATCTATAAGGACGAAGCCGGACACCTGATTCCGGGTCCAGACTGGATGGCACGGCATATGATGGATCGCTCTCTTTCCTCACGGTAACGAATAGCACTCACTTGCACTTTTTAGCGAGAGCGCTTAAAGTGTATAGTTGATGAAATTCTTTAACCACACATGTGCATTACCTTAAGGAAAGGGTTTAATATACTATGAAAAAGAACTTTTGGCAGGACTTACCACGACCATTTTTCGTCTTAGCACCGATGGAAGACGTCACCGACGTCGTCTTCCGCCACGTCGTCGCAAAAGCGGCGCGTCCGGACGTCTTCTTCACGGAATTCACGAATACAGAAAGCTATTGTCACCCGAAAGGCAAACAGAGCGTCCGCGGACGTCTTGAGTTCACGGAGGATGAACAACCAATGGTCGCTCACATTTGGGGCGACAAACCGGAATATTTCCGCGAAATGAGTATCGGTATGGCAGAGATGGGCTTTAGCGGGATCGACATCAACATGGGCTGTCCCGTCCATAACGTTGCTGTTAACGGGAAAGGCTCTGGCTTGATCAATCGTCCGGAAGTCGCGGCTGAACTGATCCAAGCGGCAAAAGCGGGCGGTCTCCCAGTCAGCGTCAAAACGCGTCTCGGCTACACGAAGGTCGAAGAGTGGCATGATTGGTTGCGCCACATTCTCGAACAAGATATCGCGAACCTCTCGATTCACCTCCGGACTCGTAAAGAGATGAGCGCCGTTCCAGCGCACTTCGAATTAATTCCAGAAATCAAGAAGTTACGCGATGAGATCGCACCACAAACGTTATTGACGATCAACGGGGATATCAACGATCGCCAACACGGTCTGGAACTCGTTGAGAAATACGGTGTCGATGGTGTCATGATCGGTCGTGGGATCTTCCACAACCCATTCGCATTCGAAGTCGAGAAAAGAGACCATTCGAGCCAAGAACTCCTTGACTTGTTACGTCTACAACTCGATCTACACGATCATTACTCGTCTCAATTCGAGCCCCGTCTCTTCAAGCCATTACGTCGGTTCTTCAAGATTTATGTCCGCGGATTCCGCGGTGCGAGTGAACTGCGGGTCAAATTGATGGAGACGAACTCAACGGACGAAGTGCGTGCTTTACTCGACGCTTTCGTTGAAGAAGAAGGTATTCACGAGGTCAACTCGTTTTCAATCTAACAGCAAAGCACGCCTCCCCGGCTCGAGGAAGCGTGCTTTTTTGGTGTCACCAGCGTTCGACGATTTGCCGCGTATCCGCACACCATTGTTCAAATTCTGAAGCATGTGTCAGTAATAAGAAACGTCGTTTCCCGAGTCGTCGATCGAGCCGTGCGATACCACGGATGAAAGGATGTGGATGAACAAGCGCTTGTTCGAATGCGAGGTTCGGGTACTGCAACAAGTCCTGTTGGATCTCGTAGTTTTCCAAGTATCCGTCTTGTTTGACTTGTCGTTCGATCTCAGCGGATAACGCATGCGACTGCTTCAACCAGTCGGACTGCCATAGCAATCCGGCTGGTTTTTCCGGTAACTGTGCAGCTTGTAACGCGTAGCGCCGATCGACTTCCCGTTCGAAGTTAAAGTCGTCTGCTCCGAGAATCTCTTCTCCGTCAAACGTCATCCAGACGCGACTAGGACTATCTTGAATCCGGTAGACGGCGGCGTGAAAAGCAATCCGTCCCTGTAACGACGGGGCAAGCAGTTGCTCGACCCGTTTTTTGATGATGGAAAACTGCACACAATCCGTCCTTTCCGTCCGACTAATTTGATTAGCCGTTCTTCATATGAAACGACTCCGCAAGCGTGAACGTCAACTCTTTTAACTCGAGACCACCGAGTGCAAAGTAGAGTTTTAAATAGTTATGCGGATTGAAGACGAAGACGTCCTTCGTCTGACTGACCCACTCGCCGTTCGTTCCATTGAAGGTGAAGGTTGCAACCGGCATGTTGTTCGCAAACAACGTCACTGGCATCTGCGCCAGTTCACCAGCATTCGAACGTGCCGTCAACGTGACCTGATACATCCCTGTCTCTTCCGCCGTGATAGCGAAGACATGACTGCTGCCTGTCGTCGTCGTGACGTCCGTTAACGGGAAGGCATCTCCACTGACGAGGCGTTGGTGCGAGACGGCTTGCTCTTCAAGTGTCTCTTCTTCAATCGGTGCCCCGAGAACTTCGACCGGTGATACTGTTCCCATCACACGGTCCATGACCGGTGAACGCAACAGGAACTGACAGATGTTCGCAGCACTCCGCAGTAACTCGGAACGTCGAAGTGTTCCGTCGGCAAGAGCCGTCAACGTATCGTCCTCGAACGGATTCGTTCCTGGTTCGCCAACGACCATGTAGAGATCGTTTTGCGAACGGACCATCGTCGCCGTTTGCTGACGGTTTGCTTCCAAACCTTCCGCATTGATTTTCGCCCACCAGTCCGTCATGACGATTCCGTCAAAGCCCCATTCATCACGTAGGATGCGCGTGTTCTGATCATATAAGCCAGCAGTCCAGATGCCATTGACGGCACCATACGTCGTCATGATCGAGTATGCTTTTCCGTCTTTGACTGCCATCTCGAACCCTTTCAGGTACAACTCACGTAACGCCCGTTCTGACACGATCGAATCCAGATCATGCCGGTGGAACTCTTGGTTGTTGGCACTAAAGTGCTTCAACGTTCCTGTCACACCCACACGGTGCATCCCGTCGAGTTGTGCCACGGCCATTTTTCCAGTCAGATACGAATCCTCCGAGAAATACTCGAAGTTTCGTCCGTTGAGTGGATGACGATGGAGATTCATCCCGGGTCCAAGCAATGTATCAATCTCGTTTTTCCGTAACTCAAGACCGGTCATCTCAAATAGATCGGCAATCAACGTCGTATTAAACGTCGAAGCCAGCAACGTTCCGTTCGGTAACGAGAAGGCTTTCGTTCCGATGTCCATCCGGATTCCGGACGGACCATCCGCGCAACAGCCTGCTGGAATACCGAGCGCTTCGAGTTCTGTCGTCACGCCACCGAAGGCGCCCGCCGTTCCCGGAGTGACACGCGGTGAGTTCATCCCTTCCCCCCGAACGATTGCCGCGAGATCCGCATCCGTCAATTGATCGAGGAACGTCTCGAGCGTGACACGTTCTTCTTTGACGTCGCGTAACTTCCAACCGGCATCTTCTGCCTGTGTCCGTTCAACGGGACGCTCCTGTTGACGACGCTGTTCCGGATCGATCGTCCGCAGTGGTGTCGCTTCATATGTCACCGTATATCCCGTTTCGGTCGCTTGCGGTTTGATACGTTCAAACGCCGTCACCGGTGCCATGTTTTCCGTTAAGACGTCCGTGACGTCAAGCGTCTCAACGGAATGGCTTGCGACTGGAACCGCCGACCGGACGTCCGTCCCGAGATAGAGCTGATACGCGCCAGGTTCAATGACATAAGACGACTTATGCCCGGTAACGCCACTATCGTCATAACTCGCAAACGAGGCGAACGGTACGACGAGTGTGAGAGATTCTTGCTCGCCCGGTGCGAGTTCTTTTGTCTTTCCGAACGTCACGAGTTGACGCGTTGGGTTACCGAGTTGTCCTTGTGGTTTCTCAAGGTATCCTTGTATGACTTCCTTCCCGCTCGTCTGCCCGGTATTCGTCACTGTCGCTGTAATCGTCCAGGCATCAGCTGACGTCGTCACATCTGTCGCAAGGTTGAACGACGTATACGATAATCCGTAGCCGAACGGATACAAGACCGCTTCCGGTGCGAACGTCTCAAAATAACGGTACCCGACATAGATGTCTTCCTGATACAACGAACGATCAGCGTGACCGAAGTGGGGTGTCGACGGATAATCATCGAGTGAACGGACAATCGTATCCGGTAGTTTCCCGGATGGCGAGATGCGTCCAAGCAAAAGATCACTCAGCCCGGTGCCACCTTCCATCCCCCCTTGCCACGCGTAGAGGACAGCACTTGGCGCCGTCTCTTCGACCCAGCGCATATCGATGATGTTCCCAACGTTCAAAACGACGACAGTTTGTTTGAAGTGTGTCGTCACGAGACGGAGCATCTCCTGTTCCGTCTCCGTTAAAAAATAACTTCCTGGATCCGCTGTATTATCGCGATCTTCCCCAGCCGTGCGACCGATCATGATCAAGGCAACATCGGAATCAAGCGCTGCTTGCTGAACGAGCGTCGCGTCAAGCGGCATCTCTTCTTGCGACCATGGCTCGGCTGCCCAGCCTTCACCTTGGTCAAACGGATGGTCTTCAAGCCATGTTTCGTACGCCTTGAGGACGTCCGTATTCAGTGTCACGTCTTCGCGCAACATGTCGAGTGGACTAACGAGGTTCGTGACGTTGACCATCCCGCCTGATCCTGTGCCACTTTTATAGTAGTTGAACTGGTTACGTCCAAAGACAGCGACCGTCGATGCAGGTTGCAACGGGAGCACACCATCATTGTGTAAGAGGACCGCCCCTTCCGCGACGGTTTGTCGTGCGAGTTTTGTATAGGCTTGCCAATCGAGCGTGTATGTCATGCGTCATCCACCTTTGTTAGTTAGTTTGAGAAAAAAGTCGTTTTAAGTCCTTCGCGATTTCGTCTAAGCTGTCTTCGGCTTGCGGATACAGACCGAGTTTATCAAGAAAGGCATGTTCCATCCCGCGGTAGTGGAGATAACGGGTCTTGACGCCAGCGCGCGCGAGCTTTTTCGCATACGCTTCCCCTTCAAGACGTAAGTAATCAAACTCCCCTGTAATAACGATTGCCTCTGGTAAATCGGTGAGCGTCGCGAACAACGGCGAGATCCGTGGATCCTTCGAATCACTTGCTTGGACATACCATTGCTCGAGAACACCTTCTTCATCTTGTAGCGACAAAATGATCCGTTCAAGTAACTCAGGTTCCGTTTGTCGGTCATATGCTTCAAGCGTCCAGTCATATTCCGAATTCGGATGTTCACCGACATTAACGACCGGATAATATAAGACTTGATAGCGAATATACGGCGTCGGACGCTCGCGGTCGAGTAGACAACAGACCGTCGCTAAGTTCCCACCGGCACTATCGCCGGCAACCGCGATTGCGCCTGGATCAATCCCAAGTCGATCAGCGTGTTCGACTGCCCAATCGATCGCTGCATGACAATCTTCAAGCCCTGTCGGAAACGGATGCTCTGGCGCCAATCGGTAGCCGACCGACAAGACAGCGACGTTCCCTTTATCTGCTAATGCCTTACATGGATTCTCGACCGTCTCGAGCGTGCCACCGAAAAAACCACCGCCATGGAAATAGACGACGAGCGGGAGCGGACGCGCTGCTTCTGGACGATACAGCCGTGCTTCGATCGTGGTATCGGGTCTTGGAATCGAGAGGACGTTTGTTGAAATCTGCCGTGTCGTCATATCTTCATTGTCCCAGCCCATTCCGGCACGCGCCAGTTCGACTGGCGACGCCCCTTCTGGAATCGAGACCGATGGACGCTGCGTGAGGACGACCTCATGGACACGCGGATCGAGTGTCCCTGGAGTCGAGACGTCAGGAATCGGCTTATCGACGATCTCAAGTCCGTCTTGATGGATGGATGAACGATTTCGTAACGTTCGCAGTAAATCTTGCATTGATGTGGTAGACAATTGGATCGCTTCCTTTCTTATCAAATGGTTATCGAAAGCGCTTTCGATAACCATTAAAAAAATTTCGAATGCCACTTTTTAAAAAAGAGACCGCTTACATCACAATATACCTGTCTTTGGCAGGAGAAGCAAATGTTTCACCTAAAAAAATCAGCGCAGTCGCCTGCGCTGATCCTCATCGTAATTGTTCTTGTGAAACGATCGTAAAACCATCAATGACCGTGTCTTCCTCGACCTCGATCAACAGGCAGCGTTTCCCTTGGTAGTTGACTTGTTTGACGTACTTCAAGTCTTGCGGACTGATTGCGATGTTCGCGACCTTCGTATTGATTTTAATCGATTTCGCTTCATAGTTCGGGACGATGTTACTCGCTTTCATCTCGTATGTTGGATCGTCAACGACCGTCTTGAACGCCCGTTCGACCTGCTCCGTGCTGACATCTTCGACACCACTTGCCTTGAGCACACGCTCGACTTCCTGAACGTCGAGCATCGGTACTTCTTCCTCATCTTGATCCTCTTCGACGACGATCAACTGGTTGATGTTTTCATAGACACCGGCTAACGTCTTCGTATCCATCGATTCACCGACGACCGATTTGACGATTTCCTCGAAGATTGCTTTATCCTCATCTGCCGTGACGATCGGTTGACCGTTCAAGACATTTTCAAGGAAGCCGAAATCTGGTTTATTGGGCTTACCTGCCGCATACAAGACATGATTGACGTCTGCTGCATTGTCGGTGAAGGTCGGGAAGAGGAATCCACCAATCGGCGACGCTAGTTTGATGACCGGATTGATGAATAAGTTCGACTTGAATTCGCGTTCGACGAAATCAAAGACGAGTGATTGTTTCGGTAACTCCGTCAAGTTAAGGCTACCGAGAATGAACGGTGTCGTATAGACGTCGTCATTTGGATCGATCTCTGTCTCATCTGCTTGGCGCTTCGTCGTTTTATAGTATTGTCCGCGAATGAACGTGACGACGAGGTCATTCTCGTACTGGACGTCTTGGACCATCTTCAACGCCATCGTCTGCATCTGTTCAACCCAGTCCTCCGGCTCTTCCGCATACAGTCCTTCGTAAAGAAGCTGCTGCGTATGACCCGTCTCTCCTTCTTCCGGATGCGTGAACTTGACCTCGAACAACTTGACGTCGAGTTTTCCACCTAATACTTTCTTGAAGTTCGCGAAGAACAGCTCCTGTTGTTCCGGATCAAGCAATGGAAACGGTCGGGCTTCCTCATGATAGATTTCGCTCGTCTCTTTTCGGATATAGACGTTGTAGATTTCATGGATTTTTAGTAAATCGGCATCCATCTTGAAGTGACGACGGATGTCGGCGATGTCTTTTTTATTCATGCATACCAGCTCCTCGAATCATTAAAATCCTGCTTCCTGAAAAGCGTACCATATGCGAGATGACCCGACATCTTTTAGAAAATCAATGCGCACGGAATGAATACGCGCGTGTGACAGGATTAACGATCTCATATTCATATTCTTGGTGGGCAGCGCGAGCTTGCGCGATGCAATTATCTAGTTCTTTTGTGTTGAAATAACGTTGCGCTTCCGTCAACGTGCCACTTACGACTAAAAATACGCCGAACACGATCAACCATCCTCTAATTCGTTCGTTCATTATGTAGTCTCCTTTCTTCTCCACCTAAATCCTAACATCAGACCCTTCTATATAATGACAAAAGTTTAATTTTAATAACATTTACACGATATTCATTTTTTCCTAAATAAGTGATGCCATACTAAAAATTGTGAAGGGTGTCTTCACATCATCTCGTCTCATACATAGGAGGAATGACACGTGTTCAAAGCCATCAAGTCCATCGTCATCACTACGCTCGTCTGCCTGACCGCTTTCCAATTCGATACGACGTCTGTTTCCGCATTACCTTCAGGCATCTCTTCGAAAGCGACGGCCCAGTCTCAACTCGATGCCTTAACGGTTAAAACAGAAGGCAGCATGACCGGTTATTCACGTGATTTGTTCCCGCACTGGAGCAGTCAAGGAAGCGGCTGTGACACACGACAAGTCGTCTTAAAACGTGACGCCGATTCATATGTCGGATCGTGCCCCGTTACATCCGGTTCTTGGTATAGTTACTATGACGGACTGACATTCACGAATCCGTCTGACCTCGACATCGATCACGTCGTACCGCTTGCCGAAGCATGGCGCTCAGGAGCAAGCAGTTGGACGACAACGACTCGTCAAGCATTCGCAAACGATTTAACAGGTCCGCAATTGATCGCTGTCTCTGCAAGCTCGAACCGTTCAAAAGGGGATCAGGATCCGTCGACATGGAAGCCAACACGGGCAGGTGCGAGCTGTGCTTACTCGAAGATGTGGATTAATACGAAGAGCCGCTGGAACCTTAGCTTACAGTCGAGTGAAAAAACAGCCTTACAAACGATGTTGAACACATGTACATACTAAAAAGGAGTCGATTCGATGGAAACGAAAATCTCTACCTTTACCGCCACACATGGTGTCATGACGCAAGAAGTTGGTGTCATCAGCGGTGAACTCGAACTCCGGACGACCTGTCAGGAGGACGGAACGTTGGAACTGAAGATTGCTTACGTCGGAGCAATAGACGTCTATACGTTACCCGGCAATTATCGTATTCATGACGTTCGGGATCATGACGTCATCCATCAGATGCTCGTCAATGTACTAGAGCGAACATAATGAAAAACAGACGCTGTCCAAGTTAATGGGCGGCGTCTATTTTCGTTCTGTATATTCAAAATCAGATTGTCATTATTTACTAAATCATGCGTTTTCTCTGACGTTCTATCCGGTATAGTGAAAACAACGTCATTATCCTTTCGGGAGGAATACTTCATGCGAAACGTTTTGATCCCAACCGGCGTCATCTTAAGTGGTGCAGGTCTCTACATGGCACTAGAAAGTCATGTTCCTGCGTTACTCGTTACCGGCATCATCATGCTATTTGGTTGCGGTATTGGTATCATCACGAAAGAAAAGTCGGAATAATCCATAGATCCAGTCAGGAGGATAAATATGATTCAACAATTCATCGAGGAACAGCAGTCACACGATACTATTGGCGGGTTTATCGCTAAGTCTGTTGACCCGATCCTCGCCCACGTTAATCCATCACGTTTACAAGACAACGATCTTGTACTATTGATTCAAGCTGATCAATCGATTGTTATCTCTTTCGCTAATTCACAAGATCAATCAGATTGGACGCCAATATCACGAGAGCAGATTCATCAATCGAAAAGTCTACTCGCACCTAAGACATGCTATTTCAAAATTAAGCACGGTGAATATGCCGGAACCTATTTGATTTCACCGGATTTGATTGTGAATGATCAGTTTAAGAAAGAAGCGGACTATATGAAATTTATAACAGTATAATAACTCAATAAAACTCAATCGAAATATTTTTATATTCATTCGATTTCAAAATAAGATGTTAACAACTTTTGGGTAGACTGATCTGCTTTTTCTAAAAGTCCTTCACTTATCTTTTTCTTTTCCACCTTTTCTTTATTCTTACTTATGACATCGAACACAGTTTGTGGCGGGTAGTCCGATAGAATGTTTTCCTTTATATCTTCTATCTCGCATTCTGATTATCGCATCGAATACGTCTTCTTGAAAATCGATATCTGCTTTGACATCCATTTTTAAATCTCTTTAAATTTCTATCTTTATTCATATTTTGGCATATTTGATATTATATAATTATACTTATTAATTTCAGAAAAACGATTATATGAATATTTATGTTTATAAAATTATTCTTAACTTAAGTAGTGATTAGTTGTGTATACTTTTTAAAAGTCCTATAAAAATATACAGGAGGTATTTATGCAGTTACCACGATTTGACAATAATAAGGGGAGCAAAGGAGTTAATCTAGTTGAACGAAAAGTACTAGATGAATTAGAGTGGATCTTCAGAGAGCAGCCTACTCAAGACTATGGAATTGATGGCCATATGGAAGTAGTTGACGAGGAATTTGTCACTGGTAGATTAATTGCTATCCAGATTAAAGCAGGCAGTAGTTACTTAAAAGAGGAAACAAGTTCAGGTTTTGTGTTTAGAGGTAAGATAGAACATTACAATTATTGGACTAATCATTCATTACCAGTCATTTTAGTGTTGTGTGATTTAGAAAAAGGTGTTTGTTATTGGGAACAAATTAGTGAAGATAAAGTAGAACTAATTTCAGATACTAGTTGGAAGGTTGTAGTTCCAAAATTGCAGATTCTTGATCGGAAATCTTTCAGTAAACTTAAACAAATCGCTGAAAACACAACAGAGTATGAAAGAAGGTTAAATTCACTTGTTCTTTCAAGGGCATGGATGGAGGAATTATTAAACGGAAATAAAGTAATCTTAGAATCAGATGAATGGATTAATAAAACTTCTGGTATAGGTTCATTGATACTAAAAGTAATTGATACTGACACTGAAGATGAGAAAATTATTCTTAACTGGCCTATGGTGTTCTTCCCTCTTGAAAGTTACGAGGACGTATTCCCAGAGTTATTTCCTTGGGCCAAGTTTTCAGTCGATGAAGATTACTATGAGGAATATGATGAAGGAGAGTTTCTTGCTGATAATGCTGTGTGGGATAAAGAAGACGGTAAATACATGATTTTTGGTGACTATCAAGAATGGAGCAAGCGAAGACCTAACATAAGACCTTATATAATTCGTTATGGTGAAATTGCGTCTTATCGGTTAAATTTAGATTTAAATGAATTAGGACAATCCTTTGTACATCTTGATAACTATTTACGCAATGGAATTAAAAAAAATAAGTCTATAAGAAATAATAATTATACTAACTTCTTTTAAAAAGACTATTTTTTCTCGAATACTATTAAACCTTTTTGTTAGTATTAATGAATTATATTCGTCATCACGTAAAATGTCGAAGCCGCTATCGAGGGCTGAAAAAATGACGCTTCAAGCGATGATTACTTTCATTGCCTTAAACCTCAAAAACCTTGCGAATTGTTTCTGGGATTTTCTCGGGAATCCATGTCTTCACTACGTTTTAATAGGTAGTACATACAACAAACCCTCATTTCGTGATCGAAATGAAGGTTTGTCTATAATCTGAAAAGCTTATTGATAAAATAAGCTTTTTATTATTTTCCTTGTATTATCGTAATTTATTTAACCATACTTTATTAATAATAATTTCTATTCTCTGTTTTACCTCTATTTATGATACGACTCTCCATATCACATCTAAATGAGATTATATACTTTAAAGTTATATAAAAAGGAATCGAAGCCATATAGAAGTAAAAATTTTCTAAAAAACTATTGAGACTAATTAAAACTTTTTTGATTCCAAGGTAATCTCTAATTCAATTAATGAAAAGTATAATTTTGGGCTGCTTCTCAAAATTATCAATGTTTCTTTTTAAAAGGTAACTTTGAGTGTTCATTCATTAGAAATGATTGATAAAAATCAATTAAAAATGAATTTAAAAAATAACCTATTCAATATTAAGAAGTCATTAATGTCGACAGATTATTCTTTATTAATGTGAGCGTTTTTGACTTAGTGACTTAAATTAAAACTCTTTAGTAATTTTAAAGCATTGAAAGTATTGAACATTTTTATTTAGTACTTAATACGTTTTTTTGAACATTCGGCACTTAAAGCTTCTAAATCTAAATATAAGTACTTTTTTGAACTTTTTATTGGATAAGAGGAATAAATATAGTTAATAAATTCTGTCCAATTCATGTTCATTGTATCATCAATGACTTGATCAAGAATTGATTTAGTTATTCCTTCAATTTTTCGATTATCATAATAAAAGAAAATGTCATCTCTTAAACTAACAACTTCTTTTAAGGTTCCAAAGGAGTTAACTTCTTGTTTAACTTGCAATCTTCTGTCTTTTTTTGCTGCTTCAAATACATCACTCACGTAAGGACCATAATGATCAAAGTACCATTCAATTGAAGTTAATTGTTTACCTGTAGACAAACATGAATACCAATCTGCCAAAAAAACCATTTTAGTAATTCGTGTTTTTGAAAGTTCGCTTTTATAAGGATAGTTTTCCGCAAAATATCTCAAAATTTGCTTAATCTTTAACATAATTTATTCCTCCTTTCCAATTGGTAAGTTGTTTTTTATAGCATCGATTAAGGCTATGCCAAAGGGACCATCTAAATATCCTTTTAATTGATCAGTATTAAACGAGAAAGTAGGATTTAAGGACTCTATAACAATAACCGCTAAAGCTTCTTCCCCATTAAACGCGAGTCTTCTACAATAAAAACTTCTACTTTTCATTTCAAGGTTTTTTAACGTTTCTTCATTGACGTTACTTCTTCTTGATACTTGTTCTAAATATCTTGCATGACCTTTGTTAAAATTCGGTAAATTACGTTCTATAACCTCTTCGTTAGACCAACATTTACCTATGTAACCTTCATTAATAGGATACTTTGTTCGTCCATTTTTCTTAAAATTAGGATTATCTGAAAATCTTCCTACAGGAATAAACCATTCACTGTCCTTTACCCTATATACAGTAATTCGATCATTGTTTCCTAATTGAAAATACTTAAACAGATTCTTAATCATATTTTCTGGAATTGCATCAAAATTTGATTTTAAGACATTGCTTTGTTCGGACAAAGATTGTATCTGTTCTTCGAAATCGTTCTTTGATTTAAAATTCTTGTTAGTTTGAATCCAAGCCCAAACAAAAAATCCTAAAAGTACAATCCATAAAATCTTATGACTATCGATTAAATTTTTTATATAATCAATAGAGACAAGAAGAGGGATTAAAATAATTACTAAACTTCCCCAAGTTTCTTTCCAATTCTTTAAAACTTTCAAGTAATCCCTCCTAGCACGGTGTTTGTCCCTTAATTATACAATTTATTAATTAAATAGCACTAATATTAAAAGAAGTAATAGACTAACCTAAATTTAAGAGACAATGTATAACACCTTCTAAGGGAAACACTTCTAAAGAGTACTAGTAACGGAGGTGTTTTTGCGTGGGCAAAAGCGTATATTCAAGCGAAGGAAATAGGCAGACGTAAAAGACAAACTGAGTGGCGAGTTGACGACGAAAGAAATCATGAAAAAAATGGAATCAAAAACAAATCTCTCAATCGAGATATGGATATGATGGTATCAATCAAACGAGCTTTATCGGTTTAAACAGCTCATCGGAAAACTATACACTTACAGGCTCGGTTCTGATTCTGCAAGTAAGAATAACAAGATAGAACGACAAATAATCTCACCTGAAGATGGAAAACGAAATCTAAAAAAAAGACATAGAAATTAAAAATCGAAAGAGAATTGAAATAAGATATAATCCTACAGATTATTAAGCTCCTTCGAAAGAAATAAACGGTCATTAACATCCTAAATGTATTTGGTGTGCGAAAAGGTAACTGTAGGGATAATGCGATGATTGAATCGTTCCATTCAAATTTAAAGTCTGAGAAGTTTCAGTATCTCAAATTCAATTCGTTAAAAGACCATGGGATCGATGAGCGAATCACATACACTATTTGAACTACTATGATTCAAGAAAAATTAGGTTACCTGACACCTTTTAAATACAGTGTATTGGCAACCTAACCAAGATATTTAATATGTGTCTCATTACACTAGGTCCATATATAATAGTAAAGTTTTAATAAAAACCTCATTTATTTATGGTATGGCTCATTCCGATTAATCCGGTACGCCCGATAAATCTGTTCACAGAGAATCATCTTCATCAATTGATGCGGGAATGTCATCTTCGAAAACGAGATTGTATCATTTGCCCGCTGCATGACTTTTGGTGCGAGACCGAGCGAGCCACCAATGACGAAAGCAATTTTACTCTTGCCGTATGTCGCGAGTTGATCGAGTTCTTTTGCGAACTGTTCACTCGTCCGTTGTTTTCCTTCAATAGCAAGTGCAAGGACATGAACGTCCGGTCCAATCTTCGCTAAAATCCGTTCGCCCTCTTTTTTCTTTACTTGCGCCATCTCCGCTTCACTCAACTGCTCCGGTGCCTTTTCGTCCGCGACCTCGATTTCTTGGATCGAACAGTAGGCGCCGAGACGCTTCGTATATTCGGCGATGCCTTGCTTCAAATACTTCTCTTTTAGCTTTCCGACCGTAATGATGGTAATTTGCATCTTTTTTCTCGCTTTCTGACAGAAAATTCAGGAGTTATCCACAGAGTTATCCACAAATCCACATGTTGATATTTATTTTTTGCTTGACACAAGATATGTTGCCGGTGCCTCGCAGTATTCACACGTGATGTTTTTTTCTGGATTTAGCTGATCGAGAATCGGGTATTGTTCTGTTTCATCTACGATTTCGTCAAGTGCGAGCTCGACATGTTCTAAGCAGACGTACTTATCCACAGGTGGTCTCCTCCTTTCACTTATCCACATTTATCCGCTTCCAGTATAACAAATATCAACCTTCCTGACCGGAAAAGCCGCAGGTTCCTTACTTAAAAAAACCATCCACAGGTCGGACCTGTGGATGGTTTTCAAGTGATGCCTTACTGAACGGTTGGTGACTGAGCTGACAACTTCACATCTGCTGTCTGCTTTTCCCCGCCTCGGTAGAACGTGACTTTGACCGTTTCGCCAACTTTTGCATCCCGGTAGAGAACACTTTTCAGATCAGCGAACGATGCGATTGCTTTTCCGTTAATCTCGACGATGACATCGTTTGCCTTCATTCCCGCTTTTTCGGCTCCGCTGTTACGTGTTAGACCAACGACGACGATTCCTTTCGTGACATCATTCGGCAATTTCAACCGATCTTCGCGGTATCCGCTTGGGAATTCCTGCACGTCACGGATCTGAATCCCAAGCTGTGGACGAACGACTTCACCGTTTTGCTCGAGATCACGCATGATTGGTAACGCTTCGTTGATTGGAATCGCAAATCCGACTCCTTCGACACTTGCTTCCGCAATCTTCATCGAGTTGATCCCGATCAATTGACCGGCTGTATTGATGAGCGCTCCACCCGAGTTCCCCGGGTTGATCGCTGCATCGGTTTGGATGACTTCCGTATTGAAGTCTTGCTGTCCATCTTTGTTCGTATCAACTGGAACCGTCCGTTCCTGCGCACTGATGACACCGCGCGTGACGGAGTTCGCGAAGATTCCGAGTGGGTTTCCGATCGCAAGCACCGTTTCACCGGCACGTAACGTATCCGAATCCCCCAGTTTTGCGACTTGTGTCACTTTCGATGAATCAATCGACAGGACCGCTAAATCGTACGTCGGATCTTCGCCGAGGACTTTTGCCTCGAGTGCTGTTCCGTCGGATAACGTGACAGACAAGCGACTTGCCCCTTCAACGACATGGTAGTTCGTGACGACGTAGGCTTTATTGCCGTCTTTTTTATAGATGACGCCGGACCCTGCACCCGTTTCCTGATCGGTTCCTTGAAACGAGCTCTGAAGGTTCGTTACGCTCACGACGGCTTCCTTCGTCTTACCGACCGCACCGACGATGTCGGCTTCATCCTCTGTCGTCTGTGTCGCAGTCTGTTCCGCTGTCGTCGACGAAACCGGAGTCGGACTCGTCATCTCATCGCGGACGAACGGCCACGCGACGAGGGCGATCAACAAAGCTCCGACGATTCCGCCGATCAGACCGACGAAAAAGGCTTTTCCGGCACCGCGACGACGCGGTGGTTCTGGTTGTTCTTCATATGGTTCACGATAAGGGCTGACCGGTTCGCTCGTTGCCGGCTGACGGGGCGGGAAGCCGCTCTCATCGGATGACTGTTCGTATCGTTCGGATTCGTTCCGTGGTTCTTCCGGTCGATCCATCGACATACGCCTCCTTTATGACTCTCTTTACACAAGTATACCCCCATCACGTGGCAAGTGAGCCAAATGTGGGGGTCTTTTGAGCATATTCAGTAATTTCCCATAATCAAAGCTTTAGGAGCGGCGTCGGAATGACCGGATCCGTGTCGAGAAGCTGAATCTTACTCAGATCGACGTCACGGCTTGCGAGCGTCTGGGAGACACTCATCCGGGCGAGTTCCTTCATGTTGTTGTCCTTGCTTAAGTGGGCCATGTGGATCCGTTTCGTCCGGTCATCTAGGACCTCGCTCATAGCGATTGCGGCGTCCTCGTTCGAGACGTGTCCGTAGTCGCCAAGGATCCGTCGTTTGACGCTCCACGGATAATGTCCCATCTGGAGCATACCGATATCATGGTTCGCTTCGAAGATATAGGCATCGGCGCCCCGAATGACACCTTTCATCCGGTCCGAGACGTATCCGGTATCGGTGATGTGTGCCAATCGTTTTCCTTCATGCGCGAACTGGAAGAACATCGGATCCGCTGCATCATGACTGACGTTGAATGATTCGACTTCGATGTCACCGAACTGCTTGACCTCTCCGACTTCCCAGAGGAACTTCAGCGCCGGGTCGATCTTACCAATCTTCGCTTCCATCGCCGCCCACGTCTTTTCATTGGCATAGAGCGGGATGTTGTACTTGCGTGCCATGATGCCGACGCCTTTGATATGGTCGGAGTGCTCATGGGTGACGAACAGACCATCGATGCCTTGCGGCGACCGGTCGATCTGGTCGAACAAGGCGAGCATCGCCTTGCCGGTCAGTCCGGCGTCGACGAGCAAACGGGTCTGTTCACTTTCGATATAGAGGGCGTTCCCCGTCGAGCCACTGGCCATGACGCTGTAGTGTAGGCTCATCGTGCATTCCTCATTTCTCTGAGACTGTATCCAATCGTTCGACGGTCTGGACACCGCCGTCAATCGCATTGACGAAGTAGACTTCCTCGTTGTCGAGCTCGATTTGCCACGTCGGCGGCAGGATTTGAACGGATTCCGTGCCTTCCGTGACGAGACAGAAATATCCGAGCTTATGACTCGTCAACCGTTTCGATGCCGGGAACAAGCCTTGCTCCGACAACTGGACGATCGCTTCACTTGCTGATAACAACGTCACGTCCTGTGCTTGCCGGACGACCTTGTTCAAGTGGCGTTGTTTGTAGCTGACAATCTCCTTCGCATCGTTGAGCTGCAAGACGAGCAGGGACGGTCCGATCATCGCATCGTCCTCACGCGACTGCTGTGGTGTCGAATAGAGCGGCTGTCCCTTATACGTCTGAACGAATGTCATCTCCTGATACTTACTATCATACTTCCAAAATGTATATTCGGCACCATACCGAATGGACGCTTGAACGAACGATGAAGCGGAATCCCGCATCGTCTTCGTTTCGAGTCGATACGGTTTCGTCAACCGGACCGACCACTCGACATCATTCTTGACGGAGGCGACTGCATCTTGAATCGGTGAACTCGCAAGTGGTGCCAGCGTCCGCGCATCGACTTCAGCCGTCAAATAACCAATGTCTCGCGTGACAGGTTGCAGTTTCTTCTCATCGATGTGACGATCCTTCAAGATCGACTTCCCGGTCGCACTTGTCGCGACGATCCGCGGCTCGACCATCCGGTCCATCAATTGAATGGCAAGGTAGACGTTCAGGATCAAAAAGGTCAGCATCAATAAGGTCTTCGCTTTACTCCAGTCCATTCGTCCTCACCCCTCATTCCCGACAGCTTGATTGATCGATTGCCAAACCCCATCGACCTTGATGAACCACGTCGGCTCAAAGACAGCGTAGCGGCTCGTTGAAATTTTATACGTCATCTCATATCCGACCCGGATCCCACTGATTTCTTTTAAGAAATCGGCGCGTCTTAGACGTTCAAGAACCGTTTCGACAGCCGGCACCGTCTCTTCCCGAAGGATCAACTTCCGCTTCGCTCGAAGCATGCTGCGGCTGAGCGACCGGACTTGATTTTCTTCATACATGATCTTCAGTGTCGCGAGATCGAACTTCGTCTGTTCGAGCAACGGACCGCTCTCCCCGAACACCGGATACCGGTTCAAGTACAACCGGAACGTCGCCGTCTGTTCCTCGCCCTTCTTACTCATCTGATCGAAGTAATAGCGGAAACCACTCCGTTGTGTCTCTTGATCAAGCCAGCCTCCATGAATATTGACGTAGCTAACGAGCGTGCTGTAATCAACGGTCGAGCTTTGGGTGTTCGGCGATAACGTGTTGAAGCGATAGACATTGTAGTTTCGGTCGTACGTCGAGACGCTGACGCCATCCGTCAAGACGTCGAGATCATCGCGACTCTTGATTTGCTGGACGTTCGAATTTTCGGCAAAGAAGGCACTCCGGATGCGATCGAGTGGTTGCGGCGATTGCCCGACCTCGTCATAGACGAAGACTTGTTCCAGCCGTGTCGTACCACTCGCGACATACGTATAATCGCCCCCTTTGAGTTCGACGCGCGTCATCGGTTTTTTCTTATCGTACGCGAACAGTCGTTTCAGAACCGTCTCATCGCCGACGAGTTTAAAGTCCTTTAGACGCCCCGTCGCCGACTCAAGACGGAGAATCGGACCATCGTAATCGAGGAGATAGAGCCGTTTGATCGGTTCTGAGAACGCGATCTGTTTTTCTCCGAGTAACTCCTCAAGCATCGTTGCGCTGATCGGTGTCGGAAAAATCATCTCGACGCTCCGCTCGCCGACCGGGATGTTCTTTGCTTTATCCGTCAGGACAAGGACCCCGATATTGAACGATGCACCGATCCGGTTGAGGAAGGTCCGCCCGATGATTTGCGTTTGGTACGTCCCTTCCTGATCCGAATAGACAAGTAATTCCGGATTAATCAGTTGGTTGCTTTCAATCGTCTTTGAGGCATCGATCTCGTTGAACGAGACTTGTTCCCGCTCGATCGATTCACTGCTTGGATGATAGGTCCAGAGCATCGCTGTCTGAGCGATCGAACCGGCGACGAGCAGGACGAGTAACAGCGAACTCCAGTGTTGTTTCTTCATCCGGCATCCACCTCTTCGATCACCTCATACGGAAGCGTGAAGTAAATCGTCGTACCGCGTCCCCATTCGCTTTCTGCCCAGATGTCGCCACCGTGAGCCGAAACGACGTCTTTCGCAATCGACAGACCAAGACCAGTGCCGCCGATTTTACGGGCACGGGCTTTATCGACACGATAGAAGCGTTCGAAGATTTTTTGGAGATTCGCTTTCGGGATTCCGACACCTTCATCCTTGATGCTGATGACGATCCGTTTTGCCCGGAGCATCGTCCGGACGGTGATTGTTCCGCCTTCCGGTGAGTATTTGATCGCGTTCGTCAGGATGTTATCTGCGACCTGAATCAATTTATCCTGATCTCCACGGATATAGACTTTCCGCTTCATGATCTTACGACGGAAACGAATCCGTTCCGGCTTCGTCATGTCATGGCGATCGAGAATCTCATTCAAGAACTGAATGTAATCGAAGCGGACCTTGTTCATCTTGTATTCCTTACTGTCCATCTTCGACAGCTGTAAAAGATCGGTGACGAGGCGGATCATCCGCTCCGTCTCATTTTGTGTCGTCTCAAGGAAACGCGGTGCGAGTTCCTCATCCTGATAGGCGCCTTCTGCCAAGGCTTCGAGGTAGCTGCGCATCGTCGTCAGTGGTGTCCGGAGCTCGTGACTGACGTTCGCGACGAATTCACGTCGATCCTGTTCGACCTGCTCCTGTTCCGTGACGTCATGTAGGACGACGATCATCCCGGTAATCGGTCCACTGTGTTTCTTGACGGGCGAGAAGAATGCCCGGACGAGGAACAGTTCGTCCTCACTACTGAAATCGAGCAGACGCGGTGGCATCGTGCCGTCTTCCGGAATCATGAAATCGTCACCGAGTGCCAGTAGGTCCTTCAAGTTCGTTCCGACGACGCTCGCATCGTCAGCGCCGACGATATCCTTCGCTTGATCATTCATCAAAATGACGCGCAGCGTCCGGTCCGTCGCGATGACCCCGTCGGTCATGTTCTCAAGGACACTCGTCAACTTCCGCCGTTCGGCTTCCGTCGTCGCGTTCGCTTCGAGCAGCTCATCCGTCAATTCATTGAACGAACGAGCGAGTTGCCCGATCTCATCATCCGAATAGACTTTAACCTTCCGCGAGAAGTTCCCGCGTCGCATCTCGATCGCTTGACGCCGCATATCCGAAATCGGACGCGTGATCGTCCGCGACAGCAAGACTCCGAGAATCGACGTGATGACGAGGGCGATGACTGTTCCGGTCGCAAGAATCCGCGTGACCTGTTGCATCTGCGAATAGATCGACTCCATCGAGGCACGGACGTAAATCATCCCGGTCGTCACACCGTCTCGTTCCGAGGTGACGGGTACGGCAAAGATCCGGATCTTATCTTCTGATTCCGGATCGAGTACGGTATCCGTCCGGGTCGAGCTCGTTGCCTGCGCTTTTTTAATCAGTGAATTCGTCGCCCGTTGACCGACCGCCGACTGGTTCTCGTCATCCGATGTCGCTTGGATGATCGAGTCCTGATCGATAATCTGGACTTCGAGGATGTCGTTCCTTGAGGTGGAGCCATTACTAAACTCAGACAGCAGTTGCCCTAATGATTGGGACAACTGCCGTTTGGAGGCTTCATCATCGCCTGTTTTATCGAATTCCTTCCCGACGTTATAGGCGACAAGACCTGCCCGGTCCTCGACCGACTTCGAGAAGTTCGTAATGTACTGCTTTTCAAGGGAACGAACGAAGTAGACACCAATGACCTGCATCGCCACTAAAATCAATAAGGCATAGATGACGACAAGCTTCCATTGGATGGATTTAAAGAAGTTCGTTCCTTTTAACATCGTTATTCATTCTCCCCGTCTTGGAGATAGTAGCCGACTCCACGACGCGTCATGATATAGACCGGCGTACTTGGGTTATCTTCGACTTTTTCACGAAGACGGCGCACTGTGACGTCGACTGTCCGGACGTCACCAAAGTAGTCATAGCCCCAGACCGTCTGCAACAAATGCTCACGCGTCATGACTTGACCGATGTTTTTCGCGAGGTAATGCAACAATTCGAACTCACGCTGCGTCAGCTCGATCTTTTGATCCTTACGTGTCACTGTATGCGAATTCGTATCGATATACAGTTCTCCGACTTTGAGTGGACCTGGTCCAACCGGTTGTGGTGTAGCTTCCGGACTCGTATTGCGCAAGTGGACTTTAACGCGGGCGAGTAACTCACGTGAGCTGAATGGCTTCGTCACGTAATCATTCGCACCAAGCTCAAGACCAAGTACCGTATCAATTTCAGAATCCTTTGCTGTCAGCATGATGATTGGAATCTTCGACGTCTTCCGGACCTCCCGGCAGACCTCCATCCCGTCCATTAGTGGAAGCATGATATCAAGTAACATCAAATCCGGTTTGAACTCCTCGAATTTTTCTAATGCCTCCACGCCGTCGTTTGCGATCGCGACCTGGTAGCCTTCTTTTTCTAATTTAAACTTGAGTATATCTGCAATCGGTAACTCGTCATCGACGACTAGAATTTTACGTTCCGTCACTGGGTGTGCCCCCTTAAAAATTTCTATTCAATCTATTTTACCTGTTTTTTCGGCATATAGAAAGGTGGCGACGGAAACTCCCGGCGCCACTCGCTCTACTGTTCGTCGTCTCACGGGAGAGGTTCCACGTGAAACACTGTATTCAGTATACCTGTTTTTGCTTCCGTTTGTGAACCATTTCGCACAAAAAACAGCCTCTTGCAGGAAGCAAGAGGCTATTGAGACTTATGCTTCTTCGTAGAGATCACGCAAGACGACGGTCTGTTCACGACCCGGTCCGACCGAGAACGTGACGAGCGAGATACCTGTCAGATCCGCGATCCGCTTGACGTAGTTCTGTGCGTTCAACGGTAGATCTTCAAAGCGACGGACACCTGTGATGTCCTCTTTCCAGCCTGGAAGCTCTTCGTAAACTGGGACACATGCTTCAAGATCACGGAAGCTTGCTGGGTACTCATCGATCTGTTTACCATTGAATTCGTACGATGTACAGATCTTCAACGTTTCGAGTCCTGTCAGAACGTCGATCGAGTTGAGCGAAAGATCCGTCAACCCACTTGTACGGCGCGAGTGGCGAACGACGACAGAGTCGAACCAACCAACACGACGCGGACGTCCTGTCGTCGTCCCGTATTCACGACCGACTTCACGGATTTGATGACCGATATCATCAAACAATTCCGTTGGGAACGGACCGTCACCGACACGTGACGTGTACGCTTTACAAACACCGACGACATGGTCAATTCGGGCTGGACCGACACCAACACCTGATGCAACACCGCCAGCTGATGCGTTCGATGATGTAACGAACGGATACGTTCCGTGGTCAAGGTCGAGTAAGACACCTTGTGCGCCTTCAAACAACACTTTTTCACCGTGATCAAGGCTATCGTTGACGACGACGGATGTATCACAGACATATTTCGCGAACTCTTGTCCATATGCATAGTACTCTTCGAAGATATCGTCGAACGCGATTGGTTCAGCGTCATACATTTTCGTGAACATGCGGTTCTTTTGGTCGAGAACGATCTTTAACTTCTCAGCAAACGTTTCTTTGTCGAGTAAGTCTGCCATCCGGATTCCGATTCGTGCGGCTTTATCCATGTAGCACGGTCCGATTCCTTTTAGCGTCGTTCCGACTTTTGCGTCGCCCTTCGCTTCTTCTTCTAACTGATCCTGCAACTGATGATACGGCAAGATGACATGCGCCCGATTCGAAATTAACAAGTTATCCGTTGAAACACCACGATCGTGCAGATACTTCAATTCCTTGACGAGTGATTTCGGGTTGACGACAAGACCGTTCCCGATGACACATTTCTTATCCGAGTAAAAAATACCTGATGGGATCAAGTGCAATTTGTACGTCTCGTTATTGAATACGATCGTATGTCCTGCATTGTCTCCACCTTGATAACGTGCTACGACGTCAGCTTGTTTTGAAAGAAAATCGGTGATTTTCCCTTTTCCTTCGTCGCCCCACTGTGTTCCGACTACTACTACTGATGACATCTTATCATCCACCTCCACGTACGATTCAAAACCACGACTAAGTGTAACGCGATAAAAAAAAGAAGTCAACCAAATACCGAACAATTAATTGTTACAATTCTCTTTCGTTCGTTTAATTATCGTTTTTAGTGAATAAACTGAGAATCTTTAGGTGAAAATAAAAAAAGCTACGTTTTGCCTCCGATTCATCGAGGGCAAGACGCAGCTTGGATTAAGCAGGTGGCGCGTACGAGTTGCTTGGCTCGAGATCCACGAACTTGTTGAATTCTTTTCGGAAGGCGAGCTTGACGGTACCGGTTGGACCATTCCGCTGTTTCGCGATGATGATCTCAATCGTATTCGCATCTTCCGTTTCTTTATTGTAGTAATCATCACGGTACAAGAAGGCGACGATATCGGCATCTTGCTCGATCGCTCCCGATTCCCGGATATCCGACATCATCGGTCGCTTATCTTGACGACTCTCCACCCCACGCGAGAGCTGCGATAAGGCGATGACGGGGACTTCAAGTTCACGCGCGAGTGATTTCAAGGAACGGGAAATTTCCGAAACCTCTTGTTGACGGTTGTCGCTAGAGCGACCATTCCCTTGAATCAACTGCAAGTAATCGATCATGATCATCCCAAGACCATGCTCCTGCTTCAAACGACGGCATTTCGCCCGGATATCATTGACCCGAATACCTGGTGTATCGTCGATGTAGATACCGGCTTGAGACAAGTTACTCATCGCAAGCGATAACTTCCCCCAGTCCTCTTCTTCGAGTTGACCCGTCCGCAGACGCTGCGCGTCGACGTTTCCTTCGGCACAGAGCATCCGCATGACGAGCTGTTCGGCACCCATCTCAAGACTGAAGATGGCGACGTTCTCGTCAGCGCGTGTTGCGACGTTTTGCGAGATGTTCAAGGCGAACGCGGTCTTCCCGACCGACGGACGTGCTGCGACGATGATTAAATCGTTGCGCTGGAAGCCGGCCGTCATCTTATCGAGATCTTGGAAACCGGTCGGAATCCCCGTCGTCTCGCCGCTCTGCTTATGCAATTTATCAATCGTTGCATAGGCACTCGTCAAGACGTCCGAGATCGGGATGAAGCTCGCGCTTCCTTTTCCTTGTGATACTTCGAGAATCTTCCGTTCTGCCTCGTTCAGCAGGACATCGACCTCATTTTGCCGTTCGTATCCATCAGTGACGATCTCGCCTGCCGTCCGAATGAGACGCCGGAGCGTCGACTTCTGGTCAACGACGTTGACGTAATAATTGATGTTGGCTGCAGTTGGTACCCCTTCTGCCAGTTCCGCTAGATAGGGTAGACCACCAATCTCATCTAGAATCCCGAGCGTACTGAGCTCGGCTGTCACCGTAACGAGGTCGATCGCTTCGCCTCGGTCGGACAGCACGAGCATCGCTTCAAAGATCCGTTGGTGAGAGGCACGGTAAAAGTCCTGCGGTAACAGACGTTCCGATGCACTGATCAAACGATCCGCATCAATCATGATCGCCCCTAGGACGGCTTGTTCTGCCTCGATGCTTTGGGGAGGCATATTTTGCATGACTTCACTCATCACCGGTCCCCTTTTCTACTCACGCCTCTTTGACCTGAACGTTCAGTGTCGCTGTCACTTCGTTGTGTAACTTCAATGGTACCTTCGTAAAGCCAAGTGCCTTGATCGGGTGCTCGAGCTCGATTTTGCGTTTATCGATCTTGTAACCCATGCTTTTAAGTGCTTCTGCGATCTGTTTACTTGTGACTGATCCGAAGACACGACCGCCTTCACCGGCTTTCGTCGAGACGACGATCGTCTCTTTTTCGATTTTTTCTTTTAACGCTTGCGCGTCAAGCAAGTTCTGTTTCGCTTCTTCTGCTGCTTTACGTTCGTGTGCTTCATGTTGCTTCAAGTTGCCAGTCGTCGCAGGGCGCGCCAACTTTTTCTTGAAGAGTACATTATTTGCATAAGCATCGGCCACGTCTTTGACGTCTCCTGCTTTCCCTTGTCCTTTTACATCCTGTAAGAAAATAACCTTCATTCTGATTCCTCTCCTTTTGTCTCATCTTCTAAATATTGATCGATTGCTTTACGCAACGCATCCGCCACGGTGACGACTGATTCTGACATCTGTGTCGCCGCGTTCGTCAAGTGACCGCCGCCACCGAGCGTCTCCATGATCAACTGAACGTTGACATCCCCAAGCGAACGGGCGCTAATCGCCGTTCGTCCGTCTTGAAGTTCCGCGATGACGAAAGCGGCGCGAATGCCTCGAAGCGATAACAATTGATCGGCTGCTTGCGCAATCAATACTTGATCGTGAATGACGCCTGGCTCTGCTGTCGCAATCGCCATCCCTTCCGTATAGACTTCGGATCGCTCGAGGATATGTGACTGCTCGACGTACGTCTCAAGATCCTGACTGAGAAACTCTTGTACGAGCACTGTGTCAGCACCTTGTGAGCGTAAATAGGATGCAGCATCGAACGTCCGAGAACCGGTCCGCAGGGCAAAGCCTTTTGTATCAACGATGATCCCAGCGAGTAACGCCGTCGCTTCAAGCATCGCCAGTTTCTGATTCGTCGGTTGGTACTCGATCAGCTCGGTGACGAGCTCTGATGTCGAAGAAGCATACGGCTCAAGATACACGAGAACCGCATCTTCGATGAAATCTTCGCCCCGACGATGATGATCAATCACGACCATATGCTCGAATCGATCGAGCAAGGCCGGTACGACAACAAGCGATGGTTTGTGTGTATCGACGACGACGAGTAACGTCTGATCGTCGATCAATTGATCAGCTTGAAACGCATTGACGAATCGTGTCTCGAGTTGTGGTACTTCGGCAATCTCATCCATCATCCGGCGAATCCCGCGTCCGATTTCTTCCGGTGGTAAGACGATATGTGCTTCCTTATCGTTCATTTCCGCAAGCTTCAAAATGCCAATTGCTGATCCGAGTGCATCCATGTCTGGATTTTTGTGACCCATGATCAGGACACGGCTCGATTCCTGCATTAAGTCACGAAGCGAGTTAGCGATGACCCGGGCCCGGACGCGCGTCCGTTTTTCCGTCGGATTCGTCTTGCCGCCGTAAAAGCGGACCTTCCCATCACGTTTGATGACGACTTGGTCGCCTCCTCGTCCCAGCGCAAGATCGAGACTCGACTGAGCCATCTGACCAAGCGCCGGAATCGGGTCACTTCCGCAACCAATTCCGATGGATAACGTCAACTGGACGCCGCGTTGACTCGTCTCTTCCCGAACCGTATCCAGAATCGTAAATTTCGATCGTTCGAGAATCCGTAGATTCTCTTCTGTCGTAACGATGAAATACCGATCGGACGCGGTCCGCTTGATATACGTCCCGTGTTCCGCTGCCCAGTGATTCAACAACTGCGTGACCCGGCTGTTCAGTTCACTGCGTAACTGATCCTCGATGCCTTGTGTCATCTCATCGTAGTTATCGAGATAGATGACACCGATGACCGTCTGATTATCGACGAGTTGTTGTTCAACTTGTGCTTCTTCCGTCATATCGAACAGGTAAAAGGTCCGGTTCTCATGATTCGAAAAGACACGATACACGGCATCGCCGATTTCAAGCGTCGCTTGATCCTCATTCGTCGCGACCATTTCGATGAATAAGGGATCGAGCTCATTGAGCGTCTGTCCCATTGCTACATCATCAAAGATATCCCGCATCGGATCATTGAACCAGGTGACAAGCGTTTCCTCATCGTATAACAAAATCCCGATTGGCATGTTCGTCAACGCATCTTGTCCCGTCTCCTCGACTTGCATCGAGATTCCGGCGACGTACGTCTCCCATGCCCTGCGTGCACGACGTTCTTCGAATAGGTGCAATCCGAAGAGGAGGGCAGTCACGACGGCTCCGATGGCAGAGATGACCGGTTCGCGGACAGCGACGACGAGAAGCAGACCGACGATTAATAGATACGGAATGAAGCGAACGATACGTCGTTCGCGTTCCGGTGATACTTGTTGACCTGACTCCATCGTGTCCTCCTTATATGCTCTATAGGGTTAATTAAAATTTTTAGTAACTTGTTTATTATAACCGAAAAGCAGGAGGGGATGAAAGAGAAGCGAAAAAAAGCACCACCCTCACGCTTGAGGATGGTGCTACGAAATCAGTCAGCCACGTATGGAATTAAAGCCATTTGACGTGCGCGTTTGATTGCGATTGTAAGTGGACGTTGGTATTTCGCTGAAGTACCAGTCACACGACGTGGAAGAATCTTACCGCGTTCCGAAATGAAACGTTTGAGAAGTTCTACGTCTTTATAATCGATATGAGTGATGTGGTTCGACGTGAAGTAACATACTTTACGACGACGTTTTCCACCTGGACGACGTGCCATGTGATTAACCTCCTTTTTAACTTGGATTTTTCAGGACGATTTCCTTAGAACGGGAGATCGTCGTCTGAAAGGTCGATCGAACTACCGCCGCTGAACGGATCAGCGCCGAAGCCCGAATTCGATGAAGCGGGTGCTGGCGAGGAAGAGTTGTTCTGCTGTTGCTGTGAACCCCATCCTGCAGCATTCCCGTTTCCACCAGTTGATGAAGCGTAGCCTTCGCTACCATCCGAAGAACGGCTCGCGTTACGTGACTCAAGGAAGCGGACGCTATCAGCGACGACTTCCGCACGATAACGGCGTTGCCCTTCTTTATCGTCGTAGCTGCTAATCTGGAGGCGACCCTCTACACCAGCAAGACTACCTTTCTTCAAATACTGAGCAACGTTCTCTGCTTGCTTGCGCCAAACGACGCAATCGATGAAATCAGCTTCTCGCTTCCCATCTTGCCCTGTGAAAGGACGGTCACATGCGAGTGTGAATCGCGTTACCGCAATCCCGCTCTGCGTATAACGCATTTCCGGGTCACGAGTTAACCGACCGACTAAAACGACGCGGTTAATCATCAGAATCACTCTCCTGTTTCAGCTTATTTCTCGTCTTTTGTGATCATTAAGCGAACGATATCGTCACTGATCTTCATGAGACGGTCAAGTTCTTTTGTAGCTGCTGGTTCAGCAGTAACGTTAAGAAGAACGTAGAACCCTTCACGCATATCATTGATTTCGTAAGCGAAACGACGTTTACCCATTTCAGTTGTTTTATCAACTGTACCACCGTTATCAGTGAGGACTTTGTTAAAACGCTCCACTGTTGCTTTGCGTGTTTCCTCATCAAGTTCCGGACGGATGATGTAAAGTACTTCGTATTTACGCATATCTGTCACCTCCTCTTGGACTGGCGGCTCGAATGTTCGAGCAAGGAGCAATAATTCATTACTCACATTCGTTAATACTACCAAAGTATTTTGCTTTATGCAATAACGATTCGTTTTCGATTAGACGTTGAAGCGGAATGTGACGACATCGCCGTCTTGGAAGACATATTCCTTACCTTCTGAACGGTAACGACCTTGTTCCTTGACTGTCGCCATGTTACCTGCAGCTGCTAGATCTTCGTACGAAACGACTTCTGCACGGATGAATCCGCGTTCGAAGTCCGAGTGGATGACACCCGCACATTGTGGAGCTTTCATGCCTTTTTTAAACGTCCAAGCGCGTACTTCTTTTTCACCTGCTGTGAAGTATGTCGCAAGACCAAGCGTGCTGTACGCCGCATGGATCAATTGATCAAGACCCGACTCTTCGATTCCGAGATCGACGAGGAACTCTTGACGCTCTTCCGGCTCAAGCTCTGCAATTTCTTCTTCGATCCGAGCACAGATGACGATGACTTCTGCGCCTTCTTTTGCTGCGAATTCACGGACGAGACGCACGTTCTCATTGCTGTCTGCATCTGCGACTTCATCTTCGCCGACATTCGCGACGTAAAGCATCGGTTTCATCGTCAACAATTGGAAGTGTTTGACGAGTGCTGCTTGATCTTCATTCAATTCAGCGAGACGTGCTGGTTTCTCATCTTCGAGCAACGCTTGCACGATTTCAAGTGCTTCAAGCTCAGCCGCTGCGTTTTTATCGCGCGACTTGACTTGTTTTTGGACACGCTGAATCCGTTTTTCGACCTGCTCAAGATCTGCGAGGATCAATTCGAGGTTGATCGTCTCGATATCATCGATCGGTGAGACTTTTCCGGCCACGTGTGTGATGTTTTCATCTACGAAACAACGTACCACCTGACAGATCGCATCTACTTCACGAATGTTCGCGAGGAATTTATTTCCGAGCCCTTCCCCTTTAGACGCACCTTTTACGATACCGGCGATATCCGTGAATTCGAATGCTGTCGGGATCGTCTTTTTCGGGTTGACGAGTTCTGTCAATTTCCGAAGACGTGCATCTGGTACTTCAACGACACCGACATTCGGGTCGATCGTTGCGAACGGATAGTTCGCTGCCTCGACACCTGCTTGTGTGATGGCGTTAAAAAGTGTTGATTTTCCTACGTTTGGTAAGCCAACGATTCCTGCTGTTAATCCCACTTGGAATTCCTCCTTTTCGGTATTTCCTAGGAAATCCGTGCTAGCGGCCGCAGTGGGTAGAATGATTACACCACGTCAGCACATCTTTCACAATTATAGATAGTTCATTTTTTTTAAGCAAGGAGCTCGACCGTCTTTTTTAATCACGCTCTAATCGAACACAATCACTTTGCTTACGAAAGACAACGAAAAAGCGGATGTGATCACGAGAATCACATCCGCTTTTTCGTCACTCTGGTAAGACTTTTTTCAATCGTTTATCAAAATCACGACGTGGCATTAAAATGCTCGCCCCGCAACCTTGGCATTTGATTCGGATATCCATGCCGACCCGAATGATCTGCCATCGGTTCGTTCCACATGGATGCTGCTTCTTCATCTCAACATAATCATGGAGTTGATACGTTTTTGGAATCATCCGTCTGTCCACCATTCTTTTGTTCTGGATTCATCATGACCATCCGTGGATACGGGATCTTGATGTTTTCTTCTTCGAGTCCTTGCTTCAATTCCTTCCGGATCAGACGACCAGCTTGGAAATGTTGCATCGGTGGTACTTCTGCCATCAAACGATAGACGACTTCTGAAGGACCAAGTGTCTGAACACCGAGCATCTGAATCGGCTCGACGAACATATCGACATACTTCTTCGTCGTCCGGTCTGCAATCTCATGCAGAACTTGTTCGACGCGTTCAAGATCCTCATCATAGGAGACTTGGACATCGACGAGTGCGAAACTGTTGTCGACCGAATAGTTCGTGACTTGCAAAATCTGACCGTTCGGGATGATGTGGATTTCCCCGTTGAGTCCTTTGAGTTTTGTCGTCCGGATACCAAGTTCCGTCACGACGCCTTCGATTACACCGACGCGTACATAATCTCCGACTTTAAACTGACGTTCGAAGATGATGAACGCTCCTGTAATGATATCTTGCACCAAGTTCTTCGCACCAAACGAAATCGCGAGACCAGCGATTCCGGCACTGGCGACGAGACCGGTGATGTTGATTCCGAACTGACTAAGCACTGTCAACAACATGATGATTCCAAGTACGTAACGAATCGCATTTTGGAGCAACTTCAACAGCGTCTCGTTCTGTCGTTGTGCCAAGTAGTCATGTTCATTGATTTTCCTGATCGTAAAGAGACGTGAGACTGCCCCAGTCAAAACGCGCGTCAACACATAGAACGCCGCGATGATGATGAGCGCAATCAGTAGTTTCATCCCAAAACGAATCCACATATCCGCATCCATTACTTGATTGATCAATTTATCGACTTGGGCGACGGATTCTTGTACATCTTGATTGGTAGCCATTCTCTCATCCTTTCTTATTCTCTCTATTACGACAGTATACGTGATTTTAATCGAGTTTCAACCAAAGAGCCGATTTTGACGTTAGATTTCTGGAAAAACCGGGAAAGGAAAATCATCTAAGAACCCTTCACTCTTGCCAATCCACCACGACACCGACATCAAGAGAAGAAAGGATGATTTCGATGAACTTCCGCTTTCATTCGCACGAGCCCAAGCCCTATTCTTTCTTTTTAGAATATACGGAACCGTTCGCGAAAGAACGCTTAGCTGAACAATTATTCGAACAAGTCTCTGCCGTCCAAGAAAAACGTCCGATCGTACTCGTCTGCATTGGTTCTGATCGTTCGACAGGTGACTCACTCGGTCCACTCGTTGGGACATTCCTCGAGAAACAAGCGCCTGCTCATCTTCACGTCTACGGTACACTCGCTAAACCCGTCCATGCACTGAATCTCGCAGAAACCATTCACTCGATCCAAACGACCCATTACCGTCCACTCGTCATCGCGATCGATGCGTGTCTCGGTCGCCTTTCAAGTGTCGGACATGTCTTTTTCTCGGAAGGTCCACTCGCACCCGGCGCCGGCGTCCAAAAAGAATTGCCTGCGGTCGGTGACTTCAACATTAAGGCTGTCGTCAACGTCAGTGGATTCATGGAGATGATGATTCTCCAGAACACACGGTTACACCTTGTTTATGAACTAGCGGAACTCGTCGCGAACAGCTTCCACTTACTTGATGCGAAACTCTCCGCTGAATCCACACGGACGACGATTTCTTTCACGCCGCGTTCAATGTAAGCAAAAAGAAGCGAACCGTCGCCCGGATCGCTTCTTTTTAGTGATCCGATTCAGGTAACAGCAAGTCGAGCAACCGATTGAGGTCGTCTTCGTCTATAAAATCGATCTCGAGTTTCCCTGTTTGTTTTCCTTGTTTAATCCGAACTGTCGCCCCGTATTTTTCGCGAAGTGATTCCTCGACGAATTGAACAGCGGTCGCTTGTTGCGGACGGGCGGATTCCTTACGTTCCCGAAGCGCCTGCTCTAACCGACGGACGTTCCAGTTCTCCGCCATGACCCGTTCTGCCATCTGTTCGATTTTCTTTGGATGTTTCAGCGACAGGAGCGCGCGGGCATGTCCCATCGACAAACGTTCGTCCATGACCGCTTGTTGAACGAGCAATGGCAACTGTAACAGTCGAAGGCTGTTCGTAATGTGCGAACGACTTTTCCCGACACGCTGTGCAAGCTCTGCTTGCGTAATGCCGAATTCCTCGATCATCTCCGCATATGCCATCGCTTCTTCAATTGCAGATAAGTCTGCCCGTTGGATGTTTTCGATCAAGGCGAGCTCCATGACGCGTGTCTCGTCTGCTTCAATCACAAGGACCGGTACACGTTCGAATCCTGCGCGACTTGCCGCCTGATAGCGCCGTTCACCGGCAATGATTTCGTAATAGCCATCTCGTGGTCGGACGACGATCGGTTGGATCATTCCGTGACGAACGAGCGATTGGGCTAACTCTTCTAATGCTTTTTCATTGAATCGTTTCCGAGGTTGAGTCGGATTCGGGCGAATCGCCCGAACAGGTAATTCATTCACGTGCTTTCTCTCCTAAACGTAGCGGAAGGCACGACCGCTTATTCCGGACGTGCCTTCACGATGCGAATTCGCACCTCTACATATTCTTCGCAATCGACTTCTTCTTTTTCGATCGTCAATCCAGTCTGCTCGATCATATCGACGGAATCCCGCAAGGTGTTTAACGCGATTCGTGTATCTCGTGCAAAGCTTTTATGACGTTTTTTCTTCGGTGGCTGTGGTGTCATCAATCGTTCCACCCGGCGCTCCGTCTCCTTGACGTTCCATTCCCGTTCCAGAATTTCAGCGAGTACCGTTACTTGTAACGCTTCATCCTTAAGTGGCAATAACGCTCGGGCGTGACGTTCCGTGATTGTCCGTTGCTTCAATGCTTCCCGGACATCCATTGGCAATCGGAGCAAACGTAATTTGTTGGCAATCGTCGATTGACTACGTCCGAGCTTACGGGCTAACACTTCTTGCGTGATGTCTTGTAATGCAAGCAAACGCTCATAAGCTTCCGCTTCTTCGATTGGTGTCAAGTCTTCGCGTTGCAGATTTTCAATCAATGCCAGGGAAGCAGTCGTCTCGTCCGTCATCTCTTTGACGATGGCAGGAATCGTTTCCCAGCCAAGCGAGCGCACTGCTCGGTACCGTCGTTCTCCGGCAATGATTTCGTACCCTGTTCCTTGTTTTCGAACGACGATCGGCTGGAGTAACCCGTGCTCTTCGATCGTAACCGCTAGTTCTTCAATTCGGTCCCCGTCAAACACAGTCCGTGGTTGGAACTGATTCGCAACAAGTTCTGTCAATGGTAATTCCTGAACCGTCTCTTGGGGGTCAAGCTCGATCGTAGCAGGTTTACCGAGCAGTTTGGCAATTGCATTTCTCACGTTGGCGCACCTCACCTTTATCAGTCACCGTTTCACGTGAAACGGTGTTTAGCTTAATGGATCTTTCGCAGGCGTTCCCGCTTTACGCGGATATTTCCCGGGTGTTGTTCGTTTTTTATCTACAATAACGATATTACGCTCACTTTCCTCGCCTGGCAATTGGAACTGGAAACTTTCCCGTAAATTCCCACCGAGTACTTTCAAGGCAATCGCACCATCCTCAAGCTCTTCACTGACTTTCGCCGCCTTCAAGGCAACGAATTGTCCTCCGACTTTCGCAAGTGGTAGGCAATATTCCGCGAGAACGGACATCCGGGCAACCGCACGTGCGGTCACGACGTCAAATCGTTCGCGGAATTGTTTATTTTTACCGAACTCTTCTGCGCGTCCATGATGGAACGCGACACCTTCGAGTCCAAGTTCCGTCGCTAAATGATTCAGGAAGCCGATTCGTTTGTTCAATGAATCGACGATCGTCACTTGAAGGTGCGGGAACATGATTTTGATCGGCAGACTCGGGAATCCAGCACCTGCTCCGACATCACAAACCGTCGTGACTGTCGTGAAATCAAAATAGAACGCTGCTGTGATCGAGTCATAGAAGTGCTTTAAATAGACACCTTCTTCATCGGTAATCGCCGTCAGGTTCATCTTTTCATTCCACTCGACGAGCAGTTCATAATACCGCTTGAATTGATGCAACTGATGTTCTGAGACCTCAAGTCCCTGTGTTGCCAATGCTGTTACGAATTGCTGTTGGTTCATCTCGTTCACTCCGCAGTCAATGCGTATTGGCCTTGTTCGATATAGACAAGCAAGATCGAGATATCAGACGGATTAACCCCTGAAATCCGGGATGCTTGTCCGATCGAGAGCGGACGCACTTGGTTTAGTTTTTGTTTCGCTTCAATCGCTAATCCACTGATCGCATCGTAATCGAGACGATCCGGAATCCGTTTTTGCTCCATCCGCATCATTTTTTCGACTTGATCGAGTTGTTTATCGATGTAGCCGGCATATTTGACTTGGATTTCGACTTGTTCTGCTGCTTCTGCAGACAATGGTGTTTCCGGTGGTGTCATCTGCGCAATCATCGCATATGTGATTTCCGGGCGTTTCAGCAACGTGATCGCATGCAAGGCTTCCTTAAGTGGCGATGCACCAATCGCTTCTAGCTGTGCATTCACGTCCGGTGTCGCTTTGATGACGACCTTCTCAAGACGTTTCATCTCAAGACGGATTTGCTCTTGTTTGTCGAGCAACTTCGCTTGGCGTTCTTCCGAGATCAAACCGAGTTCATGTCCGATTTCCGACAGACGAAGATCCGCATTATCATGACGGAGCAACAAGCGGTACTCGGCACGTGACGTCAAGAGGCGGTACGGTTCGTTCGTACCTTTCGTGACGAGATCATCGATCATGACACCGATATAGCCTTGTGAACGTGACAAGATGAGTGGTTCTTTGCCTTGAACTTGTAGTCCAGCATTGATTCCTGCCATGATCCCTTGGCCCGCTGCTTCCTCATAACCACTTGTTCCGTTGATTTGACCCGCTGTGAATAAACCAGGAACACGTTTTGTTTCGAGCGTTGGCCAGAGTTGTGTCGGAACGACAGCATCGTATTCAATCGCATAACCAGGACGCATCATTTCTGAATTCTCAAGCCCAGGAATCGAGCGGAGAATATCGTGTTGAACGTCTTCCGGTAAACTTGTCGATAACCCTTGCACGTAGACTTCTTCCGTATCGCGACCTTCTGGCTCAAGGAAGATTTGGTGACGCGGTTTATCGTTGAACCGGACGACCTTATCTTCGATCGATGGGCAATAACGGGGACCTGTCCCTTTAATCATCCCAGAGAACATCGGTGAACGGTGTAGATTCGCATCGATCAACTGATGCGTATACTCCGTCGTATACGTCAACCAGCATGGAATTTGTTCCGTGATCATCTGTGTCGTTTCATGACTAAACGGAAGCGCTACTTCGTCACCTGGTTGGATCTCCGTCTTCGAGTAATCGATCGTTTTCCCGTCGATTCGCGGTGGTGTACCTGTCTTGAAACGTGCGAGCTCAAATCCAAGTTCTTCAAGATGTTTCGATAGATTGATCGATGGCATCTGATTGTTCGGACCACTCTCGTACGACAATTCACCGATGATGATTTTTCCGCGCATGAACGTTCCGGTCGTGATGATGACCGCTTTCGCCCGGTACTCCGCCCCTGTATTCGTGACGACACCGACGCAACGTCCTTCTTCATCGATCAACAACCGTTCGACGAGCGCTTGACGCAAGAGAAGATTCGGCTCATCCTCGAGCGCTTTTTTCATCCGGTTTTGGTATTCGAATTTATCTGCCTGCGCCCGTAATGCTCGTACAGCAGGACCTTTTGACGTGTTTAACATTTTCATTTGAATATACGTTGCATCGATCGCGCGTGCCATTTCACCACCGAGCGCATCGATTTCCCGGACGACGATCCCTTTTGCAGGACCACCGATCGACGGGTTGCAATACATGAATCCGACCATATCGGGATTCATTGTCAACATGACCGTTTTCGAGCCCATTCGTGCCGCAGCAAGAGAGGCTTCAATGCCGGCATGTCCGGCTCCGACGACGATGACGTCGAATTCACCTGCTTGATAAGCCATAGTACTGGTTCCTCCTTCTTATTCCACACGCAGTCGTCTCGAATTATTTCCCGAGACAGAACTGCGAAAACAACTGATCCAATAAACTATCCTGTGCTGTATCTCCATTGATTTCGCCGAGCGTGTCCCATGCCCGTCGTAAATCGATCTGTACCATGTCAATCGGCATCGCTGCTTCTGCTGCACCGAGGGCATCTTCAATCATTTGACTCGCGCGTTTGATCAGTTGGATATGTCGTGCATTCGAGACGTACGTCATATCTTGACTCTCGACACCCTGTTCAAAGAACAGACTCGCAATCGCCGCTTCAAGATCGTTGACCCCTGCTTCTTCGAGCAAGGACGTCGTAACGATTGGTCGACCATCGGCAAGTTCCGTGACACGTACCAAATCAATCTGTTGCGCCAAGTCACTCTTGTTGACGATGATGATTGCGTTCATCCCTTTAATCGCTTCAAACAGCAAAACGTCCTCATCCGTTAGGACATCGTTCCCGTTTAGGACGAGTAAGATCAAATCGGCCGTCTTTAAAGCCTGACGCGACTTTTCGACACCCATCCGTTCGACGATATCTTCCGTCTCTCGAATCCCTGCCGTATCAATCAACTTTAGTGGTACACCACGAACATTGACGTACTCCTCGATCGTATCGCGTGTCGTTCCCGCGATATCCGTGACGATGGCCTTCGCTTCTTGCACCAATGTGTTGAGCAAAGACGATTTACCGACGTTCGGACGACCGATGATCGCTGTGGATAACCCTTCACGAAGGATTTTTCCTTGGCGTGCCGTTGTTAATAACTCTGCCAGAATCGCGCGGACAGCTCCAGCGTCACGTTCGACGATCTGTTGTGTCATCTCTTCTGCGTCATATTCCGGGTAATCGATGTTGACTTCGATCGCAGCAATCGTCTGCAACAGTTGTTGACGTAAGTCTTGGACGAGTTTTGAGAGACGTCCTTCAATTTGACTGACGGCGACATGCATCGCTCGATCCGTCTTCGCGCGGATGAGATCCATGACAGCTTCCGCCTGCGACAAATCGATTCGTCCGTTCAAGAACGCACGTTTCGTGAATTCACCCGGTTCCGCTAATCGGACTTCCGGTTGTGCGAGGATGAGTTCGAGGACACGATTGACCGCGACGACTCCTCCATGACAATTCAATTCGATGACATCTTCACGTGTGAACGTCTTTGGTGCGCGCATGACACTCACCATTACTTCATCAACAACACGATCCGCCTCGTGATCGACCAATTTCCCGTAATGAATCGTATGGGTTGGTACTTCCGTCAAGCGGTTGGTTCCTTTATAGACGCGGTCGGCTACAGCGACTGCATCAGGACCCGATAAGCGCACGATCGCAATCGCCCCTTCTCCCATCGGCGTCGAAATCGCGGCAATCGTATCAAATTCCATCATCCGTTCTTCCACCTCGTTTTTCTTCTGTCTTTTTATACGTGTTCAATCCTTAATCGTTGCAATGGGTATAACGAAACAACTATACACGAAATGACGCAAAAGAAAAAGAGCGACACTCTGTCAAAACAAAGCGTCGCTCTTCACGTATTAGCGTTTCTTTTTCGATTTTTTAGGAGCCGGAGCTGCTTGCGCCGCTTCCTTATCGCGTTTTGCTGCAAGTGTTGCCTCTGTCTGCACTTTGATCTTTTCACGCATCGGCTTCATGATAACAATCGTGACGATGATCGAGAAGATATAACCGACGACCCAGTAAAGCGAAAGGGCAGATGGGAGTGTAACACCCATGATGAAGATCATGATCGGGAAGACGTAGAGCATGATTTTCATTTGTGGGTTGTCTTCTTGACCTGCCATCGAGATCTTTTGTTGCAGATACGTCAGTACTGCAGACATGATCGGCAAGATGAAGAATGGATCCGGTTTCCCAAGGTCGAACCAGAGGAACGTATGTTGGAAAATAGCCGGTGTATAAATGATGGCATTGTAGAACGCGATCAAGATCGGCATTTGGATCAAGATCGGTAAACAGCCTGCAAGTGGATTGACGTTATGCTCTTGGTAAAGCTTCATCATTTCCTGTTGCAATTTCTGTTGCGTCTCTTGGTCTTTTGAGCTGTATTTCTCACGAAGCTTCATCATTTCCGGTTGAATGACTTGCATTCCACCCATACTCTTCGTTTGTTTAATCATCAATGGAAGGATGACAAGACGAACGAGAAGTGTCGTAATGATGATTCCAATACCGTAATCACCGCTAAAGAACTGTGAAATCTCACGAATCAACCACGCCATCGGCCAAACGAAGTAATGTTTCCAAAAACCTTCTGTGTCTGCTGTGATCGGTTCACCAGTACCATACGAACTAGGTGTACAGCCGGATAATACGATCGCGAGCACGGACATGAGTCCGAGAGTTAACCAAATCTTAGTTCTCTTGTTCATAATTCCTCCTAGAAATTGTTTACGCTTTGTCGAACGCCATCTTCTTCTATAGTAAGGCAAGGAAAGGGAGCGCCGTACAAATCAACAGGATGCATTGCTACGATTCATTTTTTTGATCGCATCCAGACACCGGAACGTTTGAGCACGTGACGGAGACTGTCAGCCACTTCTTGCGCGGTCATCTTCGCGGCCGGATTGCGCGCGATGATCACCAAATCATAATTCGGGGCAATCGAGGCTTCATGCTGCTGGCATGCTTCCCGAAGATACCGTTTTACCTGATTCCGGACGACGGCATTCCCGATTTTCTTACTGACGGATAAACCAACCCGAAAGTGAGTCTGTTGCTCCTTTTTCAAGGCATACACGACAAATTGCCGATTTGCGACAGAGGCTCCTTTAGTAAACACCGCTTGGAACTCCTTGTCTTTCTTGACGCGGTATTCCTTCTTCACCTTATTCACACTCCATCCTGACACTACGAAAATTCGTCGTCTCTCATCATATCATAGAATAAACATGCGACGCGATAGGGCGCATGTGACAAAAGCACGAACACACGAAAAAACATAAAAAAAAATCACCTCGGATCATGCCCGAAGTGATGGATGCATCAATGCATTAGACAGTCAAGGCTTTGCGGCCCTTAAGACGGCGAGCAGCCAAGATACGGCGGCCACTCTTCGTAGCCATACGCGCACGGAATCCGTGAACTTTTTTACGCTTACGGTTGTTTGGGTTGAAAGTTGGTTTCATTCGTCTGCACCTCCTTTAAAAGATCTTTATAACCAATTGTTATTTTCTACTTTAAGGCAGTCTTGTACATTATATAAACTGATTGTGGCATTGTCAATGAAAGTTCAGAAGATTTCTCGCCTTGCATAAAGGTTTGTTTCTTAAAAACAGGCGATAGGATTCCAGCATGCAAACTCTATTACACAATAGAATGCGACTGGATCACAAAGAACAGATTGATAGACTTATCCACCTATCCACAGACTTATCCACATTATCCACACTTTCCGTGGATAACTCTTCACTTTGTCTACGATAGTATTTTTTAAAATCGACGTCAATCCTCGATTTTGGATTTCCTTTTTCCACTTCTTTTGTATTTTGTGAATAACTCTTTTTTAACGCTTCCTCTTTCAAAAAGTTATCCACCTCTTATCCACAATTTATCCACACTATCCACAGCTTGTGGGTAACTACCTGTGGACGATTGAATTTACTTGTGGATAAATCATTCCAACCATTGCCAGAGCTTATTTCTTTTGATACACTAATTGTGCATAACATGATCCTGATCGCTTAGGACAAAACAAGTTATACACACCCTGTGGATAACTTTATACACAGATTCAACTGCCTGTGGATAATGTTATCCACAGTTTTTACGTTATGGGGATAAGTCGAGTTTCTTCATTAACTTTGTCTGTGTATAAGCCTGTGTACAAATTTTTTCTATCTTGATAAAAAAAGGGGGGTATTT